>JBEPVS010000167.1:0-5243 GCA_041690875.1 Gammaproteobacteria bacterium
GTCTTCCCCGGCTTCACGGGACCGGTGGGCATCGTCTTCTCGCACCGCCTCGCCGCGCTCATTCTGACCCTCGGGGTGGCCACGCTGACCGTGTGGTGCTGGCGGCAACGCGCCGCGCGCCCGGACCTCGCCCGTGCGGCGGCGATCACGTTCGCGATGCTGCTGCTCCAATCGGCCAGCGGCGCAGCGGTGGTCTTCACGCGGCTGCAACTCTTCACGGCGCTCGCGCACGGCCCGGCGAGCGGGGGGCCTGGGGGCGCCCCCCCTCCGGGCGGGTGTGGGGCCAAAGCCCCCGATCCGCGCCGCCTCAAAACCGCTGCCAGGACCTAAAAGTGCAGCGGCAGGCTGAGCTGTAGCGAGAATCCGTCGTCGTCGTAGCAGCCGGAATAAGAGTAGTAGTCGCAATCGTATGAATAGCCGCTGCGGTACACCGGCGGATAGACGTAGCGCGACCCATAACCGTAGCCGTAGTACGGGCGGTCGTAGTCATAGTGCGGATAGCGGTAACCGTAGTTGGAACGGTAATCGGGCCGGCCCCAGCGGTGATTGTCGCGGTTGTTCCAGCCGCTATGGCCGCGCCAATCGTTGCCAGCATTCCAGTCGTTATGGCCGCGCCAATCGTTGCGAGCATTCCAGTCGTAATGGCCGGTCCAGTTGCGCGGGGCTCCTCCGCGGCTGTGATCATTCCCGTTGGGACGGTTGTAGTTGGGGCGGCTGTCGTACCGTCCGTGATCCTGCGCGCCTGGCTGGCCATACCTCGAATCGCGGGCCTGGGCCTGCGGGGCCAGTGTGAGGGCCGTCAACAACACGGCGGTGGCTGCGATGACTCCTTTCATGGACTACTCCTCAAGGTGCGCCTTCTGGCGTTGATGGCAAAATTAGCGTGGCGACGCTGAACAAGGCCTGAACCGCCGGCTACCTGATTATGGAAACGCAGGGGGAGCGAATCCGGATGACCTGCGCGGGTGGGTTCGTGGCGCTTCGGATAAAATGCCGCGACATGGCCTGGCATCGCGAACACTTGCCCGAACCGCTCCCGGCGGAGCCGCTGGAACTTGCGGCCAGCTGGCTTGATGAAGCGACGCAACGCGAGCTGCAGCCCAATCCGAATGCGATGGTGCTGGCGACGGCCGATGCATCCGGGCGGCCATCGGCCCGCGTAGTGCTGTGCAAGCGCATCACGGCCCGGCCCGGGTTCCTCACTTTCTATACCAACTACCATTCGCGCAAGGGACGCGAGCTCGAGGCGCGCTCGCAGGCCGCCATCGTCATGCACTGGGATGCACTGCATCGCCAGCTGCGCGTCGAGGGCCGCATCGTGCGCGCGGATGCGGCCGACAGCGATACCTATTTCGCGAGCCGCAACTGGCAGAGCCGGCTCGGCGCCTGGGCCAGCCAGCAGAGCGAGCCGATCGGCTCGCGCGGAGAGTTGCTCGCGAATGTGGCGAAAACGGCACTGCGACTGGCACTGCCCGCACCGAAGGATGACGAAAACGCGCGCGATCCAGGCGTACGCATCGCGCGTCCTCCGAACTGGGGTGGATATCACCTGTGGGCGGAAGCGGTCGAGCTCTGGGTTGAGGGCAGCGCGCGTATCCACGATCGCGCACGCTGGCAGCGCATCCTGACGCCCCTGGGCGATGGGTTTTCGCCGGGCCCGTGGTCGGTCACGCGGCTGCAGCCCTGAGTCGCTGAGCGCAGTCCGATGTGGCGCACACTGCGCATCGTAATCCTGCTGCTCGTGCTCGCCATCGTCGCGGGCGGGGCGTGGCTCGATCGCATTCGCACTACGAGCTGGCAGCACACCGTGTTCGTAGGTGCGTTTCCGGTCAATGCCGACGGGAGCGCCGCGGCCGACCGCTATATTTCTGGTCTCACCGAAGCACAGCTGCAACCGGTCACTGATTTCGTTGCGGGCGAAGCGCGTCGCTACGGCGTCGCGCTCGATGCGCCGATCGGGATCAAGCTCTATGCGCCGTTGCAGTCGCGTCCACCGCAACTCGACGCGGATGCGGGTTTGTTCGGCCGTATCTTGTGGTCGCTGCGATTGCGCCGCTATCGCGCGCAGGCGATCGGCAGCATCGAACGCTCGCGTCCGCAGATTGCGCTGTTCCTGCTCTATCACGATCCTGTACGCAGTCCTTCGCTACCGCACTCGGTCGGAATGCAACGCGGCTTAATGGGCGTCGTGCATTTGTTCGCGACAAATGCGCAGACGGCGCAGAATGCGATCGTGACCGCGCATGAGTTGCTCCACACCTTCGGCGCCACCGACAAGTACGCCTTCGACAGCGATGCGCCGCTGTATCCGCAAGGGTATGCGGAACCGCAATTGAATCCGCGCTACCCGCAGCGCTACGCGGAAATCATGGCTGGACGTATTCCGCTCTCGCCCTACGCCCAGGTCATGCCCGACGACCTGTCGGAGGAGCGCGTTGGCGCGGAGACAGCACTCGAGATCGGCTGGCTGCGCCAATGAGCGCTGCACTGCTGGGTGCGCAAGCCTTGAGCGTACAGGCCGACGGCCGCGCACTGCTCACCGGTCTTGAGTTCGCGTTGCAGCCCGGAGAGTTCCTCGCCGTGCTCGGCCGCAACGGCAGTGGCAAGAGCCTCACGCTGCACACGCTGGCGGGATTGCGTCCGCCGGCGGGAGGTACGGTGCTGTTCGGCAACAGCGCACTCACGCAGCTGCCGCGTAGCGAGATCGCACGGCGCCTCGCCTTCCTGCCACAGGATCGAGAAGACGCGTTGCCGCTGTCCGTGTTCGAGGCGACGTTGCTGGGTCGCCATCCGCACATCGGCTGGCTCAATGGCGAATCGCCGCGCGACCACGCGATCGCGCAATCGGCACTCGAACGCATGGGCGTCGCGCAGTGTGGCGCGCGGTTGCTGGCGACGCTGTCCGGCGGCGAACAACGCCGCGCCGCGATGGCCGGATTGCTTGCCCAGGATCCCCAGGTGTACCTGCTCGATGAACCGACCAACCATCTCGATCCGCATCACCAGGTCGATGTGCTGCTGGCGTTTCGCGAGCGCTGCGCAGCGGGCGCAGCCGTCATCGCCACGCTCCACGACCCCGCGCTCGCCGAGCGCTGCGCCGATCGCGTGCTGCTGATGCACGGCGATGGACGCTGGCGCCTCGGCGCGGCGCGCGAGGTGCTGACCGCGGCGGAACTGTCGTTGCTCTATGCGACGCCGATGCAAGAGCTGTCGGGCGGCGGCCGCCGCGCGTTCATTCCCGCATAGCCGCCAGCACCGGAGCGTGCAGCGCTACGTTGGCGGCCAGCACCGTGGTCGTGTCGAGATCGATCGCGTGGCCGTCCAGATCCGTGAATCTTCCGCCCGCCTCGGCGACGATGACGCTGAGCGCGGCGATGTCGAGGATATTGACATCTGATTCGATCACGACATCGAGCGCGCCACGCGCAAGCAGGTGGTAGTGCACGAAATCGCCGTAGCCGCGCAGCCGGTTCACGCGGCCCACCAGCGTGCCGAATCGCCGCCAGCCCACGGTCGATGCGGCCAGCGTCTTCAGGTTACCGGTCGAGAGAATCGATTCTTGCAGCGCCGCGATCTTGCTGACCGTGATCGGTTCGCCGTTGAGATACGCGCCGCCGCCCTGCTCCGCCCACGCCAGTTCGCCGTACGCCGGTGCACTCGACACCCCGAGCACCAGCTTGCCAGCGCGCCGCAGCGCGATCTGCGTCGAGAAGAACGGACAGTCGCGCACGAACGATTTCGTGCCGTCGATCGGATCGACGAGCCAGACGTTTTCCGCGTTCATCGCGCGCTGGCCGGTCTCTTCGCCATAGAAACCGTGGTCCGGGAATCGCGCTTCGAGCACCGCGCGGATCGCTTGCTCGCACTGCACGTCGGCCTCGGTCACCGGCGTGCGGTCCTCCTTGAGGCGCACGGCAATGTTGCCGCGGTACAGCTTCGTCGCGACCTCGGCGGCGGCACGTGCCGCCTCGAGCGCGCATTCAAGTTCCCGGGATGCCACGAGGCGATTCTAGCGCGACTGTCGCGCTGCCGGCGCTGTGCGCTGGCTACCACCGGCAATCAACGGAAACTGAAGCGCGCCGCGACGAACAGCGCCCGGCCTGGGGTGTTGTAGCCGCTCGCCAGCTCGTAGCGATGGTCGAGTGCGTTGTCGAGGCGCGCGGTCAGCGACCACGAAGGCGAGATCGTCCACTTTGCGTGCAACGCCAGCAGCGTGTAGCCACCATCGCGCACCGGCGCGCCGGTGGCGACGTCGCTGTCAGTGCGCGGTCCAGCCTGCAGCACATCGAGCCCGAGCTCGCCGAACGCGCACTTGCGCGCACCACTCAACGCCACGCTCTGGCGCGCTCGACGCAGCAACTGCGTATCATCGACGAGGTTGCGGGGGTCCTGCCAGTTCGCCTCGGCGTGCGCCGTCCACGCGTCGAGATCGAGGTCCCAGCTGAGTTCCAGGCCGCGGATGCGCGCCCGATCGATGTTCACGTTCTGCGGCGCAAACGTCGGCGGCGCGAAGATCGTCGTGATCAAATCGTCGATCGTGTCCTGGAACACGGCGACGCCCAGTTGCTGCGACTCGTCGGCGCGCCACTTGAGGCCCGCCTCTAAGTTGCGCGACTGCTCGGGCTGCAAGTTGGGGTTTGCACCGAACCCGAAGCGATCCGTCGCGGACGGTGCACGAAATGCCGTGCCCGCAGCGAGCGTCAGCAGCAGATTGTCCGTGGCCGAGAATCCGTACTCGGCATTCCATGTCGCGCGGTTGCCGAACGAGGGATGATGGTAGTCGCCGCCGGCCAGCAACAGGCGGCTCGATCCGATCTTCAACTGGTCCTGCAGGTAGTAGGTCTGCGCGCTGGTGCTCACCGCGTAATGCGTGCCGAAGGACAGCGAATCGGTGTGTTCCTGCGTCAGGATCGCGCCAAACGTGAACACCTGCCCGGTCTGCGCGTTGCCGATCGTCACATCGTTCTGCAGGTCCACGGTATTACGCGAGGTCGTGTCGTAGTCCTTCGCCAGGTTGATGTCGAACACATCAGGCTGGTTCTGGTGCAGGTCATCGACATTGCGGCTCAGCGTCACGCGTCCATGCCAGGCATCGCTCAAGTTTCCGCTGGCGTGCACCGCGGCGACGCTGTCGGCAAAATCCTCGTCGACTGCCGAAAATCCGATCACGGGATACGGGAAGTTGTTGCCATAAACCTGGTTCGCGTAGTCCGATGTGCCCTGCGCGCGCCAGTACCTGTCTC
>JBEPVS010000168.1:0-5196 GCA_041690875.1 Gammaproteobacteria bacterium
CAACAATGCCAACTACCCCGCTCCGCCCTGGCACGGCTTCACGCTCGACTGGTTCCTCGGCAACGACGCGCTCGGTCGCGTTGGCCTGTTCAAGGACAGCCAGCTACTGTCCAGCATCTGGACCAGCTTCGTCGTCGCCTGCTGGGTCACCGCGCTATCGGTCGTCGTCGGCACAGCCAACGCTTTCCTGATGGAGCGCGGCCAGTTTCCCGGCAAGGGCGTGTTATCAATGCTGATGCTGGTGCCATTGGTGATTCCCGGCGTGATCCTTGGCATCTCGATCCTCGCTTTCGCTAGCCGCGTTGCCGATGTCGCGAGCGACATGTTCGGTTTGGAATTGGATTTCCTCAGGCCCGGCCTGCCGCTGGTCGTGCTCGGGCAGTTTTCATATATCGTCGCGATCGCCACGCTGACGATCAGCGCGCGCCTGAAGCGCTTCGATCGCACGCTCGAAGATGCGGCGCTGAACCTTGGCGCGACGCGGCCAGCCATGCTGCGCACGATCACGCTGCCCTATTTGCGGCCGGCGCTGATTGGCTCCGCCGCGATTGCCTTCTTGATGTCATTCGAGAATTTCAACACGACGCTGATGCTGGTCGGTGCCGATTCACCGCTGACAATTATGATGTACGGCCGGATGCGCGAAGGCGCCACGCCGGTGCTGAATGCCGTGAGCCTTTTCCTCATGGTCGCATCCGCGCTGCTCGCGCTGACGCTGATGCGGCGCAGTGAGCGCAAGGAAGCCTGATTAATTGTCCGGCACACTGATACTTGCAAACCTTTCGGGTTACGTGGGCTTGCTGCTCTGGGGCACGCACATGGTCAGTACCGGTGTACAGCGCGGCTTCGGCACGAGTCTGCGGCGCGCGCTCGAACGCAACCTCGGCGATCGCTGGCGAGCCTTCTTCACAGGCATTGGCATCACCGCGCTCTTGCAGAGCAGTACAGCCGTTGGGTTGATGGCAACTTCGTTTACGGCTGCCGGTGTCATCGCGTTGCCGCCCGCGCTCGCCGTGATGCTCGGCGCGAACGTGGGCACCGCGCTGGTGGCGCAGGTGCTGTCATTCGATGTCGCGATGTTTGCGCCACCGCTGGTGCTGTGCGGCGTACTCACTTTCCGCTGGTCTCGCGGCAGTCGCGTACGCAATATGGGACGCGCGGTGATCGGCCTCGGGCTGATGTTGATGGCTCTGGCACTGCTGCAGCGTACGCTGGGGCCGATCGAGCACACGCCGCTGCTGCGTTCGTTCGTACAGGCACTGGCTGCCGATCCGATCCTCGCCGTAGTACTGGCTGCCTTGTTGACCTGGGGTTGTCACTCCAGCGTCGTCATCGTACTGGTCGTGGGGTCGCTCGCCGCCAGCCATGTCGTCGGCGCGACTGAGACCGTCGCTCTGGTCCTGGGTGCGAACCTCGGCGGAGCCATGCCACCATTGCTGCACGCTTCGACCCCGGAAGCGCGTCGCTTGCCGCTGGGCAACCTGCTGGTACGGTCGGTCGGCGTACTGCTGGCGTTGCCCTGGCTGACGCCCATCACGCACCTCATGGCGAGGTTCACCGCTGACGATGCCCGCCTGGCGGTCAACTTTCACCTGCTGTTCAACCTGCTGCTGGCGGCCGTATTCCTGTTTGCCGTCAAGCGTAGCGCGCGCCTGCTGTTGTATTGGTTGCCCGACCCTCCGCGCCCGGCCGATCCGGGCCGGCCTCTGTATCTCGAGCGGGCGGCAATCGACGCCGCCAGCGTCGCGCTGGCGAATGCATCGCGCGAAACGCTGCGGATGTCGGATCTGGTCGACGCGATGCTGGCCAGCACCCTGGAGCTGCTGCGTTCCGGAGACACTTCGCAAGCGGCAGGCATCGCGGCGAACGACACGGCCACACGCCAGCTCGGTGGAGCGATTCGCAGCTACTTGGCGGCGATAGGCGGAGAGCAGACTCTCGATGATCGGCGCGAAGGCGACAAAGGCCAGGAGATCCTTGCGGCAGTCATCAACTTCGAACACATCGCCGACGTGGTCGCCAACGGTCTGACGGATTTCGCTGTGAAAGAGCTACGGCGTGGCCGGCAGCTGACCGAGGAAGAGATTGGAATCGTAAGCCGCATGCACACTGAGCTCGTCGAGAGCCACAAGTTCGCCCTCGCAGTATTCTTGCGCGGTGATCTTGCCGCCTCTCGCCAGTTGATAGACCGCAAGCGGCGGTTCCTGCAGTTGGAGGCCGAAGCAACGGCCCTCAGCGTACGCTTGCTAAGGGAGGCCGCGGCGGCTGGGCTCACAAACCGCGCTGAAAGCGTTGAACTGGCCGCGAAAGAAAGTGGCCTGTTGTTACGTATCATGCGCGACCTGCGGCGAGTCCATTCGCATCTGGCGAGTTTCGCCTACCCAGTTTTACAGCGCGCCGCGTCCGCCAAGCGTCGAAGCGGGGACGCTCCGCCGCTCGGCCAGGACGGTAGCTAAGCCTTGTCTGGCTTACGCAGCGTCTGACGCTTTTGCACATGGGATCGTCGCTATTGGAGCGGCCCGGACCCCGCTAGTGGCTAGACTTGCAGCTAATAGGGGTCCCCAATCATGAAGTCGCATGCTCGTGTCGTGGTCATCGGCGGTGGCGTCGTTGGCGTCAGCACGTTGTACCACCTGGTCAGGAAAGGCTGGTCGGACGTCGTGCTGCTGGAGCGTTCCGAGCTGACCGCTGGCTCGACCTGGCATGCGGCGGGCCTGTTGCCGCTGTTCAACATGAGCTACACGGTCGGGCAGCTGCACAAGTATTCGGTCGATCTGTACAAGCGACTGCAAGCCGAAACGGGCCAAGATGTCAGCTTCCACGTGACCGGCAACCTGCGCCTCGCCACCAACGCGGCGCGCATGGACGAGTACTACAAATACTGCGGCACCGCGAACACGATTGGCGTGCCGTTTGAGGTGATCACTCCGGCCGAGGTCGCGAAGCTCTGGCCTCTGGTCAACCTGGGCGATGGCAAGGAAACCGCGAAAATCATCGGGGCGCTCTATCACCCGGACGATGGCCACATCGCGCCGGCCGACCTGACGATGGCGCTGCGCAAGGGCGCGCGCAATGGCGGCGCCGAGATCAACGAGCGCACCGAAGTCACCGGCGTCGCGCGCACGCCCTCAGGCGAGTGGCGCGTGACGACGAACCAGGGCGATATCGTCGCCGAGCATGTCGTGTGCGCGACCGGAAACTACGCGCGCCAGACCGGCCGCATGTTCGGCCTCAATGTGCCGGCGATTCCCGTCGAGCACCAGTACATCATTTTTGAAGAATCACCGAAGCTAAAGGCGTATCGGTCGGGCGGCGGCCGCGAGCTCGCGGTGCTGCGCGAATCCGACCAGTCGTATTACCTGCGCGAAGAGCGCATGGGCTGGATCCTCGGCCCCTATGAAAAAGGCGCGCCGGCGCGCTTTGCCGACGGCGTTCCCGACTGGTTCGGCAAAAGCCTGTTCGAGGGCGACATCGAGCGCCTCGCCCCGCACGTCGAAGCCGCCGTGCGCCGCGTTCCAGCGTTGGCGGACCTCGGCATCAAGGACATCATCAACGGTCCGATTTCGTACACGCCGGATGGCAGTCCGCTCGTCGGTCCGGCGTGGAACCATCGCAACCTGTGGCTCAACGAGGGCCACAGCTTTGGTGTCACCGCCGCGGGCGGTTCCGGTTGGCAGCTGGCCGAGTGGATCGTCGAGGGTGAGCCCGGCATCGACATGCTGGCCACCGACCCGCGCCGCTTTGGTCCGTACACGTCCAAGCGTTACGTCATTGAGAAGAACGAGGAGACTTACCAGGAAGTCTTCACGATCCACTTCCCGGATGAAGAGCGCCCTGGCGCGCGTCCGGCGAAAACCAGCCCTATCTACGACAAGCTGGACCGGCTCGGTGCTGTCTGGGGCCAGCGTTACGGTTGGGAGCGCGCGAATTGGTTCGCACCGGCAGGCGTCGAGCGCAAAGACAAATGGAGTTTCCGGCGCAGCAATTACTTCGAACACGTCGGGGCCGAGTGCCTGCGGATGCGCAACCAGGTCGGCGTCATCGACCTGACGCCGTTCACGAAGCACATCGTCAGCGGACCGGGCGCCGAAGCGTGGCTCGACTCGCTGGTCGCAAACAAGGTGCCGGTAAAATCCGGGCGCATTGCGCTTTGCCATGCGCTGACGCCGCGCGGCGGAATCCGCTCGGAATTCACGATCACGAAACTCCCGGATGGCACGTTCTACGTCGTCAGTGCCGGTGCCGCCGAGCGCTACGATGCCGACTACCTGAACAAGCACTTGCCACGTGACGGCTCAGTCGCGCTGCAGAACATCACGACGGCGCGCGGCTGCTTCGTCGTGGCAGGCCCGCGCTCGCGCGACGTGCTTGCGAAACTCATCGATGCGCCGCTCGACAACGCCGCATTTCCGTGGCTTTCGAGCCAGGTGCTCGATGTGGGCCTCGCGAGCGAGGTGTACACACTGCGCGTCAACTTTGTCGGTTCGCTCGGCTGGGAACTGCATTTCCCGATCGAGTACGCGCATCACCTGTTCGAGGCGCTGTTTGCAGCCGGCGCCGAGCATGGCATCGGCATGGCCGGCATGCGAGCGATGGAATCGATGCGGCTGGAAAAATCGTACCGGATGTGGGGCAGCGACATGACGCGCGACTACACGCCGTTCGAGACCGGCCTCGAGCGCTTTGTGCGCATGAACAAGGGCGATTTCATCGGCCGCGACGCGCTCGCGAGGCAGCAGTCCGCCGGCGTGCCGAATCACTTCGTCACGCTGAGCGTCCAGGACGTTACTGATGCCGATCCGCTCGGAAACGAGCCGCTGTTTGGCAAGGGCGGCAAGATTGTCGGTCGCGCCACCGCTGGCGGTTATGGCCATGCGGTGCAGCAGAGCATCGCGATCGGCTACGTGCAGCCGGCCTTCTCGACGCTCGGCACCGAACTGCAGATCGAGATCCTCGGTAAGCGCCATGCCGCCACCGTCGTGCGCGAATCGCCGTACGATCCGGACAACGTGCAGCTGCGCGCCTGAGCGGCGCATGACGGGCGCTTCATGACGAGCAGGTTTTCAGGCTGGTCGCTGCTACTGGGTGGATTGTCCGGACAACGCCTCTGGCAGCCGCAATGGCGCGCCGCGACACCGAAGCGCGGCTACGACGCGATCATCGTCGGCGGCGGCGGACATGGGCTTGGAGCGGCCT
>JBEPVS010000169.1:0-5151 GCA_041690875.1 Gammaproteobacteria bacterium
GTGTATAAGAGACAGGTCCTCACCGGTGCGGCCCTGATTTTCTTTGCCTACATCGGCTTCGATGCGGTCTCGACCGCGGCGGAGGAAACAATCAATCCGCAGCGGAATCTCCCGATCGGCATCATCGCTTCATTGGTGATCTGCACGGTCCTGTACATCATCGTTTCCGGTATCTTGACTGGCGTCGTGCACTACGACCACATCGACATCAAGGCGCCGATCGCCGATGCGCTGAAACAGCTCGGTATCGGCTGGGCCGAAGCGCTGATTTCGATCGGCGCAATGGCCGGAATCACCACCGTCATGCTGGTGCTGTATTTCGGCCTGACCCGAGTCGTGCTGGCGATGTCGCGCGACGGACTCCTGCCCATGGTGATGGCCAGGGTCAATCCCAAGACGCAAACGCCGATACGACTGATCATCGGATCGGGCATCGTCATCGCGCTGATCGCAGGCCTGTCGCCGATCGGAAAAGTGGCGCAGCTGGTCAATCTCGGCACGCTATCCGCGTTCTTCCTCGTATGCGCCAGCGTCATCGTACTTCGCAAGACCCGCCCGGAGCTCAAGCGTCCATTTCGCACGCCGTGGGTACCCGTGGTGCCGGTGCTGGGCATGGGATTCTGCGCATTCCTGATGGTGCAGCTGCCCGCGATTACCTGGGAAGCGTTCTTCATCTGGTCCGCGATCGGCCTGGCGATCTACGCTTTCTATTCGTATGGCCATAGCGGGCTCGCCAAGCAGCGCTGAGCAGGTGCTGACACGCAGTAAACCTGCGAGGCGGCCGCAGTTTCCGCTTCGCCCGCGTCGGCGGGCCAGACGCTACACTTAAGAGGCATGGTCAGCCTCCGCGTTGCCGAACCCGCCGATACGCCGCAGATCCTGCGTTTCATCCGCGCGCTGGGTGAATACGAACGGCTCCAGTCGGAGGTGATTGCCACCGAGGCGGCGCTGCTGGCAACGCTGTTCGGTGAACGACACTACGCCGAAGTGGTGCTCGCCGACATGGACGGGCAAGGCGCGGGGTTCGCGCTGTACTTCCACAACTACTCGACGTTCCTGGCACGGCCGGGTCTTTACCTTGAAGACCTGTTCGTGGATCCTGCCTTTCGCAAGCACGGCGTGGGTCGCGCACTGTTGCAGCACCTGGCGCGCACCGCCGCGGATCGCGGCTGCGGCCGTCTGGAATGGTCGGCGTTGAAATGGAATCGCCTTGCGATCGATTTCTACCTGCGGCTCGGGGCAGTACCGATGGATGAGTGGTGCATCTATCGCCTGAGCGGCGAGCCGCTGCACCGGCTCGCTCGCGCTGATCGCTGAGCGCTGAGCGTCCGGTCGCGCTCGCGCGCCTCAGGGCGCGCGCCGCTTACGCCGCGCGTCGAGGAGCTTGCGCAGCCGGATGTTGATCATCTCGACGAGCACCGAGAAGGCCATCGCGAAGTACAGGTAGCCCTTCGGGATGTGCACGTCCATCCCTTCGGCGATCAGCGCCACGCCGACGAGTATCAGGAACGCGAGCGCAAGAATCTTGATCGTGGGATGACGGTCGACGAAGGCCGAAATCGGGCCCGACAGCCACATCATCACGATGATTGACACGACGATCGCCGCGACCATGATCGGCACCTGGTCGGGACGCGCCAGCCCCACCGCGGTGAACACCGAATCGAGCGAGAATACGATGTCGATGATGGCGATCTGGATGACGATCGCGGCAAAGCTGGCCAGTGCGCGCGCATTGCGTTCAGCGGCGGCGCCTTCGAGAGTGTGGTGTATTTCGAGCACGCTCTTGGCGAGCAGGAACAAGCCGCCGCCGGCCAGTATCAGGTCCCGCCCTGAAATCCCCTGGCCGAGCACGTAAAACCACGGCGCCGTCAGCCTCGTGAGCCCCACGATCGAGAACAGCAGCGCAATGCGCGTGAACATTGCCAGCGCGAGTCCCACGACCCGCGCGCGCTGCTGGCGCGCGGGTGGTAGCCGGCCCACGAGTATCGCGAGGAATATCACGTTGTCGATGCCCAGCACGATCTCGAGCAGCGAGAGCGTCGCAAAGGCCGCCCACGTGGCTGGCTCAGAGAGCAGTTGCAGCATGTGCACGCCGGCCCGGGCCCATCAGTGGTATATCGCGGCGGCGATCAGGGCAGATCGTCCACCGGTCGCTTCACTGCGCTCGCCAGCAGGTGCTCGGCCTTCAGTCCGCAGTCGAGCGCGATCGCGCTCGAAATATAGATCGACGAGTACGTGCCGGCCAGGATGCCGATGATCAGCGCCTCGGAGAATCCCTTGAGTGCCTGCCCGCCAAGGACGTACAGCGCGACAACGACGATCAACGTCACCACTTTCGTCATGATGGTTCGCGACAATGTCTGGTTGATCGACTGGTCGAGCACCGCGACCGGCTCGAGCCGGCGGCTTCCCTCAAAGCGCTCGCGGATGCGGTCGAACACGACGACGGTGTCGTTGAGCGAATAACCGATCACCGCCAGCATCGCCGAGACGACCGGCAGGTCGAAAGAGGTGTGCCAGAGCGAGAACGCGCCGAGCACGAGGATTGGATCGTGCAGCACGGCGAGAATTGCGCCGACCGACAATCGCCACGTGTGGAAACGGAACGCAATGTAGATGAAAATCAGCGCCAGCGTCGCGGCCAGCGCCTTGATCGCGCCGCTCTTCAACTCGTCGCCGACTTGTGATCCCACCACATCGAGGCTGGTCACCTCGGCCTTGGCATCGATCGCATGCAGCACGCCCTCGACGCGCGTGCGGATGACATCGCCGGTCTGTCCCACCTGCGGTGGCAGGCGGATCGCTGCTTCACGCGATGAGCCGAGGTTCTGCACCTGCGGCTCGCGGAAGCCCGCGGCCTCGAGGTCGTTGCGCAAGGCATCGATATTCACGGCGCTGCTGAACGTCGTCTGCACCTGCACGCCGCCGGTGAAATCGACCGCGAGGTTCAATCCGCGCACGAAGAATGAAGCGATGCAGACGATCATCAACACGAGCGACAGGCCATACCAGACCTTCCGCGTCGACATGAACGGAAAGTGGGTGGCTTTCTTGAAGAATTCCACGGCGGCGGCCTACCCTATCGAAATGCGGTCGAGCTTGCGGCGCCCGCCGTATATCAGCGTGATCAACGCCCGGCTGCCGAGCAGCGCCGTGAACATCGAGGTGATGATGCCGAGCATCAGCACCACCGCAAAACCGCGGATCGCGCCGCGCCCGATCACCCACAGCACGAGGCCGGCGATGAAGGCCGTGACGTTCGAATCGAGGATCGCCGAGAACGCTTTCTCGAATCCGGCGCGGATCGCCGCTTGCGGCGACACGCCGTTGCGCAACTCCTCGCGGATGCGCTCGTAGATCAGCACGTTGGCGTCGACGGCAATGCCGACCGTCAGGATGATGCCCGCGATGCCCGGGAGCGAGAGCGTCGCGCGCAGCATCGACAGCAACGCGGTGAGCAACACGACGTTTGCCAGCAACACGAGGTTCGCGACCCAGCCCAGGTAGTGGTAGTACAGCGCCATGAACAGGAACACCGCGAGCGAGCCGATCAACAGCGCCTGCACACCCTTGCGGATGTTCTCGGCACCCAGGCTCGGGCCGATCGTGCGCTCCTCGACCGCGAAGATCGGTGCCGACAGCGAACCGGAGCGCATCAGCAGCGCGAGTTCGCGCGCCTCGACCGCCTGCAGGCCGGTGATGCGGAACTGGTTGCTGAGCACTGACTGAATGGTCGCCAGGCTGATGATTTTTTCCGTCGTCACGTCATGCGTCGTCTTCTGTCCATCGATGACGCGCGTCTCGCGGCTCTTCTCGATATAGACCACCGCCATGCGCTTCTTGACGTTGAGGCGCGTGGCTCGCAGCATCGAATCGCCGCCCTGTCCATTCAGCGTGACGTTGACTTCCGGGCCTTCATTGCCCGCGGTCGAGGTGGCATTCGTCAGCTGGTCGCCGGTCGCGATCAGCTCGCGCTTCAGCAACACCGGGCGCCCCTGCATGTCGTAGAGCTTGGAGCCGAGTGGCGCGCGGCCCCGCTGCTTGGCCTCGACGGCGCTGTTCTGCGAATCCTCGATCCTGAACTCCAGCGTCGCGACCTTGCCGAGGATGTCCTTCACTTCCGCGGAATTCTGGATGCCCGGCAACTGCACGTTGATGCGGTCAATACCCTGTTGGGCCACGATCGGTTCGGAGACGCCGAGTTCATTGACGCGGTTGCGCAGCGTCGTGATGTTCTTTTGCAGCGCGTAATCCTGGCGGACTTTCACCTGCGCCTGGCTCATTTCCATCTCGATGGTCGGTCCGGCATCACTGCTGCCGACGCTAAAGGTCAGGTCGCCGTTTGCCTTGCGCAGCGCATCGCGCACCGCGCCTACGTCTGCTCCCGGCGGCAGGCTCACGCGTAGTGCATTCGGGATGCTGCTCTTGCTGCCGGTATAGGTCGCGATGTCGGTAAACGGCAGGTTGGCGCCAGAGAGCGTGCGGCGAAATCCCTGGTCGTAGCTGTCGAGCAGCTGCGCCACGGCGCCGTTCACATCCACCTGGTATAGCAGGTACAGGCCGCCGCGCAGGTCGAGACCCAGCGGCATCGGCCGCAGGCCAATCTTGCGCAGCAGCGGCGGCGCGCGTGAAGCAGTCGTCAGCGCGTTCACGTAGTCGGTCGCGAGATTTTCATCGACGGTATCGCGCGCCTTGAGCTGGTCTGCCACGCTCGCGAAACGAACGATGAGCTTCCCATCGTCGATGTACGAACTGCGAAACGCCGAAGCATGGCCGGTCAGCACCTGTTCGACGGACGTCCGCGCGAATTCGTCCATCGGCAGGCGGTTCTTGCGCGCCACCTGCAGCGCCGGATCGGTGCCAAAGAAATTCGGCAGCGCGAACACCAGCGCCAGCAGCATGACCAGGCCGACCAGCGTGTACTTCCAGCGCGGAAATTCCAGCATCGATACGGTCTCAGGCGCCTTTCAGCGTGCCCTTCGGCATCAGTTGCGAAATCTGCCCGCGTTGCACGCGGATGCGCACGCCGTCGGCGATCTCGAGCGTGATGAAGCTCTCGCCCACTTCGGTGATACGACCGAGGATGCCGCCGGTGGTCACGACTTCATCGCCGTTTTGGAGCTTCGACAGCATCGCCTGCTGTTCCTT
>JBEPVS010000170.1:0-5039 GCA_041690875.1 Gammaproteobacteria bacterium
TCATAAGACGGGGGCTTTCTGCTTTCCGGGGCCGAATAGTTTCTCGTGGAGCGGCGGGCTCAGCGGACGGAAGATCAGACTTAAAGTCATTCCGCGCAATTCAATGATTGGGCGACTTCAGAGGATTTTCACGTTCGCGATGCTGCTCGTTTCGTTACTCTGGGCGGCATTCTTCTGGTATCGAGGCGATCAGCTGCCGGGATTGGTAGCTCCGGTTCTCTTCTTCCTCGGGTATGCGATATTCCTCGGCGCCGAGTTCCTGTTGCTGGCACTGCTAGGGGGCGAGGACGCTGAGTTGCCGCGGGCTCACTCGCCGGAATTGATTCGAGCGTGGCTCGGCGAAGTCTGGCGCACGCCGGTCGTCTTCTGCTGGTGGCAGCCTTTTCGCTCACATCGGGAACCGGACGTGCTCACCAGCGACGCGAGCGGCCAACGAGGCCTGGTCCTCGTTCACGGTTTCCTTTGCAATCGCGGTTTCTGGAACCCGTGGATGAAGGTACTGCGCCGCCGTGGCATTCCCTTTATTGCCGTGAATCTCGAGCCGCCGTTCGGATCGCTCACGACCTACGCGACCTTCATCGATGAGGCGGCGCGCAGCCTCGAAGCCGCTACCGGCACGCTTCCTGTAGTCGTCGCGCACAGCATGGGCGGCCTCGCGGTGCGCACGTGGCTTGCCGATTGCGGGACGACGCGCATTCATCGAGTAATCACCATCGGAACCCCGCATCGGGGCACGTGGCTTGCGCGTTTCGGCCGCGCCTTGAACACCATCGAAATGCGTCCTGCGAGCGCCTGGATCAGGGCGCTCGAATGCCGCGAGGGCGCTGCCGATCGCAGCCGTTTCACCTGTTTCTACAGCAACTGCGACAACATCGTCTTCCCGACGATCAATGCAACACTTAGGGGCGCCGACAATCGGCATCTTTCGGCCACGGCACATGTGCAGATGGCGCAGCACCCGGATGTGATGAGCGAGGCGTTGAAGTGGGTCGCCGCGGTAGACGGAGCCGCCGATGAAACAGCCGAACTGCTCGGGGCGTCCGGTTCCGACGGAGCCTCGTCACGCGGTTAGGGTGTGACACGCGAACTGTTCGAGCGTCGGTGTCAGATTTCCTGGACCAGCTTCAGCGTGGCCGCGAGCGACAGGTTCAGCAACGCCGCAATGTCCGCGATGTCGTCAGGCAACGCCGGATTGTCCCAGCCGTGCGCGGTGTGCCGTGCTAGACGAGCCCCGAGCTCGATGCTGCGGACGTTCGCACTTTCGGCGTGCTTGTCGTCGCCCATTTGCATCAGCAGCTCGGGCAGACGCCAGGCCCGCATCAGCGACGCCTGAAGGTCCGCGACTTCCATGTTCAATATGTGGCGTTGCGCCGCGCTCGAGCGCAGCGCCGGGTCGGCTTGCTGCAAGGACTGAATACGAAGCTGCAGCGTGGGCGCGTGACACCACAACAGCATGTCCGCGAATTCATGCAGCAACGCGACCGCGTGCACGACCGCCGCGTCCGGATCCATCCGGTGCACCGCGAACCCCAGCGCGAAGTTCGCTCCGCGATGGGCGCGCCGCACCGTCGCCCGAAGGCCGGTCAGGGCCTCGGGCTCGCCGGCCAAGTGCTCTTCCACGGTAGGTTGTGGTCCGAACGCGCGGAAGAACGGCGAAATGCCCATCATCACGAGCGCCGCGGTCACCGTCTCGGTATCCGTCACGACCTTGCTGCCGCGATGCGACGAGGCATAGGCGAGCACCTTCAAGGTCATCAACGGATCGTTTGCGATCATCTCGCCGATGCCGTTGGCGTCGACGTCGTCCTCGTTCGCGCGCAATGCCTCGAGGGCCACGGCAGTCTCGCCGAGCACCGGGATTTCGACCTGCCGAAAGTGCTCGGTCCAGGACATGAGGCCGGGCAACGCGGTAGTGATCAGCGGATCGCGCAGCGGCGAAGGACTCGTCATCGCAGCCTCTCTCCAGTGGCCGCGATGGTCTCATATCGGCGCGATCCTCAAGCAACGAAACGGCCATGAGCATCCCGAGGCCATGAAAACCTTCACGGCGGCCTGGGGCCTGCACCACCCGAGGCAACCGCATCCGGTGCGAGCATCTGCGTGGCCCGGCCGTGCAGCGGCCCGACTACGGTACTCGAGCCGCCGGACCGAAGGCTGCAGGTCGCTCTCGCAGCACATCTCCGATGTTTCAGTTCCGCCTAACATGCGCGGCATCGCGATATCGGCGACAGCCATGAATACAGTCTCTTTGCCGGGCGACAGGCGCCTTCCGGCCCTCGGTCTGGGCACTTGGCGGATGGGCGAATCGGCTCGGGCGCGCAAACGCGAAGTGGCTGCGGTCCGCAGCGCCTTCGAGCTCGGCTACCGGCTTGTAGACACGGCCGAAATGTATGGCGAAGGCGCTGCCGAAGAGATCATCGGGCAGGCGTTGGTCGAAGCCATACGCGCCGGCGTCGTCGCGCGGGACGACGTTTTCGTCGTCAGCAAGGTCTATCCGCACAACGCCAGTCGGCAAGGGACGCTCGCGGCATGCGAGCGCAGCCGCAAACGGCTGGGCCTCGACACGATCGACCTGTACCTTCTGCATTGGCCCGGCTCGCATCCATTGCAGGACACGGTGGCTTCGTTCGAGGCGTTGCGGGCGCAAGGCCGCATCGGAGACTGGGGAGTCAGCAACTTCGACACCGCCGACCTCGAAGCACTGTGGCAACTCGAAGGCGGCTCTCGATGCGCGACGAATCAGGTCTATTACTCGCTGACCGAGCGCGGTCCGGGTTTCGACTTGTTGCCGTGGATGCGTGCCCGAGCGTTGCCGTTGATCGCGTACTCGCCGATTGATCAGGGCCGATTGGCCGCCGATACCACGCTGCGCGAATTTGCGGATCGCCGCGCAGTCACGCCCGCGCAACTGGCGCTGGCTTGGCTGCTCGCGCAACCCGGTGTCATCGCGATTCCGAAGGCAGTGCGCGAGGCCCATCTGCGCGAGAACCTCGCGGCCGCCGATCTGGCGCTGAGTGCGACCGAGATGGCCGAACTCGATCGCTGCTTTCCCGGGCCGAGCGTGAAGTCGCCCCTGGCCATGCGTTAGGGGCGTCGCCCTTCATGTTGCACGCGCAGCAGTACCGCTTCACAGCCGCCGCACACCGGGAACGTATCCGACCAGCCTGCCGTCGACGTAGAGCGCGCCTTCGGGCGCCCCGGCTTCCGCATAGAACTCGAGTTGCGGCGTGGCACGATGCGTACGCGCGGGCGGACGCGCAAGCCGGTGTGCCAGTTGCGCGAGCAGCGCGCTCGCATTGCGCAGGGCCGCGGCGAGTGCAAGTCGCAGCGCCCAGGTCGCGGGTTCACGGCGATCTGCGGGCCGCCGCGCGGTTTGTTTGTAGCTCGACATGATCATTTCCTTCATTCGTCTGCAGCGTGCGCTGCAGTCGCGTTCATGGGCTGGGTTTCCTCATCGCGTCCAATTCCTGGCGCATCACGCGCTCGTCGTCCCGGCGGTGCGTGGCGGCGCGAGGGCGATGACTGCCGGCGCGGCGAAAGCGCGCAGGTGCCACCAGCGGATTGCGGGGCTTTTTGAGGGTGATGACGATCTTCATGAGCGGCTCCTTTGGCGACAACAAAGCAGAACGGCCCGGTGCAGTGACGCAACCCGGGCCGTTCGATGCGTCGCGAACGACGCTCAGCGTGGCGGTGATCCGGGTGGACCTCGTTGACCGGTGCGGCTCGGCATCACGACAGCGGCGCCCACCGTGAAGCGGCGGGTCGATGCGGCAGTGAAATCGAAGGCAACGGTCATGAATGGCTGTCGAATTGCAGAATGGGAACTCGTGGCGACAAGTCGGCCGCAGTTTGCGCAAATGATAAACAAATAGTTATCTTGCGCAAGAGCCGTGCGCGGATTTTCGCGCGCGCCGGGCCTCGATCAGCGCTTTCGTTTCAACGGCGCCACAGCAGCGCGTGCGCGCGACCACAGCTCGCTGCCGTCGTCCGCCGGCGCAGCGGAGGCGGCCCTGGATTTCACGCCAACAACAGGTTTCGAGCCGGCCGGGCGGCTCAGTACTTCGCCGAGCAGGCCGAGCAGGCGTTCGCGCGCGCGCTCGGGGTGGCGCCGGTAGTACATGAGTACCAGCCCGACGATGAAGCGCTCGTCGTCGTCCTTCGGCACGTTCCAGGAAGCGTCGGCGTCGGTGGGATCGGCCCCGGAGATCGGCGTTGCCGGCGCGTCCCTGGCGCTTCCGGCATCGTCATGCGGGCGGTCCATCCAGCCGTACGGCTTGTGACTGAGCTGCTCGAACTGGCGCGCAAGACGCTCGCCGATCTGGCGCGAGCGCCCCTTGATCTGGCTCCAGTAGCTCGGCTGGATATGCAGGCGTTCGGCGAAGCGGCCTTCAAGGCCGCGCAAGGTGGCGGCATCGGCATGTTTGGCAGTCGCGCGCAAGAATTCGTCGAACAGCAGCAGCGCGTTGTCGAGGCGGATCCGGGCAACGTCGAGGGCACCAGGCGGCATGCCCCGATGATAAATCTTCCTTTATCGGCGGACTACTGGAAGGCGACCTCGGCAAAGCTCCTCAGCTTGCGGCTGTGCAACTGGTCAACGCCCTGCTCGCGCAGAAGCTCGAGCGCGCGGATGCCGATGCGCAGGTGCTGGTCGACGCGCTCGCGATAGAAATGATTCGCCATGCCCGGCAGCTTGATGTCGCCGTGCAGCGGCTTGTCGCTCACGCACAGCAGCGTGCCGTAGGGCACGCGGAAGCGAAAGCCGTTGGCGGCGATCGTCGCGCTCTCCATGTCGAGGGCGATCGCCCGGCTCTGGCTGAAGCGCCGCTCCGGCGTGCTGAGCGCGTGGCGCGACGGCAGTAGCTCCCAGTTGCGGTTGTCGGTGCTCGCGACCGTGCCGGTTCGCATGATCCGCTTGAGTTCGTGGCCTT
Source organism: Gammaproteobacteria bacterium (assembly GCA_041690875.1). GTDB lineage: Bacteria > Pseudomonadota > Gammaproteobacteria > Steroidobacterales > Steroidobacteraceae > FEN-1191. The sequence goes on from JBEPVS010000170.1 coordinate 4,929, forward strand.
TCAGCTGGGTCACCTCGGCGACCGCCTCCTCGAGCGCGACCTGCACCTCGGCCAGTGCCGGGATCGGCACCCAGAGCGGCAGGTCCTCGTCGAGGACGTGGTCCTCGCGCA
>JBEPVS010000171.1:0-5003 GCA_041690875.1 Gammaproteobacteria bacterium
GCTGAACTGCCGATCAGCGCGGGCGCGTCGGCGGCGATGTGTGCGCCGGCAGCGGCTTCACGCGGGTGCGAAACTGCTGTGCCTAGGACGGCGGCGGCGTCGGCGCCGGTCAGGGTGCCGGCGCCGGGCGGGGAACCAGACACCACTCGTGCGTCCTGGCGGCGCAGCGTTTGGGGCACGCTCGGATCGAACCCCGTTTGTCGCACCGCCCAGTCATGGCATTCATAGCGATCGCGGTCGAGCTGCGCCGCACTCTGGCCCGCGGCCGGAGTGACGTAGACGCGCGTGTCGGGCACCGGCGTCATCATCACCGGCCGCGCGCGAACCACGCGCGGCTCGGCGACACAGCCGGCCAGCAACGCAAGGGCGGAAGGCAGGATCAACCGCGAAAAACCCATGAATGGTGCATCCATTTCACCCACTCCTGGATGTTCAACGGGCCGCCGCCCCTCGCGTTGACGCCGGTTTGCCCTATTGCGGATCGGCCGGCGGCTCCTCCTGGTCGACGTGCTGCGCCATGCGCTGCTGCATATCAGCCAGGAGCTTGGGCAGCTGGGCCTGCTGCGCGGGCGTCAGCACAGCGTAGACCTGCTGCTCGACGGCGCTCCAATGCTGCACGCGGTCCGCGGCGCGCTTTTCGGCCGATTGCACCGCGGCGGCGTGCTGCGGGTCGCCGGGGTTGCCAAGCGCCGGCAGGTCGGCGATCGCGCCCTGGTGCTCGGACTTCATCTGTGCGTGCTCGGCGGACAGGATGCCGTGCACCTGGTCCTTCTGTGCGCTCGTCAGGTCGAGTTCCCTGAGTACGCTCATAAGGCCGGCTTCACCACCGGCGGGCCCGCGACCGTGCATGTCGTGATGGTGCCAATGCCGCGCATCGCCTTGCATTTTCGCATCGGGCGCGGCGGTATCGGATGGGGTGTTCGCAGCGTTCACGGCGGCAGTGAATGCAACCAGCGGAAGCGATGCGAGCGCAACGCTGATCATTCGCGTGGATCGGGACATGTCGGAATCCTCCTGAGGGGATTGAATGCAGAATCGAATGCAAAGACAGTGACCATCGCAAACGGTCAAAGTTTCAGGCGTGAGTTCCCTCTGAACGATTTGCCGCGCACCGTGTCTTAGACGAAACTAAGCCATCCGCCCGTCCCGGGTACACGTCTAAAAATTGAGGGATTTGCCATGAAATTCGCCTGCGCATTGGCCCTGCTGCTGGGCCTGCCCGCATCGTTGCCTGCACTTGCAAACGTTTCCGTTCCGGCCTCGATCAATGCCGCCGTCGCCGACACGTCGCGGCCCGCCGCGGACACGCAACGCGACGCGCAAAGAAAGCCGGCCGAAACCCTGGCCTTCGCGGGCGTGAAAACCAACGACACCGTCGTCGAACTGATGCCCGGCGGCGGATATTTCACGCGCCTGCTGAGCAAGGCGGTCGGCCCGAAAGGCCACCTGATCGCGCTCGTGCCGGCGCCGCGCCCGGATGCGCCCGCCAATGCGCCGGACCGTACGCTGCCCATCAAGGCGATTGCGGCCGAGAGCGGCTACGGCAACGTGACTTTGCTGGTGCAACCCATCAGGGCGCTGCAGTTACCCACTGGCGCCGATTTCGTTTGGACATCCGACAACTACCACGACGTCAAGAACGTGTCGGGCATCGACATGATGACGTTCAACAAGTCGGTATTCGACGCACTGAAGCCCGGCGGCGTATACATCGTCATCGATCACGATGCGGCGGTCGACGCGCCGGCTGATGTCACCTCGACGCTGCATCGCGTGCGCGAAAGCACCGTCGAGCAGGAAGTGGTCGCGGCCGGATTCGTGCTCGATTCGAAGAGCGCGTTACTGCACAACACGACCGACAAGCACGACCTGGCCGCTTTCGATGAGGCGATCCGCGGCAAGACCGATCAGTTCATCCTGAAGTTCAAGAAGCCAGCCAAGTAGCCTGTCGCCGCCGCGGCGCGCGTCGTATCGGCGCGACGTGGCGGCCGTTGGGGCACGTCGCGGCGTTCACTTCGCCAGCGCGCAACGCCAGGCCAGCGCGATCGATGCGAGCGCGCCTGCTGCCGGAAGCCATTGCGGCACGCGATCAAGAAAACGCTGCACGCTGCTGCGACCGGCGGTGGCGCCGAACAGGCATCCGACCGTGAAACCCAACGCGTGCGCGACGACATCGGTGCCTTCGCCGGAGGTGCCCAGCCATCCGAGCAGCACGATGCCGGCGATCAGTGGCGCCCAGCGCCGCGCCGCACTAAGGCGCAGCGGCAAGCGGATGCGCCAGGAGTGCGCCGCCATCAATCCCAGCGCGGCGAACACCGCCGTCGATGCGCCGACCGCGCGGTGCGAAGCCGGCGCAATCGTCGCTTCGATCAGGTTGGCGAATGCCGCGCCAGTCACGATGAGGAACCATGCAACCCCGCTTCCCATTTGGCGCGCGGCGAGGTATCCGAACCAGATGCCGCCGCCGAGGTTGGCGATGAGATGGTTTGCGTCGACGTGCAGCGTTAGCGCCGTCCACGCGCGCCACCACTGCCCGTTCCTGATCGTGGCTGCCGTGAGCGCACCATTGTCAAAGGCTTCAGGTCGCCACCATCCGTTCGCGATCGCGAGAGCGACCGCCACGAGCACGGCGGCGTACACGATGACGCCTATCCACGCGTGCGGATGCCATCGCGCCACCACCCGCACGCTCGGCGACGGTCGATTTTCGCTTTCGTACTGGCCCAGGTGCGCCAGCGCCCACGGCACATCATCCGCGCCGCAACAGAGCAGGAACTCAACGCCATCGTGCCGCACTTCGCTGGCGATGTTCACTGCCGTGAGCACCAGCGCACGCTCATCGCAGGCCGCGCGACTGTACGATCGATAGACCGCGTGGAGTTCGCCCGCCACCATCGACAGCGCGATCGACGCCGTTTACTTGCTGTGCGCGGCAGCAAGTTCCTGCACGGATTTCAGCGCTGCCTCGACATTGGCAGCGGGCGCCTTGCCGCCGACCGTCGCGTGGATCATGTGGTCCGGCGTCACGATGAAGGTCGTGCGCTCCGCGAACCCGTGGTCAACCATGTTGCCCTGCGTGTCCTTGAACGGTTCGCCTGCAGCTTCCACCTTGAGATCAAATGACTTGGCGATCATGCCATCGGCATCGGACGCGACCGCGATCTTGCCCGCGCAGTAGTTCGGATCGGCCGAAAACGCGTTGAGGCGCGCGATGTTGTCGAGCGACACGCCGATGATCGACGCACCGGCGGCGTCGAAATCCGACTTGTGCACAGCGAAGGTGTGCGCCTCGATATTGCATCCGCCGGTGAATGCGGACGGATAGAAATACACGACCACCGGCCCATTCTTCAAAGCGTCGGCCAGCACGAAGTTGAATGCCTTGCCGTCCAGCGAAGCCTGGGCGGAGAATTCCGGCGCGGCGGCGCCTGCCTGCAGTGAGGCCATTGCCGGCATGGCAGCCGCGACGGATAGAGCCAGCGTAAAGAGTGCTCGTTTCATGGGCGTGTTTCCTTGCATGATTGGAACCGGGGATTGGGTCGTCGATTTTAGCATGCTATGTTTGACCTACATGGGTATGCGGCGCATCCGTACATTGAGCCTGGCTGTTTCGGCGTGGATGCTGCTCGCGCCCGTATTGCTGCACGCCGACGATGGCCGCCACATCTTCTGGGAGGTAAAGGGCGCGCACAACACGGTTTACCTGCTCGGTTCCGTGCACATGCTGAAGGCTGCCGACGGCGCGCTGCCAGCGGAAGTACTCGCGGCCTACCGCCGCTCGCAGTCGCTCGTCATGGAGCTCGACCTCAGCGACGCGGGCACCGCCGACACGCTTATGAGCACCGATTTCGCGCTTGTCGTGTTGCCGGAAGGCAAGATGTTGAGCCAGGTTCTGGGCCCGAAGCTGTACGCATCGTTCATTGCGCATGCGAAGCGCGTCGGACTGGAACCGGCGACAACCGAACGCTTCCAGCCCTGGTTTGCCGCGATCCTGCTCGAGCAGATGACGCTCATGCACGATGGCTACGAGGCCAGCTCCGGCGTGGACATGCAGTTGACGCAAAGCGCCACGGTCGATCACAAACCGATCATTGCGCTCGAGACGGCGTCCGAACAGATGGGATACTTCGCACGGCTCTCGCTCGAGGAGCAGGCGAACTTCCTGGGTTTCACATTGCGAGATCTCGACTCGGCCGATAGCGATCCCGCCGCGGTGATTCGCGCCTGGAAGACGGGCGATGTGCGCGAGCTCGAAAGATTGTTCCGCGAGGAATCAGCCGACTCGCCTGAGTTGATGCGCCAGCTCACTGCTGAGCGTAATCGAAAGTGGCTGCCACGCATCAAGGCGCTGCTCGATGACGATCACGACGACATGGTGATCGTCGGCGCGATGCACCTGATCGGCGACGACGGGCTCGTCGCGTTACTGAAGGGACAGGGGTTTAATCCCGTGCAGCACTAATTCGACCGGGGTCAGCAGCTGGCTTCTTTGCCGAGTTGCGCACCTTCATTAGCAACATCGCCAGAGACGCGCAGGCCACCAGGCTCGCGCAGGCATCGAATACATAACTGCCGTTGACTCCGCGCCACGCGTGACCCCAGCCATCGACCCTGATCATGTAGGTATTCGGCAGGTTCATGACGGACACCATCAGGCAGAACGTCGTTGCGGCCAGCGGGTTGCGCTCGCCGATCGTGTCGAACGAAATCGCGATCGCCGCGGTGATCGCCGCGGACTGGAACACGTTCTCGCCGATCAACGCGATCGCAAACGCCAACGGGGTGAGCGGGAGTAGTGTCAACGCCAGCGTGAAACCCGCGCCAACGACGCCAATAGTCAGATATAAGTAACGCAACGGCATCAGGCGATCGATCAGCCGGAATATCAGGCAGCCTGCGATGCCGGCGGCCACGACGCCCGCGCCGCCAATCGCGCCGACGAAGCGCATCGACGCCTGGAATTCGCTGCCGAGCCCGCCCAGCAGGTTAACCCTGTCTCTTAT
>JBEPVS010000172.1:0-4941 GCA_041690875.1 Gammaproteobacteria bacterium
GCGTTACGCCAAAGTGCCTCCCACCGACCCGAAGGAGCAGAAGGCGCTCGACACCGCCTACGCGCGCGCGATGCGCCAGGTGGCAAAACGCTTTCCCGCCGATCAGGACGTCGCGACCCTCTACGCCGAATCGCTGATGAACCTGCGGCCCTGGGACCTCTGGAGCAACTCCGGTGTGCCGCGGACCGGCACCCCGGAGATCCTCCGGCAACTCGAAGGAGTCCTCGCGAAGAACTCCACCCATCCCGGCGCGAACCACTACTACGTTCACGCCATCGAAGCGTCGCCGCGTCCTGATCGTGCGCTGGCGTCAGCGAGGCGCCTCGAGTCGATGATGCCCGGAGCCGGCCACCTGGTGCACATGCCGGCGCACATCTACATGCGTACGGGCCGATACGAGGAGGCGGCGGCGGCCAATCGCCGCGCCATTGCAGCGGATGCTCGATACTCCGAAGAAGCCGGACACCACGACATCTACCAGATGTACGTCGCCCACAATCACCAGTTCCTCTGGGCGGCCGCGATGATGGAAGGGCGCAGCGCGGAAGCGCTCCAGGCCGCCCGAGACACCGTCGCGGCCGTTCCCGTGGAGATGCTGCGCGCGATGCCCGGCTTCGACATTCTTCTCACGTATCCCGTCCTGACGCAGGTCCGTTTCGGCCGGTGGTCTGCCGCGCTCGAGGAGCCCGCTCCGCCATCGGACTTTCCGTTTGCCAACGGCATGCGTCATTACGCCCGCGGAATCGCGTTCGCCAGCACGAATCGCGTGGAGGAGGCCGCCGGAGAGAGCCGGGAGCTCGACCGCCTCACGGCTGCCATCCCAAGAGACGCCCGCGAGAGCCTTAACTCCGCGCAAGCGCTGCTCGACATCGCCCGCCGCGTTCTCTCCGCGAGGATCGCCGCCCGGCAGGGACGGGTCGAGGACGCGATTGGCGACCTGGCGGCCGCCGCGCAGGCCGAGGATGGCCTGAGCTACGCGGAACCTCCCGACTGGCACTCCCCCGTCCGGCAGGCGCTCGGCGCTTTGCTCCTTCGCAGCGGCAACGCCGCGGCAGCGGAGCGCGTCTACCGCGAGGACCTCCGCCGGAACCCGGACAATGGCTGGGCGCTGTATGGGCTTGGCGCAGCGCTCAGGGCGCAGCGCAAATCAACGGAGGCGGCTGAAGTGGCGCGACGGCTCGAGGCGGCCTGGAAGAATGCTGACATTGTGCTGACGGCACCGGTGTTCTGAATTGCAATCCAGGTTTCATCAGTGCGCAGGAGTTCGACCTTGACCACCAGATTTTCTGTCCTGGTAATTTTCCTGCTTCTGATCGGGTATCTGAGTCCTGCGCATGCCGATCCCGCTGCGATCGTCATCCGCGCCGGTCATCTGGTCGATACCGAACAGGGCCGCGTCCTGGGGCCGCAGATGATCCTGGTTCGGGACGGCCGTGTTGCCGAAGTCGGGCCGCAGATTGCTGTGCCGGCGGGCGCAAGCGTCGTGGATCTTGGCGCTTACACGGTGTTGCCGGGCCTGATCGATGCGCACACGCACCTGACAATCGACCAGGTCAACCAGGATCCGCTGGCCGAACTCGAGCACACGGCGGCCGAACGCGCGTTCGGTTCCATACCGAATGCGCGCGCAGTGTTGAGGGCCGGATTTACCACGGTGCGCGACCTGGGCTCCTATCGCGCGCTCGTTGACGTAGCGTTGCGCGATGCCATCAACCGGGGCGATGTTGAGGGCCCGCGCATGTTCGTCGCTGGCGCCTATCTCACCATCAGCGGCGGTGCGGGCGCCGTGACCGGTTTTTCTCCCGATGTCGCGTTGCCGTGGGACCTGCACTTCGGATCAGCCAATTCTGCCAGCGAAGTGCGCGAGCGCGTTCGAGTGCTCGCGAGCCAGCGCGTGGATGTAATCAAGATGTTTGCCACCGGCGCAATTCTCACGCACAACAGCAATCCCACCGGGCGAGAGTTCACGGCCGAGGAGTTGGCGGCCGGTGCGGATGAAGCGCGCAATTTCGGCCTCAAGCTCGCGGTGCACGCGCACGGCACGGAGGGGATCAAGGCGGCGATCCGCGCCGGAGCCGCCTCGATCGAGCATGGCACGCTGATGGATGACGAGGGCCGGGCGCTGATGAAGGAACACGGCACATATCTCGTGCCCACGCTTGAAGTGCGCAACTGCGTCGGCAGCAACTACCCGGCCGAATTCATCGCCAAGTCGCAGAAGATCATGCAGGCGCAGCTGGCAAACTTTCGCAAGGCCGTCGAAGCGGGTGTGAAAATCGCGTTCGGCACCGATATTGGCGTGTGCCGCTTCGGCGACAACGCGCGTGAATTCAAGTTGATGGTCGACAACGGCATGACGCCGATGCAGGCCATCCAGTCAGCAACGGTCGTCGATGCGGTATTGCTGGGGCAATCGCAGCAAATCGGGTCGATCACCAAGGGCAAATGGGCGGACATCATCGCCGTTCGCGGTGATCCCCTTGCCGACATTCGCCAGCTCGAAGACGTGCGCTTCGTCATGAAGGAAGGCCGGATCTACAAGCAGGACTGATTCGGCCTGACGCGAAGCGGGCGCTGAACTCGCGGTGCGCATCAGGCAGCGGCGCGGCTGTTTGCGCAGCGCGGCGCCGAGCGGTGCGATAACCGGAGCGGATTTCCAACACGCGCACGACGCGATCCGTCACAGCGAATCGCACACGCCATTCCTTGACGGCCAGTTGCAGCGAGTCGCCTTCGCGGCGGATGCGCCGGTACGGATGTGGCTCGGGGCCCAGCGCCAGGGTGCTGCGAATTCGCTGTCCGATGTCGAGGCCGGTACGCGTCTCGATCCAGGTGGCTTGCGCCTCGGCCAGGGCATCGAACATCACTTCATGTTCCGGCACAGGATCTTGCACAAGCCAGCCGCTGCCCGCATCGGAGAGCGAATCCGTGTACGCGACGTAGGGCTTGATATCGAGTACCGGCGTGCCATCGAGCATGTCATGCGGCCCCAGGTGCAAGATCGTGCCCTCGACCCGTTCGAGCCGCACGGCTGACAGACCGAGTGGATTCGGCCGATGCGGCGAACGAGTGGCGAACACGCCCTTGCGGCCGTTTGTGCTGCGAGGAGGCAGCACCTTGGGCCGCCACCCTTCGTTCAGGTGGAACTGGAAGATGACCCAGATGTATTTCCACGCCGCCAGGTCATGCAGCGCGTGCTCGAAATTGCGGTCCGTGACCAGCTCGATGCATCCACGCCCGGCGGACGCAGCCGAAGCAGACGCCGACGCAGCCTGCGCGGCGGTTGCCGGTTGGCGCGCGGCGTCGGCCTTGGAGGCGAGCGGTGCATGTACGAATCCGATTGGCTCGAGACTGAGCGATGTCATGCATGGAACCTTTGCAGCCAGATACACGTCCAACCCGGTACCGTGCCACTGCACGCTGTGCCAGAATGCACCATTATTTTAGCGAACGCTGATTCGCAGGGACACCTATGAAGCAACTGATCGTCGCGGCCGCGGCCGCTGTCCTGGTCGTCGCCTGCGGCCAGCAGAAAGTCGCCGGCCCACCAGCCGCCGCAGCGCAACCGGCACCGCTTGGATCGGGCATCGAACTTCAGGACATCGATGACAGCATCCGGCTGCAGGACGATTTCTACCGGCACGTGAACGGCAAGTGGCTGGCGACGTTCCAGATTCCGGCCGACAAGGTCAGCTACGACCCGTGGGACAAGCTCATCGACGATGCCCGCCAGCAGGCGCGCGATATCATCGAGGGACTGCAGAAGCACGCCGACCCGGCCGACGCTGACCAGCAGAAGATTGCCGATCTCTACACCAGCTTCATGGACGAGGCGGCCGCGGAGAAGCTCGGGGTCACGCCGCTCGCCAAGGAATTTGCGGCGATCGAAGCGATCAACGACAAGAAGCAGTTCGGCGCGTTGATCGCGCACTTCAATCGCATCGGCGCCTCGGCTCCGTTCTCGCCGTTCGTGCACCAGGATGCGCACGATCCGACGCGCTACGTGTTCGATCTCGGCCAGGATGGCCTGGGATTGCCTGATCGCGACTACTACCTGCAAAACGATCCGAAGCTCAAACAGGCGCGCGACCAGTACGTGAAGCATATTCAGCGGATGCTTGAGTTGGCAGGAGACAAGGATCCGGTGGCTGAAGCCAAGCAGATTTTCGCGCTCGAGAACGCGATGGCGAAGGTGCAATGGACCAAGGTCGACAACCGCAATCCCGTCAAGACCTACAACAAATACGAATTCGCGAAGCTCACGCCGCTCGCGCCGAATATCGACTGGAAATCCTACCTCGACGCATCCGGTGTCACGGGCGCAACCGATTACCTGGTCATCAAGCAGCCGAGCTACATGACGGGCCTGTCCGCGCTGATCGCCAGCACGCCGCTGCCTGCGTGGAAGAGCTACTTTCGCTGGCACCTGCTGAGTGACGCGGCGCCGTTCCTGTCGAAGAACTTCGTCGACGAGAACTTCGCGTTCTACGGAACCGCACTGAGCGATGTGCCGCAGATCCGCCCGCGCTGGAAACGCGCCGTGGCGCTGGTCGAAGGTTCAATGGGCCAAGCGCTGGGCAAGATCTACGTCGCGCGCTATTTCCCGCCGGAATCGAAGGCGCGCATGGACCAGCTGGTGAACAACCTGCTCGAGGCCTACCGGCAGGATATCGACAAGCTCGACTGGATGAGCGCCGAGACGAAGAAGAAGGCGCAGGAAAAACTTGCGAAGTTCACGCCGAAGATCGGTTACCCCGAAAAGTGGCGCGATTACAGCGATCTTAAGACGACGCACGATGACCTGATGGGCAACGTGGTACGCGCGCGCGAGTTCGAATACAACCGTAACCTGAAGAAACTCGGCCAGCCGATCGACCGCACCGAGTGGTTCATGACGCCGCAGACGGTCAACGCGTACTACAACCCCGAAATGAACGAGGT
>JBEPVS010000173.1:0-4920 GCA_041690875.1 Gammaproteobacteria bacterium
GAACGCGCCGCCGGGCAAGGTTTGAGGCACTAGAGTATGGCTGAACAAAAACCCCAGCAATCAGGCGCCGCCGCGGCTGCGGCGGCTGCCGCGAAGAAGCCGAAGAAGGCGCGCAAGAACGTGCTCGATGCGATCGCGCACGTGCATGCCTCCTTCAACAACACGATCATCACGATCACCGATCGCCAGGGAAACACATTGTCGTGGGCGACTTCGGGCGGCTGCGGTTTCCGCGGCTCGCGCAAGAGCACGCCCTTTGCGGCGCAGGTGGCGGCCGAGAAGGCCGGTGTCGCGGCGCAGGAGCACGGTGTGAAGAACGTTGAAGTGCGTGTTGGCGGCCCGGGCCCCGGACGCGAATCCGCGGTACGTGCGCTGAACGGCTGCGGTTTGAAGATCACCAGCATCGAGGACGTGACGCCGATTCCACACAACGGCTGCCGTCCTCCGAAGAAGCGGCGCGTTTAGGCCGCACCCAAGGAAAGAACACATATGGCGCGATATCTCGGTCCGACCTGCAAGCTCGCCCGCCGCGAGGGCACCGACCTTTTCCTCAAGAGCGGCGCGAAGCCACTCGAGAGCAAGTGCAAGTTCCAGGTGCCGCCCGGCGGTATCAAGAGCGAACGCCGGCAGCGGCTGTCCGATTACGGCACGCAGCTGCGCGAGAAGCAGAAGCTCCGCCGCATGTACGGCGTGCTCGAGCGGCAGTTCCGCGGCTACTACCAGCAGGCGGCGCGCCGCACCGGCGCGACTGGCGAGCAGTTGCTGAAGTTGCTCGAGTCGCGCCTCGACAACGTGGTCTATCGCATGGGCTTCGCCGGCACGCGCGCGGAAGCTCGCCAGCTGGTGAGCCACAAGGCCATCGAAGTGAATGGCGGCGTCGTCTCGATCGCTTCCTACCAGTGCAAGGCGGGCGATGTGGTGCAGGTGCGCGAGCGCGCCCGCAAGCAGTTGCGCATCCAGGGCGCGCTGGCCTCGGCGACCCAGGCGGGATTGCCTGAATGGGTCGAGGTCAACGACAAGGAAATGCGCGGCGTATTCAAGACCGTACCGGCTCGCGAGGACGTGCTCCCAGACGTCAACGAGAACCTGGTGGTCGAGTTGTATTCGAAGTAAGGGCAGGTGGCTATGCAATCGTCAGTCAGCGAGTTTCTCAAGCCGCGCGTGGTCAAGGTGCAGCCCGTTGCGCCGCGCCAGGCGCGTGTCGTCATTGAACCGTTCGAGCGCGGCTTCGGCCACACGCTCGGCAATGCGCTGCGGCGCGTTCTGCTCTCGTCGATGCCCGGTGCGGCGATCACCGAGGTGGAAATCGACGGCGTGCTGCACGAGTACACCAGTATCGAGGGCGTGCAGGAAGACGTCGTCGACGTGCTGCTAAACCTGAAGCTGGTCGCCCTGCGCATGCATGCGCGCAGCTCCGCCGAATTGCGCCTGCACAAGAAAGGTCCGGGCCCGGTGACCGCCGGCGACATCCAGACCGATCACGATGTCGAAGTCGTGAACCCGGAACTGGTGATCGCCAACCTCACCAAGGCGGGCGAGCTGAACATGCAGATGAAGATCGAGCGCGGCCGCGGGTATCGTCCAGCCGTGCAGCGCGTCGCGTTCGAGGAGCAGACTCGACCGATCGGCCGCCTGCTGCTCGATGCCTCGTTCTCGCCGGTGCGTCGCGTGACGTACTCGGTCGAAGCGGCACGCGTCGAACAACGCACCGACCTCGACAAGCTGATCATCGACATCGAGACCAATGGCACGATCGAGCCGGAAGAGGCTATCCGCCGCGCCGGCGGCATCCTCAAAGACCAGCTGTCGGTGTTCGTCGACCTGCAGGGCGAAGACGAGGCGGTCGCGAAGATCACCGAGATGCAGTTCGATCCGATCCTGCTGCGTCCGGTCGATGAGCTCGAGCTCACGGTGCGCAGTGCGAACTGCCTGAAGGCCGAGAACATTCACTACATCGGCGACCTTGTGCAGCGCACGGAAGTCGAACTGCTGCGCACGCCGAACCTGGGCAAGAAGTCGCTCACCGAGATCAAGGAAGTGCTGCAGAGCCACGGCCTGATGCTTGGCATGCGGCTCGATGGCTGGCCGCCCATGGGCTTGCGCCGCGACGAAGAAGCCGGCCTGATCTGAACCGAGAGCAACGAGTCGACTGAGAGAATTGCATGCGTCATAAATTGACTGGCCGCCAGCTTTCGCGCAACAGCCCGCATCGGCACGCGATGCTGCGGAACATGGCCGGATCGCTGCTACGACACGAGACGATCCAGACCACGCTGCCCAAGGCCAAGGAATTGCGCCGCGTTGTCGAGCCGCTGATCACGCTCGGCAAGAACGACTCAGAAGCCAATCGGCGGCTGGCGTATTCGCGCCTGCGCGACACGGACGTTGTGACCAAGCTGTTTGCCGACGTCGGTCCGCGCTTCCGCACGCGTCCGGGTGGCTACACGCGCATCCTGCGCATGGTGCCGCGCGCCGGTGATTCCGCGCCGATGGCGTTGATGCAGCTCGTCGATCGCCCGACGCCAGTAGCGGTTGAGTCGCCCGCCGCCGACACTGCGGCCAAACCGAAGAAGGCCGCGAAACCTTCCGGCAAGGCCGCCAAACCTGCCAAGACGCCGAAAGCCGAGAAGGATGGTGAAAGCGCGGCTGGGAAAAAATCCTCGCGCGCTGCGAGGAAGCCCGCCGCGGGCAAGACGGCCGCGACAAAGGCCAAGAAAAAGACTGCCAAATAGCCTCCAACAAACGCTAAAAGGCACTAAGGAGCGAGCCATGAGCTTGGGATCCGATTTCAAGGAATTCGCGATGAAGGGCAATGTCGTCGACATGGCTGTCGGCGTCATCATTGCGGTGGCGTTCGGCAAGATCGTTTCATCGCTGGTCGAAAACATCATCATGCCGGCACTCGGCAAGGTGACTGGCGGCGTGGACTTTTCCGACATGGCAGCCGCGCTGGGCACGGGCGCCAACGGCAAGGAAGTGCTGGTCAAATACGGCGTTTTCCTGCAGAGCATCTTCGATTTCATCATCATCGCCTTCGTGCTGTTCCTGGCGATCCGGGGACTCAACCGCCTGAAGAAGCCGCCGGTCGCGGCCGCTCCGCCCGCCCCGCCGCGCCAGGAAGTGCTCCTTGAGGAGATCCGCAACCTGTTGGCGAAGCGCTGACATCCGGGTTCCTACGGCGTTTTGGGGGGTTTATTTACGCAGCGGCGATTGAATTGCGCCGCAGGTTCTATAGAATCCAAGGCGCGTGACGGGCTGTCGCGCTTCGATCCAAACTAGTTTGTTGGTTGTTTAAACTCTGATTATCTGGGGATTCATCGATGAATATTAAGCTCGCTCTCGGTGCTGCTGTCGCAGCGTTCGCGCTGGTTGCTTGCAGCAGCCAGGAACCCGCTCCGGCGCCCGCTCCGGCCGTCGATAACACTGTTGTCGTTCCTCCCGCTGCCGATGCCACTGCTCCGGCCGACACCCCGGCTCCGGACGCGGCTGCTCCGGCTCCGGCTACGCCTCCGGCGAAGAACTGATCCAATCGGGTCTGGCATGAAAGCCCGCGCAGGCCGCGAACCGGCTTGCACGGGCTTTCGTGTTTTTGCGCCCAGCGAAAACACGGCATGAATTTCGTGGCATGACGATCAGCGTCCGCGACACGCGCCAGATGCGCGGCGACCGTGTGTGGATCGAATCCGTCTATCGCGAATACCTGAACGACCTCGCCCCGCTCGGCAGCGGGTTGTTTCCCGTGCTGCCGGAGATCGGCCACCGCGAGCCCGACCAGCTGGCCAGCTGGTTCGCCGACTCCAGTGCCCACCTGCTGACCGTCGTCAAGCAAGACCAGCCGGTGGGTTTCGCGATGGTGCGCACGGGCCCTGTGGCGAACGAACGCGGCGCCGTCGACTATTCCATGGCGGAATTCTTCATCGCGGGTTCATGGCGCCGCCGCGGCATCGGACAGGAAGCCGTGCGGCTGATCCTCGATCGATTCTCGGGGCGCTGGCACATCATGGAGTACCTGCGCAATCCGCAGGCCGTCGCCTTCTGGCGGCGCGTGGTCAGCGCCTACACCGCCGGTCGTTACGTGGAGCGCTCGCAGAGCGGTGAGCTGCACCAGTATTTCGAATCCGGTGCGCAACGGGTACGCTGAGGCCTCAGGAACAGCAACAGCCGGGAGCGCAAAATGAAACCCATAATTGCAGCCACCGTGATCGCAATGCTCGCCGGATCATTCCCGGCGTCATGCCAGGAAATGCATGAGCATCCGCCGCCGGAGAAACTGGGGATCGTTTCATTTCCGACCAGCTGTGCGCCCGCCGTCGGGCCGCAGTTCGGCAGGGCAGTGGCACTGCTGCATTCGTTCGCGTATTCCGCTGCGCAACGGGCATTCCAGGATGTCGCCGCCGCCGATCCGAACTGCGCGATGGCCCATTGGGGCATCGCCATGTCCTATTACCATCAGTTGTGGAATCCGCCCGACTCTGCGGATCTGGCCAGGGGCCGGGCGGAAGTGCAGCAGGCCGAAGCGCTGCACAACGGGTCACCACGGGAGCAGCAATACATCGCGGCAGCGACGGCGTATTTTCGCGATGCCGACCGGGTGACTCATGCCGCGCGCGCTTCGGCTTACGCTGCGGCCATGGGCGAGCTCGCGCGCAGCAATCCGCAGGACACCGAGGCACAGGTGTTCTACGCATTGGCGCTGCTGGGCACCGCGTCGCCCGCGGATCGCTCGCACGCGAACCAGAAACAGGCCGCGGCGCTACTCGAGCCGGTCTTCCAGGCGCAGCCCGATCATCCGGGTGTCGCGCATTATTTGATTCACGCTTATGACAGTGCGGAACTGGCACCGCCGGGGGGCCGGCCCGCGCCGCCGCCGATCACAATAAAACCCGCCCGGAGCCCAGCGCAGCCCAAGCGCAGAGACAC
>JBEPVS010000174.1:0-4918 GCA_041690875.1 Gammaproteobacteria bacterium
CGGCTACCAGAGACACGCCCGGAAAATGATGCCCCTTCGTCACCATCTGCGTGCCGACGAGGATGCGCGCCGAACCATCGAGCAGCGAGCGCATCACGGCCTCGACATCGGCCGCGTTGCGTACGGTGTCGCGATCGAGGCGAGCCAGCGGCGCGTCGGGAAACATCGCGGCGAGCGTTTCGGCGATTCGCTCGGTGCCCTGGCCAACGGGCCGCACTGCGAAACCGCAGCGTCCGCAGCGCGTCGGCAGCGGCTGCGAGGCGCCGCAGTAGTGACAGCGCAATTGCGCCACGCCCTGATGCACGGTCAGGCGCGCATCGCACTCGGTGCAGGGCGCAATCCAGCCACAACTCGTGCACAGCAGCGTGGGCGCATAGCCGCGCCGGTTCAGGTACACGAGCACTTGTCCGTCTTCGCCAAGATGGCGAGCAATGGCTTGCGTGACGGGGCCGGCAAGCCCCGCGTGCACCGCGTGCGCGCGCAGGTCGATCAATGCGATGCGTGGTGCGGCGGCCTGGTCGGCGCGGCGCGGCAGCAGCAACTGGCGGTAGCGCCCGCGCTGCACGTTATGCAGTGATTCCAGCGCCGGCGTCGCTGAGCCCAGCACGACCTGCACGCCCGATTGCTGCGCGCGGCGCACCGCGACGTCGCGCGCGGAATAGCGACAGCCGCCTTCCTGCTGCTTGTAGGAACTGTCGTGTTCCTCATCGACGACGATAAGCCCAATCCGCTGTACTGGCGCGAAGATTGCCGAGCGTGTGCCAATGACAACGCGCGCGAGCCCGGCGCGCGCGGCGCGCCACGCCTGCAATCGCTGGCCATCGGTCAACGCGGAATGCAGCACCGCGATCGGCACCTGCAGCCGCGAGCGAAAACGCTCGAGCAACTGCGGCGTCAATCCGATCTCGGGCACGAGAACCAGCGCGCCTTCGCCTCGCTCGAGCGCACGCAACACCAGGCGCAGATACACTTCGGTCTTGCCGCTGCCCGTCGCCCCCTGCAGCAGGAACGCGCCAAAGCGCCCGGCGCCGGCATCGATGGTCGTCACTGCTTCAGTTTGCGCAGCGCTCAGCTGCGGCGACACGTCAGCGTTGCCAGCGCCGCCCAATACGCCAGTCGCCGCACTCGGAACTGCTTCGATGGAGGCCGGACGCCGCAGCAATTCCGCCCAGCCGCGCTTCGTCAACGCGCGCGCGCTACTGCGCCAGTCGGCCTCGAGTTCGTCGAGCGCGCGCGCCGCGAGTCCGTCCGGACGCGCGATCAGGCGCAGCGCGAGTTCGCGCTGTCGCGTCGCGCGCTTCGGCTCGCCCGCATCAACTGCTGCGCGCCCTGCCTCCGTCAGCCGCAACCACGATTCCGCAGGGATAGCCGCGTGGCCCTTGCGCAGCGCCGCGGGCAAGGCGGCCGCGTAGACCTCGCCGGGCGGATGCTGGTAGTAGCTCGCTGTCCAGCGCAGCAATGCGAGGAGTTCGTCGTCGAACAGCGGTTCGCGATCTAGCAATTCGGTGACGCGCCGCAATTTCTGCGCCGGCAGCATCGATCCGCCGGCATGCGCGACGATGACGCCGACGGCGCTGCGCCGGCCCATCGGCACGCGCACGCGCGCTCCGAGCGGCAGATCCAGCGCGCGCTGGCCCGGCGGCGGCAGGTAATCCAGCAGCGATCGAAGCGGGCAGTCGACGGCGACCTGCAATATGCCGGTGGCCCCTGCGGCGGCGGGTGGCGGATCAGCTGAGGCCATGACGCTCGGGCGTGTGGATAAGTCTGTGGACGGACAAACACCGCCGACGCACCCTTAAGCGCTGCAGTGTCCCCAGCGCGGCGTAAAGCGGCTGGCGAGTAGGATTTAATTCTTTATTAATCATCAGGTTAAGGGCGACTCGGCCCTGACGCTCCTTATCGGTGGCCTGGGCTGCGGCGGGACCTGCACGCAAGTGCGTAAGTGGATGATTCTGGCGCGAACTCCGGGCATCCAAAACACGGTCAACCCCTTCCCGGCTGGCCCGTTCTGCCAATGAGCCATGAATGCGTTTGCTACATTGCTGCCCGGCGCCAACAGCCCCTTCCGGCCCAGGAATACGGCATTGCAGGAATCGACGCAGCAGGAAACCCGCTCGATGGAGAATTTTCTGGCCGCCGTCGAACGCAAGGCATTCAGGATCGCACAGATCGCATTGCGTCATGAGGACGACGCGCTTGACGCCGTACAGGATGCAATGCTGCGCCTGGTCAAGAATTATGCGCGCCGTCCGAGCGCGGAGTGGCCCCCACTTTTTTACCGCATTCTCGAGAATTGCGTGCGCGACGTGCAGCGGCGGCGCACTGTGCGCGCGCGCGTCTTGTCCTGGTTGCCTTGGGGCTCGGCCGATGACGAAGAGTTCGCCGACCCGCTGGAACAGGCGCCCGATCCGGCGCCGCAGCCGCCTGCACAGGCGCAGACCGCCGAGACGATGCAGGCGCTCGAGGTGGCGCTCGCCGCGTTGCCGCCGCGGCAGCGACAGGCTTTCCTGTTGCGCAACTTCGCGGGCCTCGATGTTGCATCGACGGCGCACGCGATGGGCTGTTCCGAAGGCAGCGTGAAGACGCATCATTTTCGGGCGCTTCGTACGTTGCGCGCACGCTTGGGTGAGTACTGGACATGAACGAAGACCTCGATCCGGCCGACCTGGAATTCGCACGGCGCACGCGCGCGTTGCTCGAAGACAGCGCCGCATCGCTCCCGGCGCGCACGCGTTCGCGCCTGACGCGCGCGCGCCATGCCGCGCTGGCACGGTACAGCGCTGCAGGCGGTACCCGCGCGGGTGCTGCGTCGTGGCAGCGCTGGTTACCCGCGGGCGCAATTTCGGCGGCGGTTCTGGTCGCGCTGCTGACGCAGGGAACGCAACGGCCGTTTCCGAGGGCGATGCAGGCCAGCGCGCAGACGGCCGCGAGCGGCGATGACCTGGAGCTGCTCGCCGATCGCGACGCGCTCGAGCTCGCGCAAGACCAGGACGGCGCCGCCACCGACGTCGACTACGAGTTCTACGGCTGGGCGGTCGGCGCGGCGAACGATGCGGATAGCGGCGTTGGCACATGACATTCAATTGGCACGCGTTGTTATTTTCCTGTGGCGTCGTGCTTGCCGCTGCGCCGCTCCGTGCCGCCGATACACCGGCCGATGCCGACTTTCTCGAGTATCTCGGTTCCATCGATTCGAACGAGGCGGGCTGGCATGAATATCTCGCCGACAACGACGTGGGCAAGATGGCGAAGCCGCCGAACTCATCGTCGGGCGGGTCCACTCCCGCTACTGCATCGCCGCCTCAACAGCCCGTACGTGCCAATGCGCCGACCGCGCCGAACACGCCTCGCAAGGTGAAGCAATCATGAAGCGTCCATCACTGTGGTTTTCGTTGGCATTGCTTGCGCTGCCGCTCGCGTTCGCGATTGAACCCGCGATGGCCTCCGAGGGCGATGGTGTGTCGCCGCCCGCCGCGGCGGCACTTGCTCCGCCGACCGTGCTGGCGACGGGGCCGTCATCGCCCGCGCTCGAATGGAAAGTGCTGCCGCCGGAGCAGCAGCAACTGCTGCGCATTCATGAGCACGATTGGGCGACGCTTCCGCCGGCGCGCCAGCAGTCATTGGCGCGTGGCGCGCAACGCTGGCTGCAGATGAATCCCGAGCAGCGTGATCGCGCGCGCGAGCGATTCCAGACCTGGCGCGCGCTGCCGGAAGAGCGGCGCGAACTCATCCGTCGCCGCTGGGAGCAATTCCAGCGGCTCGATCCCCAGTCGCAGGCGCACGTGCGTGAAAATTTTCGGGCCTTCACGCAGCTGCCGCCAGCGAAGCGGCGCATGCTGCGGCGGCGCTGGCTTGAAGCCACGCCCGAGCAGCGCGCGCACATGCGCGCGCGGCTCGAAGAACGGCGCGAAAATCGCCGCGAGCCGCACTAGGGCCGGTTCTCCCCGCCCTCGACATAGGCCGAGCGCTGCTCGTTGTGCACCTGTGACACCGCCGTGGAGATCGCTTCGTCTACGCAGTGTTTCTGTGAGGTGCTGAGCAGGCGCGTGCCCGACAGTTGCTCGGCGCCGCAGGCATCGACGGCTGCAACGCGAATACGCTGGTAGAGCCGCGCGACGTCGGCTTGGTGGCCGAGATCAAGATCGCGGACGCGTACCTTGACCTCTCCCGCCGGCACTCCGGCGACCGCCGGACTGACCGACGAGAACTGCACGATCGTCGCCCCGATAGCCAGCGCGCCGACGCCCAACCATTGCTTGAATGACCTGGATTTCATGATGTGCTCCTTTACGCGCCGGGCCGGCGCTTGAGTGAATTGACGGCTTGCATGACGGCGTTGAGGACGCAGTCGCGATCTGGAGGCGAATAGGACGGCGCCGCGGCGGAAATTCCGTCGCCGCAGACCTGCTCGGCTGCACGGCGGATGCGCGCATTCAGCGCAGCCGCGTCGGAGGGCCGCGAGAGATCGAGATCCGAAACGGGCACGGTCACCGATTTTCGGATCAGCAGCGCTTCGTTCGCCTGCGCGGCGACGGGCGCCAGCGCCACGAGCAGTGTTGCGACCGCGCTCGTCAGCGCGTAGCGGGAAAATTCAGGGTGAAACATACCAACCTCCTTGACTTCGGCATGGGATAAAAGATTCTCGGCGTGGTGCAGTCATTCACTGCACTAGCTTTGATACTCGCGCGGACGTGCGAGGTTGCAGTGATTCGGAAATAAAAAACGGATCGCCACGGCGTGAACCGCAGATGCATCATTTCAGGCGCAGTTTTTCCCGAGGCCGTGACGGCCGCGAAGGTGCAAATTGATCCGGCGCCGCTGGCAGCAATGCCACCCGGTGGATGCGGGATGACGGGCGTTTGGCCCGCCCCCGGGTGCCCGCCCACGAAGTTTGTTCATGTTTTGGTGGAGGCGGTTT
>JBEPVS010000175.1:0-4907 GCA_041690875.1 Gammaproteobacteria bacterium
GTGCTGCGCCTCGATTTCGAGCCCGACACGATCACGGCGGGCAATGCCCTCTTGCGTGAGCGCGCCGAACCGATCGCGGGTGACGGCTTCAGTTTCAATCGCGGCACGCGCGTGCTGCGCGTGCACCACCGGCATGCGCGCGACATCGTCATCGAAGGCACCGGGGGCGCGACGCCAGCGAGCATCGTCACCTTCGATGACCCGCACCAGGCCGCCGGCACGATGCTGGCCGGTGAATATCCGGACGGGCTGCTGCGTTGGAGCGAGGGCCAGTGGCAAGTCGGCGTACCGGCGGGTCGCTTCGGCACTAACAATCTCCCGCGGCGCGGCGCATCCTCGGGCGCCTCCTTCGCGTTCGTGACGCCCCGCGCAATTGCCCGCATCGACGTGTACAACCCGGGCTTGCAGGCCGCGACGTTCGAGTTGCGGTGTTCCGATGCGCAACGCATATCCGTGACGGTCTCTCCCGATCAATTGCTGCGCGTGCGCACCGGCTGGCACGAGCCTTGCGGTAGCGTCACGTTTGATTTTTCGAGTGATGCGCCGCTGCGCTTCGACAACCTCGCCTACCTGCCGTAAGGCATGAAACCGGCAGCCATCGGTCGTGTAGACTCGCTGGCTATCATGGATGCGTGGTCAAAGCGGGCGGGCGGCGCTCTGGCGCTTTGCTTGATGCTCGGCGTGGCGATTGCGGGCGGCACGTCCCGGAGCGCAGAGCCGCCGCGCAGCGACCCGTCGCCGCGCGTGCAAACGCTCCTGTCGTCGATGTCGCGCGAAGAAAAAATGGCGATCATCCGCGGAGCGAGCGAACCCTCGGCGGTCGCGCAGAGCGAGGCCGGCTGGACCGCCGGGGTGCCGCGCCTGCACATTCCAGATCTCCGCTTCGCGGATGGCCCGCAGGGTGTGCTCGTGCGGCATCTCTCGACCGGCATGCAATCGACGCTTTCGCTCGCCTCAACCTTCAGCGTCGCCGATGCCGAGGCGAACGGCGCGCTGATCGGGCGCGACGCGCGCGCGCTCGGCATCGATGTAATCCTGCAGCCCTACATCAACATCTATCGCGATCCCGGTTTCGAGCGCGCCTACAACACGCTGGGTGAAGATCCGGTGCTGACGGGCACGCTGGCTGCGCACTTCGTGCGCGGCGCGCAGGCGAGCGGCGTCATGGCGCAGGCCAAGCACTACGTTGCCTACGACGGCGCCGAAAATGCGCTGGTCGATAGCCAGGCGCTGCACGAGATCTACGCCGCCCCATTCCGCGATGTGTCGGATGCCGGCGTTGCCTCGATCATGTGTTCGTACAACCAGATCAACGGCGTTTATTCCTGCGGCAACGGCGCAACGCTCAATGGCATTTTGCGCGATGAGATCGGCTTCAAGGGCTTCGTTACCTCCGATTGGGGCGCCGCGCACGGCGCGGAGTTCATCACGCAGGGCATGGACATGGAGCAACCCGGCACAGGTTCGGGCGCTTTTTTTGCGCTTGGAAAGGAAGCCGACGCGCCGCCTCCACCTGTGGAGGCGGAAGACGACCTGCAGGCGGCGATGACCACCGGTGTGCCCGAGGAGCAGCGCTTCCCGGTGCAGAAGTACCTGGGTCCGCCCATTCCACCGCTCGCCGACGTCTCGAAAAACCTCGGCGTGGCGCTGGAGCGCGGCACCGTGACTGACGGGGACATCGACCGCGCCGCAGGACATGTGCTCACGCAAATTGAACGATTCGGTTGGCTCGACCGGGCGCCGAACCATATTCCCGGGCCGCAGGATATCGTTGCCAATGCGCGCATCGTGCAGCGTCTGGCGGAACGCGGTTCCGTGCTGTTGAAAAATGACGGCTTGCTGCCCTTTTCCCGCGCCGATCTCGATTCGCTCGCGTTGATCGGCCCGGGCGCCCAGCAGACGTTTGCGATCGTCACCGGCGAGGAGCAGTCCTACGGCCGCGCCGATCGGGAAGTCGGCGCGCTGCAGGCGCTGCGCACGATGGCCCAGGGAAATGGCCAGGGCACCGGATTGAAATTCGCAGTGGCGGATGACATGACCGGCGTGCCGATTCCAGCGACGGCGCTCTCACAACTCACGCGCACGCTCGCATTGCGCGGCGGCAGCAACGACACCGCCGCAGCCACCGACATCGACCAGACGATTCGTGCGCACGCGATGCTGCCCGGCGGCGCGAGTGCAAAATGGAACGGAAGCCTGCTCGTGCCAGCCGAGGGCGACTACGAGATCAACCTGCAGGTGCTGGGCGCCACGGGCCGTTTCTGGATCGACGGGCGCCGTGTCGGCAATATGGCCTGGTGGGGCGGCCATGGCGACATCGTCTTTCCGAACCGCGAAAGCGTGATTCCGACGACCGATGGACTTGCCAACATCCGCCGGCTGCTCAAGCTCACGTCCGGACCGCACGCGCTGCGCGTCGAGGCCAATGCGGACGGCAGCGGCGCGCCGGTGCAGGTGCGTCTCGCCTGGGTCACGCCGTCGATGAAGCAGAGTGCGTTCGACGAAGCCATCGAGACCGCGAAGTCCGCGAAGTCCGCCGTGGTATTTGCGTGGAGCCGCAATCGCCCCGGGTTCGGCTTACCCGGCGAGCAGGATCGGCTCATCGAAGCAGTCGCAGCCGTGAATCCGAACACCGTCGTCGTGCTCAACACTGGCGAAGCGGTGGCGATGCCCTGGCTGGACAAGGTCCGCGCGGTGCTCGAGATGTGGTACACCGGCGATGAAGGCGGCTGGGCCGCCGCAGACCTGCTCACCGGAAAAGTAAATCCTGCCGGACGGCTGCCTATTACATGGCCCAAGCGCCTTGAGGATGGCCTCGCGAGCGATCCGGCGCACCCGGAGCGCAGCTGGAGCAACACCGAAGGCAAGACGCACTACAGCGAAGGCATCCACGTCGGCTACCGCTGGTTCGATCGCGAGCAGACCGAACCGCTGTTCCCGTTCGGCTTCGGGCTCTCGTATACGACGTTCGAGTATTCCCGCCTTGCCGTGCGCAGGGCGGCCGATGGCGGACTCGATGTCAGTTGTCGCGTGCGAAACTCCGGCAAGCGCAGCGGTGATGAAGTCGTGCAGGTCTACGTGAGCGCACCGGACCCGGCGCCGGAAGGCGTGCAGTTCGCAACGCGCGCGCTCGCGGCCTTCAATCGCGTCAACATCCCGGCCGGCACTGCCCGCAGCGTGACACTGCATGTTTCGCCGCAGCGGCTACGCTACTGGTCGCTCGCTGACAGTGCATGGCACGAGGCGCGCGCCGGCCGCACGGTCTACGTCGGCGGGTCTTCCCGCGATTTGCCGGTGTCGGTCGTCGTCACAAGATAAGTAGAGTACGCCTGATCGCCGATCGCGGTGAACGGCAGCATCGACAACGGGCCGGCCGCGGTATCGACTCGCCAGGACTGGGTACCCGATCGACGCGCTGCGAGGAGCTGATGCCTGGCCACAGCTGGGCGTGTGCTTGTCATCGCGAACAATACTTGCGGACCACACAGCAGCGCCACGGTGTCCGCGTGGCGCGCGTCGATCGGCTCGAGCCGCAGGTTCAACGGCAATTCCAGTTCAACGCGATCGCCCGAACGCCACTCGCGGCGAATGCTCATGAAGCTGCCTGGCACCGGTGCATGCTCAAGCCGCCTGCCATTGACGCCAACGGTCGCGCCGCCGGCCCATGCAGGAATGCGCAGTCGCAACGTGAACTCAACCGGCTTCGACGTTGCGACGTCGATACTCACGAGTGAGTCGAATGGATACGCGGTTCGCTGCGATAACCTGACTTGCGCGCCGTCGTGCATCCAACGCACGCTGGAGGGCTGGTACAGGTTGACCAGCACGCCATCACGATGGCGGAAATACACATTCAGGCGATAGTCGGCCGTCACCTGCGGCAGCGTGCCCGAACAACAGGGCCACTTGGCCTGGTGGTAGAACTTGTGACCGGCGAAGTTGCAGTCGGCGTAGTAGAACGTGCTGCCATCGGCCAGCATCGGCTTGGCGCCGAGTATCGTGTTGTACATGACGCGTTCCATGCTGTCGCCGTAGCGCGCGTCGCCGGTCACGCGCAGCAGGTAGCGCGTCAGCTTGAAGTGCGCGTACGAACCGCACGGCGTCTCGAAACTGTGATGCGTGAAATTCAGGCTGTCAGCGACGTCATCGCTGCCCGGTGCGCGCAGGGTTTCATCGGGACCCCAGCCGCCCGTCGCGTAACTCTGCGCGGCGAGCATGTCGAAGGCGTTGCGGGCGGCCTTGAAGTGCCGCTCGCTACCGAGGGTCAAATAAGCCTGCATCGCCGAGCACAATGAATTGACGTGGCTGTACGCGTGCCGTCCGGCGAGGTTGCTGTGGTTGTCCGCGAGCGGGCCGTAGTATTCATCGTCGAGGTACTGCGCAGCCAGCGTGCGATAACGCTCGCCCGCGCCGCGTTGATAGGCGAGAAACAGGTTCTCCGACAGCGTGTACGACTCGTCCCAGGTATACGACTCGTCGGTGCCCGCTCGCCAGCTCACGCCATGCTCGATGGCATGGCCCGGCAAGTGCGGCAGCGCCGCATCCGTCGTGCGCTCGAGGATGCGGAACGCGTCAGGGTCGCCCACGTGCAGGTGGGAATCGATCAGTCCGCATGTCAACTTGTCATAGCAATAGGCCGGGAAGCGATTGTCCTCGTAAAATTTTCCGCTGATCGTCTGGGCATAGAGCCGATTGAGGCGCAACACCTTTTCGCGGGTTGCAACGTCACGGTCGATTGCGTAGCCGCGCGCCAGCGCCGACACCCATTGACCGAAGGTGCAGGCGGGTGCGAAGCCATCGTCGAAATTATTGCGCCAGTCGTAGTGCGGGTTGTAGCGGTACCAGCCGCCGAGTTCAGCGCCTGGCGCGCTCATGCCCGACATCTGCCGCAACGGCTTCAGCCTGTC
>JBEPVS010000176.1:0-4889 GCA_041690875.1 Gammaproteobacteria bacterium
ATAATCAACGGTGGCCTGATGACGACCAATTGCATTTGGTTCGCAGCAGCGACAGCACGGAGCCGATGTTCGGCGTCGCATTTCGACTGCCCGTAGATATCGGCCGGCCGCATCGGATCGGTTGCCACGTGAGGCCGTTCACCGGATTCGTCGCCATGCACCTTAAGGGAACTTAAGAAAAGAAAGCGGCTCACACCGGCAGTGCCCGCCTGCTGCGCGAGTCTGTGGGTTCCTTCCACATTGGTGGACCAGATCTGGGCGCGCGCCGCGGCCGAGCGGCCCGACGCATGGGCGCGGGCGGCCAAATGCACGACCACATCGATGCCGGTCAGGGCGGCCGACCAGTCCGTAGCCGAAGTTTGGTCGGGCACATTCGACCAACTGGCAAAAGGGATGGTGGCGTCCGGTGCCCGACGGCCCGCCGCATGCACGGTGTGCCCGCTTTTTAGCAGAGCGCGCGCAACCGCCGGACCAACGAATCCCGTTGCTCCCGTGAGCAGGACTCTCCTCGAATTAGAGGACGGATTCACAGTCTTGGATGTAGGCTGTCAACATTTGCACTAGTAGGCCGTTACCTATAAGTTCAATTATAGAATGTCGTCCAGTGCAAAATCGTGGAAACAGCGACAATTGAAATTGGTCGGCGCCCAGATTAGGGTCGAGGCGTGGTTTGAGTAAGGGCTAGACATGGAAACCGTTCGACGCGCAGTTCGGAAGTGGCCGCGCGGTATAAAGCGCTCAATTGCGCTGAGCTTCGATGTAGGTTGCGTCCTGACGGCGACCGTGATCGCGCTCGCTGCGGAGCCGGGTACGCTGCCAGCGAATCCTGCGCTCGAGCGGCTGCTGCTTATCGCGCTCGCGTGCAGCATTCCAGTGTTCACCGCCTTTGGTTTGTACCGCTCGATGTTGCGTGCTGTGGGTTCACGCATGACCTACATTCTCGCTGCAGCGGTCATCGTCTCCTGCCTGCTGCTGACCGTGGTCGACAGTAGCTACCTCAGATGGGAGATTCCGTGGACGGCGATCTTCCGGTTTGGATTCCTCCTATTAACTCTTGCGGGCTTCGGGCGTCTCGTTGCCCGTGACGTACTGAATCGTGCGCCATCCTCGGCGCGCACGCTCGTGATCTACGGCGCCGGCGAAGCGGGACGGCGCCTCGCCGAAGCGCTCGCTGCCAGCGGCACGCTCCGGTTGGTTGCCTTCGTAGACGATGATGTGAGACGCCAGGGCGTCTCGATGCGCGGCGTGCGCGTCGAATCTCCAGACGAGTTGAACAGCCTGGTGCGCCACCGTGGCGTATCGCTGGTGCTGCTCGCAATGCCGAACGCGACGCGGCGTCGCCGCAGCGAGATTCTCGAATCATTGCGTCCGCTGGGCGTTGCGGTGCAGACCGTGCCGGAACTTTCAGATATCGTCAGCGGTGCGGCGTTGATCGACGACATCCGCGACGTGCAGATCGGCGACCTGCTCGGGCGCGATGCAATTCCCACATCCGAAGACCTGCAGGATGCATGCATCCGCGGCAGGTCGGTGATGGTCACGGGCGCCGGCGGCTCGATCGGTTCGGAGTTATGCCGGCAGATCCTGGGTCGCAGACCGCAACGCCTGGTGTTGGTCGAACTGTCGGAACACGCCCTCTACCAGATCGATCGCGAGCTGCGCACGCTGGCGGCGGGTCAGCATCCGGTCGACATCGTCTCGCTCCTCGGGAGCGTGAACAGCAAGAGTCGCATGCGCAAGATCATGCGCAGCTACGGCGTGCGCACGGTGTACCACGCGGCCGCCTACAAGCACGTGCCGATCGTCGAGGAAAACGTGCTCGAGGGCATCAACAATAACGTCATCGGCACCTGGCATACCGCCGAGGCAGCCATCGAGGCCGGCGTCGAGACCTTCGTGCTGATCTCTACCGACAAGGCCGTGAACCCGCCCAATGTCATGGGCGCGAGCAAGCGTTTCGCCGAGATCGTGCTGCAGGGCTTGCAGCACAGCGCCCGGCAGACGCGCTTTTGCATGGTGCGCTTTGGCAACGTGCTCGATTCATCCGGCTCCGTCGTGCCATTGTTCCGCGACCAGATTCGGCGCGGTGGACCGGTGACAGTGACGCACCCCGAAGTCAGCCGCTACTTCATGACTATTCCGGAAGCGGTCAACCTGGTCTTGCAGGCCGGCTCGATGGGCATGGGCGGTGACGTGCTCGTGCTCGAGATGGGCAAACCGGTGCGCATCGCTGACCTGGCGCGCCGGATGATCGAGCTGTCGGGACTGTCCGTGCGTGATGCTGAGCATCCGGAGGGCGACATCGAAATCCGATTCACCGGATTGCGTCCAGCCGAAAAACTGCATGAAGAATTGCTGATCGGCAAGAACGTGACCGGCACCGGTCATCCGATGATCCTGCGCGCGGTGGAGCATTTCCCGCCCTGGGACCTCGTGCAGCTGCGCCTGCGCGATCTCGCGTCGGCGATGGAAGAGGGCGATGTGGCGGGAGCGCGCGTCATCCTCGAGGACGTCGTCGTCGAATACAAGCCCGCCATCGAGCTGGCGGACCTCGTGTGGCGGCAGAATGCCGCTTCCGGCAAGCTGGGAGTTGCTGCGGCTACTGCGTCGAAAGTGACCGATCTGTCTAGCCGCCGGCTGAACTAATAGCGCATGCCCGTCGGCGTCACGGCGATCACGAGCACAATCCACATCGCGAGCAGCACCAGCCAGCCGACGAAGTAGGCGCGCACGCGCCAGCGAAGCCGGTTCGAGCCGAGATGGATAAACGCGTGCACGATGCGCGCGAGCACATACACCCACGCCAGTGTCTGCATCAGCGTGCCGCCTTTCTGCGTGACCATCGCCGCCAGGCACACCACATAGAATAGCGTCGGCGCCTCGAAAAGGTTGCTGAAGTGGCGTGAGACTTTCACGGTCGATTCCGGTTCGACCGCGCCGCGGTACAGCCTGAAAAAACTTGTCTCGAGCTCACCCGCCTTGACGGCGCTGACGCGGCTTCGAAACAGGCGTATGAGAACGAAAAAACTCAGCAGCACCATCGCGAACATCGGATAGATCAGCGTGAAAGGTCCGGTGGTCATGTTGTGCTCCCGTGTGAACCAGGCGCCCGATACTGCTGTTATTTGGCGACGACGGCAATTCAACCCGCCTCGACCGTCCTCACCGTCCACAGGTCCTGCGAGAGTTGCGGGGCCATCAGGTACTGGTAGGGCATGTAGAAAAATCCCTTGTCGCCCCACTGCACCGACCAGGAATTCATGCAGGTGAAGCGCGCGGTGCGATCGTTGTAGCCGACCGCGAGCACCGCATGGCCACCAATCACGCGCTCGCCTGATGTGGGCATCGGCATCTGCCCAGTGCGTGCGACCGCAGCCGATTCGAAGCTCTCATACACGGAGAAGCCAAACACGAACGGATAGCCGCTCGCGAGGCACCCCTTCATCTGCCAGGCATCCTGCACGAGGCGTTGGTAGCTCAGCGCCTGGTGCTGCAAGCCCTCGCGGTACGCGGCGCTCGTCGGTCGATCGGCGTAGCGTTCGATGTCGTACGGCCAGGTGCGTTCGCCGCACACGCCCTGCTTGGCGAGCGTCTTGATGCCATCGCGCAGCATCGCTCCGACGTCGTTCTCGACGGTACCCTCGAGCACGCGCTCGTTGTAGTAGATGAACAACCGCGAGGGTACGAAGCTCTTCGAGCCGCGCTGCTTGAGCACATCGAACCGGTAGGCGTTGCCGATCGCATTGGCCGTGCAGCTGCCGAGCGAGCCCTGGTCGAATACGGGCGGGCAACGCGGGCGCAGGTCCGCGCTCGGCGGCAATTTCTTCAGCACCGGCGGCGGCGCGGAGTACAGTTGGTCGCGCTGGTCGGGCAGGTCGGGAATCCATCCGTAGCGGGCGATGCTGCGTTTCATGTGATCCTCACTTGAAGACTAGAATGCATGCATGCGTCGCCCGATGCCACCGCGGAATCACCCCTCGCCATGAAATACATTGCCTTCGGGCCAGAGCCCGGCCCTGAAACGATGCGTCTCGTCGAGGGCGAAGCGCCAGTCGCCGGCGGGGGCGAGCTGCTGATCGCGGTCGACCACGCGGGCGTGAATCGTCCGGATGTGCAGCAGCGTGCCGGCAAGTATCCGCCGCCGCCGGGTGCGTCGCCGATCCTGGGGCTCGAAGTCTCGGGGACGATTGCGGCTGTGGGAGTGGGTGTCACGGGTTGGCTTGTCGGCGAATCTGTGTGTGCGCTGGCGCCCGGCGGCGGCTATGCCGAGTTTTGCGTGGTGCCCGCCGGGCAGGCTTTGCCGGTGCCGAAGGGTTTCACGCTCGAGCAGGCCGCGGGACTGTGCGAAACCTGGTTCACGGTGTGGGCGAATCTGGTCGATATCGGTCGAGTCGCGGCTGGACAAACCGTGCTCATCCATGGCGGCTCGAGCGGCATCGGCCTTGCTGCGATCGATCTGGTGAAACTTCGCGGCGCGCGCTCGATCGTTACCGTGGGCGATGAGGAGAAGGCGCGTTTCTGCCGGGAGTTCGGCGCGTTCGCGGCGATCAACTATCGCACCGAAGACTTCGTCGTACGCGCACGCGAACTGACGAACGGCGAGGGCGTCGATGTCGTGCTCGACATGGTCGGGGGCGACTACGTGCCGCGCAACGTCAGCGTCCTGAAGCGCGATGGGCGGCTTGTTCTGATCGCGCTACAGCGGGGAGCGAGCGCAGAGCTCGATCTCAATGCAGTGATGCGCAATCGCCTGACGATCACCGGCTCGACGATGCGGCCGCGCACGATCGCTGAGAAAACGGCGATCCGCGACGCGCTGCGGCGCGAGGTGTGGCCCGCTTTCGAAGACGGCCGCGTGCGGGTGCACGTGCACGCCACGTATCCGTTGG
>JBEPVS010000177.1:0-4844 GCA_041690875.1 Gammaproteobacteria bacterium
GGTCGACAGCAATCCGTGCGCCACGGTGATCGTATCGGCGGGTTCAGCTGCAAGCGCTGCAAGCCCAGCGGCGCCGGTGTAGCTCGTGCCGTCGATTTCATATTGCGTCGTATCGGCTACATGCACGACGACCTGACCGGTGTTGCCTGCACCCAGGTGGAAGGGACGCACGTTGATCGTGTAGCTGTTGCCGCTCGTGTCGGCGGACACCAGCGTGCCGCGCGCGCGCACCGGCACGTCGGCCGGTGGGTCGACGCTCGCCTGGATCGTCGGCGAAACGGTGACCGTGTTGTTCGTGAGATCAACTGTGTTGGACGCAGCGAGATTGAAGTCGAAAGCGATGCGCGCGGTGCGATCTTTCGTGATCACCAGATGATGGCGATTGTCGAGCTGCACCGTCAGATCGACCGTGCCGGTCAGCGGATTGCCGCTGGCATCGAGCGGCGCGAGCGCCTGGCTGCCGCCGGTGGCATCTTCAGCGATGATGTTCGCATTGCTGTAATTGAGCGTGATCGTTGCGCCGACATATTCGCCGGCGGGAATCTGCCCGGCGCTGATCAGCTCCGACAGGTCAACGAGCTGTTCAAAGTCGACACGCGTCGTCGCGGGCACGGTTTCAACCGCGGCGCCGCTCGCTTTCGTCAGCTTGATCGAAACGACATCGACGGTATAACTCTGGAAATCACCGGCTGCGTCCTGCAGCGTGACCATCGCGGTGCCCATGTCGCTCGATGGCGGCGTTGTGTTCGAGTTGTCGCTCGAACTGCCACCGCAAGCTGCGAGCATTGCAGCGCCCAGCGTTGCCACGAGTGCAAGCCGGCGCGAGCGCCAAAGATTGGCAGTAAAAGACTTCAAAGCGCCGCTGATTGAAGACATGTTTCGACTCCATCATGCAGTGGCGGATGGAGAGGATAACGACGGCTCCTGCTGTCGGTTGACAGCGCAACAAGCCTGGTTCAGTAGGACTCAGCGTACGAACGCCAGCAGCGCGAGTCCTGCGACGATGCGGTACCAGGCGAAGGCCGTGAAGCGGTGTGTCTGCACATAATGCAGCAACCATTTGACCGCGATGAAAGCGACCACCGCCGAGACGATGAAAGCGACGATGAAGGCCGGCCAGTCTTCGGGCATCGCGGCCGCGCCGGCTTGGTACGCTTTCAGGAATTCAAAGCCCGTCGCAGCGAACATCGTCGGGATACCGACCAGGAATGCAAACTCGGTCGCCGCGGGACGCGCCGTCAATCCGGCCAGCATGGCGGCGAAGATCGTTGCGGCGGAACGCGACGTGCCCGGAAAGACCGCAGCGAGGATCTGGCAGGCGCCGACCCAAAAAGCCACGCGCCACGTGACTTCGCTGATTGCCGCGCGGCCGGCGATGAGCCATTCGATCAACAACATCAGCACGCCGCCGATGATCAGCGCGCCGGCGACGGGTGCCACATTCTGCGGCAATTCGAGTCCGGCTTTTTTTGCGATGAGTCCGCCGAGCGCAGTGATCAGGAATGCGAGCACGAGCTTCGCCAGGTAGTCGCGGTTTGCGCGCGCACCGAGGCCCAGCAGCAGTTGCTGGAGTCGCGGCCAGAACACCAGGAGCGAGGCGAGTATCGCGCCGGCCTGGATCGCGACATTGAACAACTCGGAGCGCGCGCCGAGCCAGTGTTCGGCGATCAGCAGGTGGCCGGTGCTGGAGACGGGCAGGAATTCGGTGAGGCCTTCGATGATGCCGAGCAGGGCAGCGTGCAGCAGATCGGTCACTTGGAAATCTCTATCCGGATAGACAGGGCGAGAATCTTAGCCGAGTTGCCGCGCGCGGGCCGTTTCGATTTCAGGCCTGGCCGAGTGTGCGTTGCGCGACGCCCTCGAATCGTACGCCGGGCCGGGCGTACACGGGACCGGGCACGTCGCCATTGCGATCGTTCAGGTCCTTGCAGCGATGCGCGCGCTCTAGGTTCGCCTGTATTAGCGCAGCGCGTAGTGCGTGGCCGCGGCCAGGTCGCGCTCGAGCTGCAGCATGCGATCGGCGACGCGCGCGGCGTTGATCGTGTACCGCCCGGATTCGAGCGCTGATGTCACGCGCTCCACGTGTTCGAGGTTGATGTCGGGCGTGGCCGCGATCGCTTCCTGCAGGTTTGCGAGGCTCCGTGCCGAGCCGGAAATGCTCAGACAGTCCGCCAGGGCGGAGCCAGCACCGGTATTGGCCGCGCTCGCTGCCGGGGCGCGGCCGTGAATCGGATCGATCGCGCCGCTGCCGCCCTTGTCGACGGCACTGGCATCGGTTCCCTTCACGTTCATGCTCGCCGCTACTCTCCTTTCCTAACGGCTGATGTAACGGCCGCCTGCCGTGCAACTTTAGGCCGCAGCCAGTCATAACGTTATCTCGGCATACAGTGAACTGCATCCCGGCACGAACGAACTGGCGCGCCTCGACTTCAAGCTCAATCTGCTGCTGCAAATGGTCGGCACGCTGGTGAACCAGGCGCCGGCGACCGAAGCGGTGCCTGTGCAGTTCAGCGCGCTCGGCGCGTTGTGGCACTCGCGCAGTGCGCCGCCGCGCATTGGCAGGCAAGGAATGCTCCAGGTGGCGGGATCGCGTAAATCCCGCAACAAATCGTGAAACTGAGAGGCGCCGCACGATTTTCAGGTGATGGAACCCACAGTGCTTTCTATAACGCGAGACTAATCTCCTCCCACGCCCGGAAATTGGGCGGGCCAGGGAGTTGCGATGACATCCAAGGATTCGGCAATGCCAAACGTCCTCGGCGAATCGGGCAGCGGCAAGGAAGTGGTGGCGCGTTGAATACCCCGCAAGTGGCGCCTCGAGCTCGCCGGGGGCGGCACAATCCGCAAACGTGGCGATCGCAAGGCCGAATATCAGCTTCCGACGCGTCCCTCGATGCGACTGGAGGTGATCAGATGAACGGCGTACAAGCCTATGCCAGCACGGCGCAGCAACCGAACTTCGATGCGCTGGTGCGCCAGCATGCTGATCTCGTCAAGCGCATCGCTTACCACCTCGCGGGGCGCCTTCCGCCGCAAGTCGAAGTGGATGACCTGATGCAGTCGGGAATGATCGGCCTGCTCGAGGCCGCGCAACATTTCATGGCGGGCCGCGGCGCCAGCTTCGAGACCTACGCGGGAATTCGCATCCGCGGCGCCATGCTCGATGGCCTGCGCAAGCTCGACTGGGCGCCGCGTTCGCTGCATCGCAAGGTGCGCGATGCGGCCACGGCGATGCGCGAAGTCGAGTCGCGCACCGGCCGCCAAGCAAGCGACGCCGATGTCGCCGCGCAACTCGGCGTTCCGCTCGAGGAGTACCACCGCATCCTGCAGGACGCTTTGGGTTGCCAGCTGCTGCGCCTCAATGATGCGTACGACGGCGAGGATTCGACACTCGATCGCGTACCGCACGAAGGGCCGGATCCGCAGGTCGAAGCGCTTGAGGACGCGCGCCGCGAGGCTGTCACGACGGCCATCAAGGCGTTGCCGGAGCGCGAGCGGCTCGTCCTGTCGCTGTATTGCGAGCAGGAACTGAACCTCAAGGAAATCGGCGCGGTGCTGAAAGTCACCGAGTCGCGCGCCTGCCAGCTACACGGCCAGGCGCTGGTGCGACTCAAGGCATTGCTCACCGAGTGGCGCGCCTGACGCGCAGCAACTGAAGCGAAGCAACTCTCGAGCGGCGCAGGCGCCGTCCTGAATGGTGCGGGCCTGCAATCGCTGCTGTCGTGGGCGGCAAATTCAGTCGTTGCAGACCAGGAACTGGATGCGCACGTTCAGGTGCGGATAATCCGGCGCAACGGAGATCCACAGCTGTACAGTGCCGTCATCTGCAGGCGCCACGTTGCGTACCGCAATCGATGCCGCGCCGATGAACGGAAAATCGGCCGGTCCGCGCTGCGGCGCGCCGAGCTCGCTCACCGAGGTGAATACCCCGCTGTGCCGGTCCACGCCACCAGCCGGATCGATATCGCGCGTCGGAAACTGGAAGCTCATGATGTCGTTTGCCGACCGGGTCATGACTTCAGCGAACCAGCGCGTGGTCGTGCTCATGGTGACGAGATGCGTCTGGCGCAGGCGAGTGGCTGCGGCCGCTAGTCGTTCGGTTCGCTGTAACGGCGCAGCTCGTACAGCCCAGCGGCGTCATCATGCGCAGGTTCGACTTCCTTCGTAGCGGGTGGCGCGCAAGGTAGCGCCGCGGCCACAGGGCCGGCAGACCCGCGGCCACCCGATAGCATCAAGCCGCGCATCGTGTGGTACACCTGCGGATGACGGTACGCAGGCGCTTTAGCCGAATCAGTCATCCATCAGGAAGCTGCGCAGCTGCTCGCTACGGCTCGGATGCCGGAGCTTGCGCAAGGCCTTGGCTTCGATCTGCCGGATGCGCTCGCGAGTGACGTCGAACTGCTTGCCGACTTCCTCGAGCGTGTGGTCGGTGTTCATGTCGATGCCGAAGCGCATGCGCAGCACCTTCGCCTCGCGCGGCGTCAGCTGCGCCAGCACTGAGTGCGTGGTTTCCTTGAGCGACTCATTCGTTGCTTGCTCAATCGGAGACGTCACCGAAGTATCCTCGATGAAATCGCCGAGGTGTGAATCCTCGTCATCGCCGATCGGCGTCTCCATCGAGATCGGCTCCTTGGCGATCTTCAGCACCTTGCGCACCTTGTCTTCTGGCATCTCCATGCGCACCGCGAGTTCATCGGGCGTCGGCTCGCGACCCATCTCCTGCAGCATCTGCCGCGAGATGCGGTTGAGCTTGTTGATGGTCTCGATCATGTGCACCGGGATGCGGATGGTGCGCGCCTGGTCGGCGATCGAGCGCGTGATCGCCTGGCGGATCCACCACGTCG
>JBEPVS010000178.1:0-4832 GCA_041690875.1 Gammaproteobacteria bacterium
GACAGGGAGTTTACAGGCTTCTTCACGCCGGGTATCTGCGTGATCTTCCTGCTGGGTATGTTCTGGGATCGCTGCACGGCGGCGGGCGCGCTTGTGGCTGCCGTGGGTTCCGCGGTGCTGTCGTTTGCATTGAAGATGTGGTGGCCTGCGTTGCCGTTCATGGACCGCGTTGGCCTGGTGTTCGTGCTCTGCCTCGCAGTGGCGATGCTGATCTCGCTGGCAGCGCCAAAGAAAGAAGCCGCGATGCGCGTCGACCTGAAGAACATCGACTACTCGACCAGCACCGGTTTCAACACGGGCGCTGCGATTGTCATCGTGATCCTGGTCGCGCTGTACGGGTTGTGGTGGTAACCGCCTGCGGTTACCGCCGGATCAGCCCCGCGATGACGAGTACCAGCTCGCCGACGTCGAACGGTTTCGCGAGGTGGGCCTGGTAGCCGGCGACGAGCGAGCGTTTCCGGTCTTCGGCCCGCGCAAACGCCGTTAGCGCCAGCGCCGGTATGCGCTCGTGCGGCGGCTCTTCGGCGCGAAGCTTGCGTATCAACTGGTAGCCGTCCATGTTCGGCATGCCGACATCACACACGATCACCGTCGGCTTGATCGACTTCAGCGCCGTGAGCGCATCGGGCGCGGACGCAAAACTGGTTACATTGGCGCCCTGGTCCTCGAGCACCGTGCGCAGCAGTTCGCGCGCATCCGGCTCATCGTCGATCGCAAAGATTTGGACGCCGTCGAGCCGCGGCAGGGACACAGCCTCGCTGGGCTGCGTCTCCACGGTTGGATGAATGCGCGGTTCGCCGGAAGCGTGGAGCTGCACGATGGAAACCGGCAGGTTGACCATGAAGGTCGCGCCCTTGCCTTCGCCTTCGCTGGTAGCGGTAATCACGCCGCCATGCAATTCAACCAGCTGCTTGCAGATCGCCAGTCCCAGGCCGAGACCACCGAACGAGCGCGTCGTCGACGCATCCATTTGCGAAAAACGATCGAAAACATGCGGCAGGTAGCTCGCTGGAATGCCAATGCCGGAGTCATTGACGGTGAGCTCCACGTGCGAGTTCACGCACTGCACCAGCACCTGCACCTGTCCGCCCTTCGGCGTGAATTTGATCGCGTTGGTCAGCAGGTTCCACACAACTTGCTGCAGCCGCGTGTTGTCGGCGCTGACGATGTCGCGTCCGGCACCGACGATTGACCTCAATCGAATGCCCTTCGCGTCCGCAGCGGGACGCGCGGAGTCGACCGCGGCCTCGACGACGTCCGAAAATGAAACCTGCTGCAGGTTGAGCCGCAACTTGCCGGTCATGACGCGGCTGAGGTCCAGCAGGTCGTCGATCAACTGCACCTGCGCGCGAGCGTTGCGGTCGATGACCTCAATGGCGCGGCGCTGTTCCTCGGCACTCTTGTCTGCCTCGCTCCGCAGCAGTACCTGGGTCCAGCCGAGGATCGCGCTCAACGGCGTGCGCAATTCGTGCGAAAGCGTAGCGAGAAAATCATCCTTGAGCCGCGTCGCGCGCTGTGCGCTCATGCGCGCGCTGCGCTCGGCATCGAGCATCTCTTCGCGCTGCTGGATCGTGACCTCCATGTTCTCGAGGCGCTTCGTCTCGGTCATGTCGCGCGTCAGCTTGGCGAAGCCAAGGAGCGTTCCGGTCTCGTCGCGCAACGCCGTGATCGTCACGTGCGCCCAGAACATCGTGCCGTCCTAGCGCACGCGCCAACCGATGTCGGTGAAGCTGCCTTTCGTCGCCGCGACACGCAACTCATGTTCCGGCCAGCCGCTGGACTTCGGTTCTTCCGGATAAAAGATCGAAAAATGCTTGCCGATGATGTCACCGGCCGTGTAGCCCTTGATGCGCTCCGCACCGCTGTTCCACGTTGCGATGTTGCCATTGGGGTCGAGCATGAAGATCGCGTATTCGGCGACACCCTCGATGAGCAGGCGAAACCGCTCTTCGCTGCGACGCAATTCCTCTTCGTGGGCGCGTCGTTGTGTCAGGTCGCGGGTAACTTTTGCGTAACCTTGCAGCTCGCCTTCCGGGCCGCGGATCGCCGTGATGACGACGTTCGCCCAGAACATGCCGCCGTCTTTCCGGACACGCCAGCCTTCGTCCTCAAACA
This sequence comes from Gammaproteobacteria bacterium, assembly GCA_041690875.1. Lineage (GTDB taxonomy): Bacteria > Pseudomonadota > Gammaproteobacteria > Steroidobacterales > Steroidobacteraceae > FEN-1191. The sequence goes on from JBEPVS010000178.1 coordinate 2,116, forward strand.
CACCGGTCTCGCCGGCTATCTTGAGTTCATGAGCGGGCAAACCGCGCGCCAGCGACTCCGGCGGATAGAATCTGGAGAAATGCTGGCCGATGATTTCCTCGGCCTTATAGCCCTTGAAACGCTCGGCGCCCGCATTCCACGTCAGGATATGGCCGGTGGGATCGAGCATGAAAATTGCGTAGTCGCGAACGCTTTCGACGAGGCGCTTGAAGCGATCTTCGCTTTGGCGAACATCTTCCTTGTTGGAGCCGGGCGGTGCGGACATCGGCGTAATATACGCTGCAGGTCGCGTCGGCCCCCGCAGAATGTTGCGCAGCAGCAGTAGGTCCTTTCCTACAAACAGGACAAGGAAATTTGGTCGGATTGGTCGGGGTGACAGGATTTGAACCTGCGACCTATACGTCCCGAACGTAGCGCTCTACCAGGCTGAGCTACACCCCGAATATCTTCTCAATGCCTGCGTTCGATTGCGAAGCGGGCCAGCGCGGCGAGACCAGAGCGAAACGGAGTTTCCGGAAGCGCCGCGAGCGATGCCTGCGCCTGGTCTGCCTCGGTTTGAGCGAGCCGCGCAGTGTACTCAAGCCCCCCGGTCGATTCAATTGCAGCCAAAATCGCGCCGAGCTGCGAGCGGCCGCCGTCGGTGATCGCGGTGCGGATCAGCGTGGCCGTCGCCGCATCGCCGTTGCGCAGTGCGTGGATCAACGGGAGAGTGGGCTTGCCTTCCGCGAGATCGTCGCCCAGGTTCTTGCCGCGTGTCCCAGGATCGGAGTGGTAGTCCAGCACGTCGTCAATGAGCTGGTAGGCCGTGCCGAGGTGCCGCCCGTAGCGGGCAAGCGCGCGCTGCTGTTCGAGGGGCGCGCCGCTGACAACGGCGGCAACTTCAGCGCCAGCCTGGAACAGCTGCGCGGTCTTGCGGTGGATCACTTCGAGATAGCGTTGCTCGGTGGTGTCCGGATCGCGCGCATTCATCAGCTGCAGCACCTCGCCCTCGGCGATCACGTTGGTGGCTTCCGCCATGATCTCGATGACGCGCTGCAAGCGCACCGCCGCCATCATCTGGAACGCGCGCGAGTAGACGAAATCGCCCACCAGCACGCTGGCCTGGTTGCCGAAAACCTCATTCGCAGTGTTGCGCCCGCGACGGAGCGAGGACATGTCGACGACATCGTCGTGGAGCAGCGTTGCGGTGTGGATGAATTCAATGAACGCGGCGGCCTGCACATGCGCTGCGGACGGCGCTGCGTCGATTGAAGCTGTGCCGGCACCGGTTGCGCCGCAGGCGCGGCCGGCCACCACAACCAGCAGCGGCCGCAGCCGCTTGCCTCCGCCTCCAATGATGTGCTCGGCGATCTGGTCGACGAGCGGGACTACGCTCTTGAGGCCGTTTCGAATGCTGGTATCGACGGCGGCGAGGTCGGCACGCACCAGCTCGCGGATCGCCTCCAGTGCCTCGGGTGAACCCGGGGCGGGCGACGAAGGTGGCGCGGCGGCCAGCTCCAGCGGCTTCAGGACACTATTCAACTCGCTGTTTCTCCTAAGGAAACCCAGTTTGACCGCTATGGCCAGCCCTGAGTAGAATGCGCGTCCTTTTCGCGCTTCCCGACCTCAGGTCGGGCGGCGAATCATACGGAGCTTTCAGGCAAATGTACGCGGTCATCGCCACAGGCGGCAAACAGTATCGGGTGGAAAAAGACGGCGTGCTGCGGATTGAACTGCTAGAGGCCAAGCCGGGTGAAACGGTTGAATTCAACGACGTGCTGCTGATCGCTGACGGCGACACGATCACCGTCGGCAAGCCGATGCTCAAGGGCAGCAAGGTCATCGCAACCGTTGAGTCGCACGGCCAGGGCGCCAAGGTGGCGATCGTCAAGTTCCGCCGCCGCAAGCATTACCTGCGCATGAAAAACCACCGCCAGAAATACACGCAAGTGCGTGTCACGGCGATCAACGCTTAAGATTTTTCCGGAGCTGACAGTCTCATGGCACACAAGAAAGCAGGCGGCAGCACCCGCAACGGCCGCGATTCCCACAGCAAGCGCCTCGGCGTGAAGGCCTTTGGTGGCCAGCAGGTGCTCGCCGGCAACATCATCATCCGCCAGCGCGGCACGCAGGTACGCGCCGGCGCGAACGTGGGCATGGGGACCGACCACACGCTGTTCGCGTTGAAGCACGGCCGCATCGCTTTTCGCCGCCGCGGTGCGGAACAGCGCATGTATGTCAGCGTGCAGCCCGACGCGCCGGCCACCAGCAAGAACTGACACCGCGGCTTGCCGCCGCGCGCCTTCGAAAACCCCGGCCGCGCGCCGGGGTTTCCGTTTGTGGCTGCCACAGCAGCAGCCGTAAGCCATTTGGAGTTAAGCTGGCCGGATGAAATTCGTCGACGAAGCAACGCTGCGGGTGCAGGCGGGCAATGGCGGGCGCGGCTCGGCCAGCTTCCGGCGCGAGAAATCGAATCCCTTCGGGGGGCCGGACGGGGGCGATGGCGGTCACGGCGGCAGCGTGCTGTTGCGCGCGGCGGAGGGCATCAACACGCTGGCTGACTTTCGCATCCAGCGAACGTATCGCGCGCAGGTCGGCGAGGGCGGCTCGAGCAACGATTGCACCGGACGGAGCGGTGAGGACCTGCACATCGCAGTGCCTTCGGGGACCGTCGTTACCGACATGGACACGGGCGAAGTGCTCGGGGATCTGAAGACGGCGGGCATGGAACTCAAGGT
>JBEPVS010000179.1:0-4757 GCA_041690875.1 Gammaproteobacteria bacterium
AGATGAGTATAAGAGACAGGGCCGAGAACACGTGCGCGCGCTGCCGCTCGATGCGGAGTTTCGCCTGAACGTCCCCGCGCTCGAAGCGGCCATCGCCAAGGATCGCGCCGCCGGGTTGCAGCCCTGTGCGATCGTTGCCACCACCGGCACGACGGCGACCACTGCGATGGATCCGATCGGGGCGATTGCAACCGTCGCGCGCCGCGAGGGTGCATGGCTCCATGTCGATGCCGCAATGGGCGGAATCGCCATGCTGCTGCCCGAATGCCGCAGTCTCTGGGCCGGCATCGAGGGCGCTGATTCAATCGTCGTCAATCCGCACAAGTGGATGACGGTGGCGTTCGACTGCACGCTTTACCTCGTGCGCGATGCCGAACACCTGGTGCGCGTCATGTCGACGAATCCCAGTTACCTGCAGACACCGGTGGATGCCGAGGTGCGCAACTACCGCGACTGGGGATTGGCGCTTGGGCGTCGATTCCGTGCGATGAAATTGTGGGTGACGATGCGCGAGCAGGGGATGGCGGCCATCCGCGCGCGGCTGCGCCGCGATTTGGCCAATGCGCAATGGCTGGCCGCACAGGTCGACGCCGCGCCGCAATGGCAGCGTGTTGCGCCGGTGCCGCTGCAGACCGTGTGCGTGCGGCACGAACCACCGGGGCTGGAACGCGACGCACTTGATGCGCACACGCGCCGATGGGTGCAGTTCATCAATGATTCCGGCGAGGCCTACCTCACGCCGGCGCTCATCGATGGCCGTTGGGCAGCGCGCGTTTCAATCGGCATTGAGTTGACTGAACCTCGCCACGTCGCCGAACTGTGGCGAGCGATGCAAGCGGCGGCCACGGCCGTGTTGGCGGAGCGCTAGCGTGCCGGCCGTGCCCGGCGCGCGTCCGATCGCGATTCCGCACGAAGACTGGGATCGCGCACCGTGGAACCGCTATACCTTCCAGCATGTGCGCGAGCAGGTGCGCACCGCGCAAGTGCGTCGCAGCGCCGCCCCGCACGCCTGGCGGATCGCGCCGCAGGACTTGAATGCGATCGCGTTCGAATGCGACGGGCGGCGCGCCACCATCGCCGACTTCCTCGACTCGAGCTACACGGACGGATTTTGCGTCGTGCATCGTGGCGCGCTCGTCGCCGAGCACTACGACAACGGCATGGATGAGCACAGCACGCACCTGGTGCAGTCGGTGTCGAAGTCCGTGACTGGGACGCTGCTGGGCATTCTCGCCGCACGCGGCGAGATCAAGCTCGACGCACGGTTGACGCACTACCTGCCCGAACTCGAAACCACGGCCTACTCGGGCGCGACCGTCCAGCAGGTGCTGGACATGACCAGCGGTGTGTACTGGGACGAAGACTACACGGCCCCCGATTCGCACTGCGCGCAGATGGACGTTGCCGCCGGCTGGAAAAACGGCGGCAAGCCGGGCTGGCCCAAGTCCATGTGGGAGCAGGTGCTGACGCTCACCCAATCACGCGGGCCACACGGCCACGATTTCAACTACCGTTCGATCGAGACCGACGTGCTCGGATTCCTGCTGGAGCGCGTCAGCGGCCTGCGCCTGGCCGCACTGCTCAGCCGGGAATTGTGGGCGCCGATGGGCGCGGCGGACGACGGCTACTTCACCGTCGACCCGACCGGCTTCGCGTGTGCGAACGGCGGTTTCAATGCGACATTGCGCGATCTGGCGCGCTTTGGATTGCTGTATGCGTCGGGTGGCGAGGCGCAGGGCCGGCAACTGGTAACCGCCGCGTGGATCGATCACACGCACGATGGGAACCCGAGTCTCTTCAACGGCGCCTATCGCGAAGTACTGCCGCACGGCGCCTACCGCAACCAATTCTGGCTCGAGGAGGCGGGCCGCCGCGTGCTGCTGGCGCGTGGCGTTTTTGGCCAGCTCATCTATATGGATCCCGACGCCGGTTTCGTCGCTGTGAAGCTTTCGACCTGGCCCGAGTTCGTCAATCCGGCGCGCACGCGCACCGCGTTGGCCGCGGTGCGCGCGATCCGCGACGCGTTGCGCTGAGCGTACCGGGCGTCAGCTCAAATAACTGGCGATCGACCGCGGCGGCAACTGCGCGTTCCAGCGTCCGCCATTCACGTTGAGCACGAAATCCAGTGGCTTCGCGCCGCGATTCATCGCGACCACGGCAATGCTGCCGTCGGTGTTGACGAAGGCCGTGGTTTCCAGCGCCTGGAGCGAGCCCGCGCAGACGATGCGCTGCGCGCCGGGACGAATGAAGCGCGAGAAATGGCCCATGTAGTAGTACGAACTCTGCCGCAGCAACGCGTCGCCGGCCGTGTCGACGAGGATCGGCGCGCTGCAGTAGTTGCCGACATGGTTGGGGCCGCCCTGCGTGTCGAGCACCAGGTTCCAGTCCATCCAGCCTTCGGTCCAGCGATTCAAATCGTTGATCATCGAACGCGCATAGCGCTCGCCGAGATCCCACGATCCTATGTGCGGTCCTTCTTCCTGGCAGCCTTCGGTGAACAACAGATGCTTGTCCGGCCAGGCATCATGCACCTGCTGCACGTGATCGAAGTTGTCCTCGACATACCAGTGAAAACCGGTGCCCCAGACGTAACGCGCGGCGGCGCGATCGGCAAAGACGACATTCGCGCGCTCGACCATCAGGTCGCGGTTGTGATCCCAGATGATGATGTTGACGTGGCTTAAGTCCGCCGCCGCGAGTTCGGGGCCGAGATGATCGCGCACGAAATCGCGCTCGGCTTCTGCAGTGTAGGTGCACGAATCCCAGGGCTGCACGGCCATCGGCTCGTTCTGCACTGACACACCCCAGATCGGAATCCCCTCGGCGGCATATTCCTTGATGAAGCGCGCGTAGCAACGCGCCCAGGCCTGGCGGTATTGCGGCAGCAGCCTACCGCCGTGGTTCATCTCGCCGTTGCTCTTCATCCACGGCGGCGGACTCCACGGCGAGGCGAGGATGCGAATCGGATGTTTCGCAACGCGCATGGCGGCCTTGATGAACGGGATCAGCGCCTGGCGATCGCGCGCGATGCTGAAACTCTTGAGTTCGGTGTCGCCGGGTGTCTCGACATGCGCGTAGTTGCCGAGCGAGAAATCGCAGCTGTTCATGTGCGTGCGGCACATCGAATATCCGTGGCCTTCCGCTGCGTCGAAGTAGGCGCGCAATACTTCCTCGCGCCGCGCTTCGCTGAGCTTTTGCCAGGTGACGGCTGCGGATTCGGTGAAAGCGCCGCCAAAGCCGAGCATCGTCTGGAAGCGGTGCTTGCTGTCGACCATCAACGTTGTGAATTTTCCCTCGGCTGTCGCTGCGGACAGCGGACCGAGCACGGCGAGCCGCTGATCCGTTTCGTGCGCGGTGAGGAAGCCGCGCATTGCCCGCGGCGCGGGCGCGGCATGTGTCGGAATGGGCGCGGCATTGGCAGGCGCCGCATTGGCGGCCGCCGCGTCGCCTGCACTGCCTCGAGCCGTGAGCAGGCCACCTGCGCCGAGCGCCAGGCTCTTCAACGTGTCGCGACGCGAAATGCGATCTTTCATGGCTCGATCTCCGGTTGAACGATTAATAGATTCCGAGTGACAGTCCCGCGGCAATTGTTGCGCCGATTTCCCGGCACTGTGCCAGTTCGGCGGCTCCTATCTTTTTCGGCTTGCAAATCTCTTCGGGTGTTTGCGCATGCACGCACACGATCAGCGGCGGCGCGATCTCACGCAAGCGCCAGCCTGTCGCAATGCGCTCGATCTGGCGCGCCGCATTGCTGCCATCGCTCCCGGCGCAGATCAACGTGGCGTAAGGCCGGCCCTCGATTCTTTCGAGCACCGGATAGTAACTGCGGTCGAAAAAATCCTTCATCAATCCGGCCATTGCCGCCAGGTTTTCGGGGCAAGCGAACAGGTAGCCGTCGGCCGCCAGAAGCTGTTCCGGACCGGAAGCGGAAGCAGTCAGCAATTGCGTCGCGACCCCTTCAGCGCCCGCGGCGCCCTCGGCCGCTGCCTCGGCCATCTGCCGCGTCCCGCCGGTCACGGACTGGAACACAATGAGCAGCTGCTTCATGGATGACATATTGTCAGGCTTATCCGCCGTCGCTGTTTGGCGAATTGTTGCGCAGTATCGAGGATAGTCCAACCTGATCACGCGGCAGGAGCTGGAGCGCTACTAGGATGTAACCATGAGTCATCGCATGCAGAACCGGGTATGGACCGCCCCGGCCGCCGCACTGCTGCTTGCGGCTTGTTCCGGGCGCGTCGACATCGGGCCGGCGAGTCATGCCCAAGCCGATGCATCGCCGCGCGCCCGCGCCGCGCAGCGGATCGAACTTCCCGGTGCTGTTGAAGAGAGTGCTACCGCACCGCCTGCCGCTGGCATCACGCGCCGTACGCTCCCTGAAACGCCGGAGATCATCCGCCTGCCCGATGGCACCGTGGGCGTGAAGGTCGCGGCGCAGTATTACGACACGATCGTGGCCTGCCGCCAGAGCGATGGCAGCTACGGGACGAACTGCCAGCCGGCGCGGAAGAAGCAACCTTGAAACTCCTGCGCACAGCCCTACCGTGGGTCGCGTTGCTGGCCATCGGCGCCGGCCTTGCTGCGCCACCGGCTGTTGCGGCCACGCTGACGATCGTCGTGATGGACGGACCGGGCGAAGGATTCAACGACGCGACGCCATTCACGCCGGTTGGCGGCAACAACGCCGTCACGCTGGGTCAGGCGCGCCTCAATGTGTTCAACAAGGCCGCGCAGCTCTGGGGCGCGCTGATCACCAG
>JBEPVS010000180.1:0-4772 GCA_041690875.1 Gammaproteobacteria bacterium
AGACAGGCTCCGCCGCGGCAATCGTCGTTGCGCTTTCGCGCGACCGCGCGGGCGCGGGCGCAGGCAAAATCGGGGCCGCGGCCGCCGTTTGCCCGCCCGGCGCAGGCTGGCGGCGCACGTAACGATCAATGCCCAGCGCATCGAGATACTGCGCGCGTTGGCTGAAATCCGCGCTCATCGCTGCTTAGGCGGAGGCACTGGGCCGCTCGCCGCGTTGCCTGCGGCGCAGGCGCCGCCAGATCCAGACGAGCGGCGGGATCAGTCCATAGCTGCCGAAGCACAGTAGCAGCGCGCGCGAAGGGTCGCCGGCAATGACGAGGAAAGGAATCACGACCAGCGCGACCAGTGATACGAAGCGCACGGGCTTGGTCAGGTCGATGTTCTTGAAGCTCGGATAACTGAATGGGCTGACCATCAGTGCGCCCGCGAGCGCGGTAACCGTGAACGCGACGACGAGTCCCGTCAGCCCGGGTTCGCGCCATTCGTTGAACGACCAGATGAATCCCGACACGAGCGCCGCCGCCGACGGGCTGGGCAGGCCTTCGAAATATCGCTTGTCGTTGCCGCCGACGCGCGTGTTGAAGCGCGCCAACCGAAGCCCTGCCGCCACGCAATAGAAAAATGCGGCCAGCCATCCGAGCCGACCCCACGCACCGCCGTATTCGGTGATGCGCGCGACGCCCCACTGGTACGACACGATTGCGGGTGCGACGCCAAAGGCGACCATGTCGGCGAGGCTGTCGTACTCCTTGCCAAAGGCGCTTTCGGCGTGCATCAGCCGCGCCACGCGCCCATCGAGCCCATCGAACAGCATTGCGATGAATACGCCCATGCCAGCGCGTTCGAAATTGCCGTCGATAGCCGCGACGATCGCGTAGAAGCCGGAGAACAGGCAGCCCGTGGTCAGCAGGTTGGGGGCGAGGTAGTACGCGCGGCGCCGCGGCGGAGCCGGCGGCAGCGACTGATCGGAACTTTCGGATGCCATCAGCGGCGCATGATAGGTGCACGAACCGGCCGCGTCCAACCCTTGCGCCAGGGCCTGGAGGCCATCTGCTAGGATGTTCATGCATGCGAATGTCCCTTTACCCGATCAACACGACGAAGGAAACTCCCGCCGAGGCCGAACTCATCAGCCACCAGCTGATGCTGCGCGCCGGGCTGATCCGGCGTGTCGCCGCCAGCATCTACAGCTGGCTGCCAATGGGCCTGCGCGTGCTGCGCAAGGTCGAGAACATCATCCGCGAGGAGATGAACCGAGCCGGTGCGCTCGAGATATTGATGCCAGCGGTGCAGCCGGCCGAGTTGTGGCAGGAATCGGGCCGCTGGAGTGAATATGGTCCAGAGCTGCTGCGGCTCAAGGATCGGCACGATCGTGATTTTGTCGTCGGGCCGACGCACGAAGAGGTCGTGACCGACATCGCGCGGCGTGAGTTGCGCAGCTACCGCCAGCTGCCGGCGAACTTCTACCAGATCCAGACCAAGTTCCGCGATGAGGTGCGGCCGCGCTTCGGTGTCATGCGCGGGCGCGAGTTCATCATGAAGGATGCGTATTCATTTCATGTCAACGACGCATCGATGGCGGCCGGGTACGGCGCAATGCGCGATGCGTATACGCGCATGTTCACGCGCATGAAATTGAACTTCCGCTCGGTGCAGGCGGATACCGGATCGATCGGCGGCAGCGCTTCCGAGGAATTCCAGGTGCTCGCCGATTCGGGTGAGGATGCGATTGCCGTCAGCGATGGTGACGGCTACGCATCGAACATCGAGCTCGCGGCGGCCATGGCGCCGACGGAGCCGCGCCGCGCGCCAGGCGAGACACTCGCGAAAGTGGCGACGCCGCAGATGAAGACGATCGCCGATGTCAGCGGGTTCCTCAATCTGCCGCGCGAGCAGTGCCAGAAGCTGCTGCTCGTCGACGGCGCCGACGGCGGCGTCGTGGCGTTGGTGCTGCGCGGCGATCATGAGCTCAATGCGCTGAAGGCGCAGAAACTCGACGGCGTGGCTAATCCGTTGCGCATGGCGAGCGCCGCCACGATCAAGGCGGCCACGGGGAGCGAACCGGGTTTCCTCGGGCCGGTGGGACTTGCGTGCCCGATCTACGCCGACCATGCGGCGCTGGCGATGGCGGATTTCGTCTGCGGCGCAAATGAACCGGACATGCACCTGCGCGGTGTCAACTGGAAACGTGACTTGCCCGAGCCGCGCGCGGCCGACCTGCGCAATGTCGTCGACGGAGACACCAGCCCCTCGGGCAAGGGGCGCCTGCGCATCGTGCGCGGCATCGAGGTGGGCCACATCTTCCAGCTCGGCCGCAAGTACAGCAAGGCGATGAACGCGGCGGTGCTCGATGAATCCGGCCAGCCCGTCACGATGCTGATGGGCTGCTATGGCATAGGTGTGACGCGCATCGTGGCGGCATCCATCGAACAAAACCACGATGAGCGCGGCATCATCTGGCCTGTGCCATTGGCGCCATTTCATGTGGTACTCATTCCGCTCAATTTGCAGAAATCCCCCAAGGTACGTGAAGCTGCGGACCTGCTTTACGGCGAACTTACCGCGGCCGGCATCGAAGTGCTGTATGACGATCGCGACGCCAGGCCCGGCGTCAAATTCGCGGACGCCGAGCTGCTCGGCATTCCGCATCGGCTGGTGCTCGGCGAGCGCGGCCTCGAGGCCGGCACCTGCGAATACCGTAACCGCCGTGCCATGGACAACCAGGATGTTCCACTTGCGTCGGTCAGCAAGTTTGTCGCTGCGCTGCTGGCCGGCTGACTCAATTCGCGCGCTGGCGATTGCCTTCGCGCTGGGCGCATTCAGCGTAACCGCGAGCGCCGTCGAACGCGGCGTCATCATGCCCGCGGCGCAGACCGGTCCGGAATTGCGCGACGTCGTGCAGCGGGCGATGCACTCGCGCGAGTGCTTCGGCGACCAGTACGACTCGGCGGTCTGGTACACGCTGATGGAGCCCAAGCTCCGTCGCTATCTGCGCGATCGCAACGAGCGCATGGCGCTGCTGAGCACGGTGTACTGCGAAACCCACCGCAGTGGCGCGACGCCGCTGCCGCCGGGATTGGTGCTCGCGGTACTGGATGTCGAGAGCCACTTTGATCGCTGGGCGGTGTCGAGTTCCGGCGCGGTCGGGTTGATGCAGGTCATGCCGTTCTGGCCCGAGCAGCTGGGCATGCACCGGCGCGAACTCGTGGCGATGGAAGCGAATATCCGCATGGGGTGCGCAATCCTGCGCCACTACCTGGAGACCGAACACAATGACGTGCGCCGCGCGCTCGGCCGCTACAACGGCAGCGTGCACACGCGGGATTACCCCGATCGCGTCGTGACGCGCTGGACCCGTTACTGGAATGGCGCCGACGACCTCGGACGCAGCTAGGATTTTTTCGCGTCGAACTCGCGCCGCGCCAGTACTTCGCGGATGAAGGGCACGGTGAGCCGGCGTTGCTCGGTCAGGGCTGCGGTGTCGAGTTCGTCCAGCACTGCGAACAAGCTCGACAGGTCGCGCGGCACACGCCGCTGCAGGTAACGCGCCGTCTCATCGGGCAGCTCGAAGCCGCGCAGTTGGGCCCGCAACTGCAGCGCCGCCAACTGGCTGGGCTCATCGAGCGCTTTCAACGTCAGGCGCGACGCCGCCGTGCAGCGAGAAGCAAGATCGGGCAGCGCGAACGTCAATTGCGGCGGAGCAGCCCGGGCCGCCATCAGCAAGGTTGCCCCCCGATCCTCGGCGTCGCGATAGACCGCGAACAGCGCGCGTTCCCACTCGTTGTTGCCGATGACGGATTCCACATCGTCGAGGCAAAGCCAACGTTCGCCATGCCAGTCTGCGAGCGCGGACGGCCCGAACTCGATCAGTTGCGACAGCAGCAGGTAGCGCGCGCCCTCGCCCGCCTGTGCGCACAGCGCCTGCAGCAGGTGAGTCTTGCCCGATGCTTCCGGGCCGCACAGCCACGCGAGGCCGGGCCTCTGCTCGTGCGCGAGCAGCTCGAGTTGCGTGAGCACCGCGGCGTTCGGGCCGGCCAGGAAACTGCCAAACAGCGCCCGGTCGCGCAGCGTCACGCGTAGCGGCAACTGGCGCATGGATTCAGGCCGTGTGCACGCGCACTAAGCCTGCGCGGCAATCTGCAGCGCACGGCGCGTGAACTGCTGCAGGTACGCGGCGCCGCTGTACAGCACGGTCAGCAGGTTCAATGCCGCGAGCGCTTCCAGCACAGGCGCCGGAGGGAGGCCCCAGGCCGCGTGGATGACAACGAGCAGGATGTAGCCGATCTGCAGCACTGTGTTGATCTTGCTCGAGACGATCGGCCGCCCATGCAGCGGACCCCAGCCGAACTTGAATACGACTGCACCGAGCCCGATCATGACGTCACGCGCCACCGCGGCTACCGCGAGCCAGCGCGGCACCAGGCCGAGCCAGGTGAGCACGAGGAACACCGAAACCAGCAGCAGCTTGTCCGCAAGCGGATCGAGGATTTTTCCCAGCCGGCTTGTCCACGCGTAACGCTTCGCGAGCCAGCCGTCGAGTCCATCGCTGAGTGCGGCGACGCCGAACAACAGCAACGTGCGATCGTAATGATGTGCCTGCAAACCCGCGATGACCGGCCAGATCAAGGCAATGCGGCCGAGGCAGATGATGTTGGGCAGATGGCGCATGGGTTCGGCTACTATAGCGTGCCCGATTTAGGGCCTGTTAACACTTGGCACATCGATGCGTTGCTGCTCAAAATGCCTGCAGACAAGGCGCGAGGCGCGATGCG
>JBEPVS010000181.1:0-4759 GCA_041690875.1 Gammaproteobacteria bacterium
CGGGCACGGCCGCATCGACGTCCTAAGCGTGAACAGGCCCTGGGTGAACGCCCCGACGCGCATCTTTTTCCGGCTGGCCGCCCTCGCCGCGCTCGTGCTCGGCTGCGCGCAGGCCGGCGTCCTGCCGGATGATCGCGCCGACATCCTCTGGCACCGCTACAGCGGCGGCGGCATCCTGATCCAGGGCCCGTCGATCCTGGTGCAAAAGAAATTCGGCGATCATTTCTCGATGGCCTACAACCACTACGAAGACATGATCTCCGGCGCCTCGATCGACGTCGTCACGCAGGCCAGCCCGTACAAGGAACGCCGCAAGCAGGACAGCCTCAGCGTCGACATCCTGCACGGCAAGACCACCTATAGCGCCGGCTACATCGGCAGCAAGGAAAACGACTATCAGGCAAAGACGGCCTTTGCCTCAGTCAGCCAGGACATGTTCGGCGACCTGACCACTATCTCATTCGGCTTCACGCGTGGGTGGGACAAGGTCGGCACGCGCGGCGAGCCGCTGATCGATCATATCGAGCGCCGCAATTGGACGGTCGGGCTGTCGCAGATCCTGACGCGCAACCTGCTGTTGGGCCTTAATTTCGAGACCAGCGAGAGCGAGGGGTTCCTGAACAACCCCTATCGTCACGTGCGCTACCTCGATCCGCTCAATCCTCGTGGCTACGAATACGAGGACGAGCGCTATCCGCACACGCGCACAGGCAACGCCGGCTCGGCGCAGCTGAAGTATTACCTGCCGTGGCACGCAGCGATCTCCGGCAACTACCGTTACTTCGCCGACAGCTGGGGCATCCGCGCAAGCACCGCCGAGCTGGGCTATACGCAGCCGCTGTTCCACAGCTGGACGCTCGACACGCACGTGCGCTTTTACACGCAAAACCAGGCGGACTTCTACGCCGACCTGTTCCCGTTCCGCGATGCGCAGAATTTCCTCGCGCGCGACCGCGAGCTGGCGGCTTTCAGGAACGTGACGATGGGAATCGGCGCAACGTGGGAATACCACGTATCGCGCTTCTCCTGGCTGCAGAAGGGAACCTTCAACCTGCGCTGGGATCGAATGCATATCAACTATGACGATTTCCGAGATCTGCGTGTGCAGGGCGTTGCCCCCGGAACCGAGCCGCTCTACACGCTCGACGCCACCATCTTGCAGGGCTTTATTTCGTTCTGGTTCTGACGGATCATCAAGGGCTGTACCAGGTCGCCAGATTCTTCGAGGGGATTCACCATGAGATACGACTCGCCGCTGCGGGCGCTGCTGCCCGCGCTTTTTGCCTTGTTGTTGCCCACGGGCGCAGCGTTCGCGCAGAGTGCCGAAGACGCGCGCCTCGTCACCGCCACGCAGGTGCTCGAAGAGCTGCGCTCCACGCCCGACCAGAATGTTCCGACCTGGCTGTTCGACCGCGCCTACGGCATTGCCGTGGTGCCGAACGTCATCAAGGGCGCATTCATTTTTGGCGGCCGGCACGGCAACGGCGTGCTGGTCTCGCGCGATGCGTCGGGCCGCTACAGCAACCCGGTGTTCATTTCGCTGACCGGCGGAAGCTTTGGTTGGCAGATCGGCGCGCAGGCCGCCGATGTGGTGCTGGTGTTCGCCACGCAGCGCAGTCTCGAGAACTTCTCGCGCGGGCAATTCACGCTCGGCGCTACGGCCTCCGTTGCCGCAGGTCCGCTCGGCCGCACCGGCGAGGCGCTGGCCGGCAAGGAGGCCGAGATCTATTCCTACTCGCGTGCGCGCGGACTGTTCGCCGGTGTGGCGCTCGACGGCACCGCACTAATCTTCGATCGCGGCGCAAACCGCGATTTCTACGGCCACGATGTCACGACGAACGACATCTTCCACGGCACGGCGACCACCAACTCCGAATCGGCGCGCCGCTTCATCGCTGCAATCGTCGCGGGCCAATCGGCGACTGCGGCAAACGGCGCTGCGCCTCCCGGGCCGGCGCCCGTCACCACGCCCATGCCTGCGGCGGCGCCTGCGCAACCCGCGCAACCTGCGCAGAGTTTCCCGCTGGCCGATCCCACGCCGGGCAGCGAGCCACACTAAGCCGGCGGCGCCGGCATCAACGAAGCAGCGCGTTCAACTCCGCGAGTTGGTTGATGTGATGATCCGCGGCGGCCGAGCGTACGACGCCCGGCCGCAGGATCTGTACCGTGCTGATGCCGATGCGCGCTCCGGCGGCGAGCTCCGAGTCCGGATTGTCCCCAATGACGAGCACCTCGCCCGGCTGCAGCGCATGTTCACGAAGAATGCGGCGAAAAATCGCTTCCTTGCCCAAGGGCTTAGGCGTGTCGATCGCATCGACATGCACGGCCGTGAACCACTTGCGGATGCCGAGCGCGTCGATCTTGCTACCCTGCAGGCGCCGGAAGCCGGAGGTCACCAGGAAGCGGGCAACATCGATCGTGGCCAGCAGGCCTAAGTCGGCGTAGCCGCGCATCGGTGCCGTGACCTCGAGCGCGGCGCCGACGCGCCACGCCGCCGAGCGCATCGCGGGCGTGAATGAAAATTTTCGCGCCACGATATCCAGCGGCTGGGACCAGCATTCCGCTTGCGCCTGCTGCAACACCTCTGCGCTGAGCGTGCCGCGGTTGGCGGCGCCAATCGCCTCGAACAGTGGCCGCAGGAAATCCGGCCCGGGCGCGTCGGCAGCGGAGAGGCAATTGTCCAAATCAAAGATGCAGGCGCGGATCATCATATTCCGGGGTCGCGTTTGCTAGACTTGAGCCTTGACTTCGCCAACGAGCAGTCCCCTCGGCCTCCACCGCGTGCTCGGGCAACGCGCGATGTTGCCGCAACCGGCCGAACGACTCGACGCGCGCATGCCGTGCCGGGAAACCGAGCTCGAAATTGACGTCGAGCAGTTGCACGTCGATGCGAGCAGCCTGCGGCAGATGCGCGAGGCGCACCATGGCGACCTCGAGGCCGTGCGTCAAGCCATCCTCGCCCTCGTCCTCGAGCGCGGAAAACTCCACAATCCCGTGACGGGTTCGGGAGGCATGCTCACCGGCGTCGTGCGCGCGGTCGGGCCTGACTACCTGCAGCCGCCCGCTATCGGCGCGCGCATTGCATCCCTCGCCAGCCTGACGCTGACGCCGCTCCGGCTCGATGAGCTGGGCGCGATAGATCCTATATCCAATTCGGTCAACGCCAGCGGCACGGCATTCCTGTTCCAGTCTTCACCGTGGACCGAAATGCCCGCGGACATTCCGGAAGAAGTTGCGCTGGCCGCATTCGATGTCGCCGGCGCCCCGGCGCGCGTCGCAGCACGAACCCGGCCTGGCAGCCGCGTGTTGATAGTCGGCGCGGGCAACAGCGGGAGCCTCGCCGCGGTGGCCGCCGCCGAAGCCGGCGCGGCGGAGGTGCTGGTCGCCGATATCGATGCGATGCGGCTCAAGTCGATCGCGGGGCTCGGCATCGGCGCAATCAGCACCTTGCACAGCAACGCGACCGATCCAGTGGCCTTCGCGGCCCAGGTGGGCGCGCCAGCGGATTTGACCGCTTCATGCGTCGACCTGCCCGGCGTCGAATCAGCCTGCGTGCTCGCTACGAAACCGGATGGTCACATCCTGTTCTTCAGCATGGCGACGAGCTTTGCGCGCGCGGCGCTCGGCGCGGAGGGCGTGCGTTCAGCGGCCACGCTCGAGATCGGCAACGGCTTCTACACGGGCCACGCGCAGCAAGTGGTTGGCCTGCTGCGACGACACCGTAAACTGTGGGGACTGCTCACCCACCGGCACGGCGCGCAGCTCAGTGGCTGATGTGCAGCGTCGCCACGCGCGGCTGGTCTGGAATTGTGATCGTCAGCGTGCCGGTGGCCGCATCGACATCACCGCGCACGGTCTTGCCATTGAGCTTTGCCGTAGCGCCACCATTCCATCCGTGCACGATGATCGCAATCTGCTGCCACCAGGGTACGTAGTGGCCTTCGCGTTGCGCGAAGCTCACATCCAGGGTGGGAGATGCCGACGCGGCGCCGCTGGCGCAACTGAATGACTGGCGCAGGTATTCGCCGCGCCGGTACGCAAGGCTGACGCCGTCATCGAGATACACATGACCCGCGCAGTGCCCGCTCGGTCCATCACTGGGATAGACATGGATGGAGAGCGCCCCGTGCGGCACTTCCGCCGTGCTTTGCACCAGCGGCTGCATCGGCAACATTGATCCCGGCCGCACAAACACGGGCAGATGATCGAGCCGTGGCGTCTCGCTGAGTTGCGCGCTCGCGAGTCGTTGCCCACTCCAGTAGTCGAACCAGCCGGTGCCGGGCAGAGCGATCTTGTAGGGCGCCGGCGATTCCCAGGTTTCCGGGGGCGCGATCAGCAACTCGTCGCCGAGCATGAACTGATTGGCCTGGCCGCTGTTGCCCCAGTCGCCGCCCGTCGTGGCAGGAAATTCAAGGAACACCGGCCGCAGGATCGGCAATCCGGTGCGGCTGTTCTCTTCGGCGAGCCCGTAGATGTAGGGCATCAACCGGTAACGCTCCTCGATGTAGCGGCGCCGAATGGCTTCATGCTCGGGCCCGTCGACCCACACTTCCTGGCCCGCCTTCGCGTTGTCGTAGTGGTCGCGGAAAATCGGATTGAAGGCGCCGACTTCGATCCAGCGTGTCAGCAAATCGGCCGAGGGTTGGTGCCCGGTGAATCCGCCGATGTCATCGCCTGAATAGGCGAAGCCGCTTAGGCCCAGGTTCGCGAGCATGTTGATCGACAGATGCAGGTGATCCCAGCTCGAGCTGTTATCACC
>JBEPVS010000182.1:0-4735 GCA_041690875.1 Gammaproteobacteria bacterium
AAGAGACAGAGCGAGCCGCATGGCGTCTTCGCGCGCGACGGTGGCCATCGGCAGCGGGGAGAGCTCGCCGTCGACGGTGTCGGTGTGGCGATACAGCAATCGATGATCGCGCGCCGAGGTCCAAAGCACCGCGCGCGCTCCGGCTTCGACAGCGCGCTGCTTGATCGGCATTGCGCGGTCGTACTCGTTGTCCAGATCCTCCCAGCTCTCGATGATCTTCGAATCGACGAGCAGGATCGCGCCGCGCGCGCGCTGGCCGGCGCGCTCGAAATCGGCGGCCGTGCCGTCGCCGATATGCACGACGTCCGCTTCGATGCCGGCGGCCGGCGTCGCCGCGGACCAGCCTTCCGAAACCAGCGACACGGAAAACGCATTGCTACCGAGGATTTCCAGCCGCGTCGCACCTTCGGACCAGGTGCGCGGCATCGTGTAGCTCTCGGTATGAGCGGTAATGCCGGCGCTCTGAAACGCGTGCATCGCCCAGTCGATCGCGCGCGCCATCGCGGGCGTGCCGGAAACGCGCCCACCGACGCCATCGGTCAGGCGTTGGAGGTCGGCTGGCAACGATGAATCAGTGAGGCTGCGGCCAATGATGGCGGCGGTATCCGCGTCGGATGGTTTATCGGCAAACGCGGCCGCCGACCACAGCGTGAAACCGAGCGCGACGATGAGTGTAGTACGCATGGCTGATTCCCCGGACGTCGAATGGGTGACAGATCGCCGCGGATTCTAGCCGGTAAATGAGATAGGCTTGATGGGCACGTGCTCCGATCCCTATCATCGGCCCGCAAACGCCGACGACTAGTGCAACGCGCTGGCAACCGCCGCGAAGAACGCGTCATCGTCCAGTTCGAGGCGCCCTGTTTCCGAAGCTTTCGACCGGGCGCTGAGCACGACTATTGCCAGATGCTCGCGCGGATTGATGTACAGGAACTGCCCGAAGATGCCGACGCCCTCGAAGGCGCCGGCATGCACGGGATTGTCCTGCGCGGGGATCCACCACATGAATCCATAGTCGACGCGCTTGCCGCCGATCATGTGCGCGGCGCCTGCCTCATTGAACCAGCCTGCCGGCACAATAGTGCGGCCGTTCAGTTGTCCGCCGTCGGCGGCGAGCAGCGCGAAACGGCCATAGTCGCGCAGCGTCGCGGCGAGGCCGCTGCCGGCCAGGCCAGCGCCGCGCGGTGTCTCGACCCACCACGTAGCATCTCGCTCCATACCGGCCTGTGACCAGATCTTTTCCGAAAGGTAGTCGGCCAGCGGCCGGTGCGTAGCGCCTTCGATGACCGCCCCGAGCACGAAGGTCTCGCCGGTGTTGTAGTTCCAGATGGCGCCCGCCGGTCCGCAACGCTTCAGCGCATTCATGTAGCGCAGCACGGCGCCAGGGTTCTGGGTGATCTGCAATTCCAACACCTTGCGTCGATCGGATTGCGGATCGGTGTAGGCCTCGTTCCAGCACACGCCGGAACTCATCGTCAGCACATCCCGAATGCTGACTCCGTCGTAAGCGCCACCGCGCAGCTCCGCGGCGTAGCGATCGACCGGGTCATCGAGGCTGGCGATGCGGCCATCCACGAGCGCCGCGCCAACGAGCGTCGAGGCAACCGACTTGGCCAATGAGAACGAAGCCCACCTGGACTTCGGCGTCAGGCCGAGTTCGTAGTCCTCGAAAGCGACTGCGCCGTTCTTGAGCACGAGCAGGCCGGCAATGCGATTGCTGCTCAGGTAGTCATACAGGTCAAAACTGCGACCATGATCAATGAACCGGATCGCCGGGAATGGCTGCGTGCGTCGGGGCAGGGCATGAACGGATCCGCCACGATGCACGACGCGCACCGGCAGCAATCGCTCAGTGTGCGAGAGCGTTGCGACGGCAAAGTCCGGGGTCATGGCGCCGTCATACATGTTGCGCAGCGCGCCCGCATCGGCTGCCATCGCGCGGCCGGCCGCAAGGCACGCCAGCAGCGCGGGCAAAAACCACAACCGAAATGCGTGGCAGGTCTTCATTGCAGGGGATTCTATGCTGTCTGGCCGCGCAAAGGGCTATCGCACTTGACATGCAGGCAAATGACTGCATATCATAAAGGCAGGTAAGTACCTGCATGAAACAACCCGACCTGCTGTTCAAGGCCCTGGCCGATCCGAGCCGGCGAAAGCTGCTCGACCGGCTGTATGCGAACGATGGGCAGACCCTGGGCGAACTGTGCGAGCACCTTGACATGGCGCGCCAGTCGGTTACGCAGCACCTTGAGCTGCTCGAGAGCGCCAACCTGCTGGCCACACGCTGGCGCGGACGCGAGAAGCTGCACTTTCTCAACCCAGTGCCCTTGCAGGCCATCTACGAGCGCTGGCTCAGCAAATTCGAAAAACCGCGCCTGAGGGCGCTGCATGAACTGAAAAGACGCCTGGAGGGCGAACTGCAATGAACAAGTCCACTTTTGTTTACGTCACTTTCATCCGCACCACGCCCGAGCGGCTGTGGTCGGCGCTCACGACAACCGACTTCATCCGCAAGTACTGGTTCGGCATGACCTGTGAGAGCGAGTGGAAGGTCGGTTCGCAGTGGAAACTCAGCTTCGAGGACGGGCGGGTCGCGGATCGGGGCGAAATCATCGAAGCCGATCCGCCGCGGCGCCTCGTCCTCAAGTGGCAGAACGAATGGAAACCGGAGATGAAGGCCGAAGGCGAATCGCGCTGCACGTTCGAGATCGAGCCCGTTCCCGACCTGGGCACCCAGGCTGTGAAGCTGAGCGTCACACATGGCATGGAGCGCCTGGATTCGAAGTTCATCCAGGCGGTGGCCGGTGGCTGGCCGAGCATCCTGTCGAATCTCAAATCGCTGCTGGAGACCGGTGAGATCGTGCTGCAGTCGAGCAAGCGCAACGACAAATAGGGGACTGCGTCGTGCGCGGCGCCGTGGATGGTGGCGATTGGCCCAGCACGCTGAGCACCGCGTCGAGCGATCGCTGGCCAGCGTGGTCGAGTTCGCTGACGACGAACTCCAGTGGCGTTTGTTCATGCGCCGTGACGAAGCGCGCCAGCGGCCGCAGATCGGCGGGCATGCGCGCTCCGGCGATTTCGAAATCACGCACGTAGCCGACCAAGATCCTCAGGTCGGGCCAGCGCCTATTCAAACGCAGATTCATGGCAATATGATCCGCGGCAGACAGGGGGTGGTTCATGGGCAAACATCGCTGGATCATCGCATTCATGGCGTGCTCGGCAGTGTGCGGCTGTGGACGCTCGCCAAAGCACGCGCCCGAGCCAACGGCGAACACCCCTGCAGCGCAGATGCCCATGCACGCGCCTGCGACGCTCGCGGAATGGGCACGCGGCGCCCAATTGTTCGACGGGCTCGGCGATTTCCATCGCGCGATCTCCACCGCCGTGCCCGCAGCGCAGCAGTATTTCGACCAGGGCATGCGGCTGATGTGGGCCTTCAATCATGATGAAGCCACGCGCTCCTTTGCCCGCGCCACGGAACTCGACCCGGCTTGCGCCTCCTGTTACTGGGGCGTTTCACTGACGGTGGGCCCCAACTACAACCTGCCGTTCATGACGGCGGAACGCGCGCAATTGGCGTTTGACGCGCTGGCCACGGCCAGGCGGCTCGCGTCGCACGGCACCCCGGTCGAGCAGGCGCTGATTCAGGCGCTCGTCAGTCGCTACCCTACGGCGGCGGCGCTCGACACGACGACAGCCGGGCCTGTACTTGTCGCGTACGCCAATGCGCTGAAGACGGTGGCGCGTCAATACCCGCAGGATCTCGACGTGCAGACGTTTTACGCCGAGTCGCTTATGAACGTTAACGCGTGGAAACTGTGGAGCGCAGACGGCAAGCCGGCCGCTGGCACGGATCAAATCGTCACGACACTTGAGTCAGTACTGGCGCGCAATCCGTTGCATCCGGGCGCGAACCACTACTATGTACATGCGCTTGAGGCGTCGCCGCATCCCGAGAAGGCGATTGCGGCTGCGGAGCGCCTCAAGAGTCTCATGCCGGCAGCAGGACACATGGTGCACATGCCGGCCCACATCATGCAGCGCATCGGCCGCTATGAGGACGCCGCCGAGGCCAATCGCAGAGGCGCCGCGGCCGACGCCAACTACGTGGCGCGCACCAACACGCCGGACTATTACCCGGCCATGTACATCGCGCATAACTACCAGTTCCTCGCGAGTTCCGCCGCGATGGAAGGGCGCAAGGGCGAGTCGATAGCGGCCGCAGACGATTCGCGCAAAGTTGTTTCGGATGCGATGTTGCTGGAGATGCCCGGCATGGATTGGGCCGTGGCCGAGCAGTACACCGCGCGTGTTCGCTTCGGGCTGTGGGATGAACTGCTGGCCATGCCCGCGCCCGATCCGCGGTTGACCGGACTGAAGCTGGGTTACCTGTACGGACGCGCGATGGCGCTGGCTGCGAAGGGGCGAGTCGATGAGGCGCGCGCGATCCTGGGCGAGATGCAGTCGCTGTCCGCATCGAAACAGGCCGACGGTGCCGCCGGCATGAACTCGGTCAGAGATATCCTGGCCGTGGCGATTGCGGTAGTGCAGGCGCGGATCGCAGGCTCTGAACATCAGCCGGACCAGGCGCTGGCCGCGCACCGACAGGCGGTGCTCGCGGAAGAGCACCTCGCGTACAACCAACCCAAGGACTGGTTTTTACCCGTGCGCCAGCTTTTTGGTGCAGTTTTGCTGCAGGCCGGCAACGCCCGCCAAGCCGAGCACGTCTACC
>JBEPVS010000183.1:0-4726 GCA_041690875.1 Gammaproteobacteria bacterium
GCAGGCGCGCGGATCGTGAATTGCCGCGACGGCAATTCACGCCGTTTCCTCGCGCGTCCTGGCGGCTTGGCCCAATGGAGTCAGCGCAAGAAGCCACGTGGCACTGGCCGCCGCCGACGGCCGCGCTCGGCGCGCCAGCAAGTCGCGCCGCAAAGAAAACCAAAGCACCCGCGCTCGAACACGTCAGGCTCAGCTCCCGCAGGGACGTCGCGCCACGACTCAAACGATGGCGCACCCTTGCGCGTCATGAAAACGGCGTAATGCGAGGTCGCGGTACGCGTGGGTAGCGCTTGCCAGTGGGCGTGATTTTGGCGGCGCGCCGAGCGCAGGCGCAGGCGACGACTCGTATTGCTATTTAATTTTCGTGCTAACGGTATGGATCGTCGGCGCCCGCCTGCGCGAGGGTCGGCAGGAAGCGCCGCTTCGGCGCTTCCTGATCCGCGCGCCGCCATGAACGCCCATTGGCATGCGCTAACCGCGCGTGCCAGGTCCTCGCGCTACACCGCTTTCGTC
This sequence comes from Gammaproteobacteria bacterium, assembly GCA_041690875.1. Classification (GTDB taxonomy): domain Bacteria; phylum Pseudomonadota; class Gammaproteobacteria; order Steroidobacterales; family Steroidobacteraceae; genus FEN-1191. The sequence goes on from JBEPVS010000183.1 coordinate 514, forward strand.
TTGTCGCGCTCGATGAGCGCGTACGCCGAGTGATTGTGGATCGACTCGAAGTTTTCACTCTCGACTACGTACGCGTCGATACGCGATTCGGCGTCGAGGCGCAACGCGACGTCGCGAACCATGTCCTCCACGAACTTGGGATTGTCGTAGGCGCGCTCGGTCACATACTTCTCATCGGGGCGCTTGAGGATGCCGTACAGCTCGCACGAGGCCTCGGATTCCGCCACGTCGATCAGTTCCTCAATCCAGATGTGCTCGTGGATGCGGGCCTTGATCGTGACGTGCGAGCGCTGGTTGTGCGCGCCGCGCTCGGAGATCTTCTTCGAGCAGGGGCACAGGCTGGTCACCGGCACGACGACGCGGACCCACATCGTCGTTTCCCCGTGGCGGCACTCGCCGATCAGCGCGGCTTGGTAGTCCATCAGGCTTTCGACGCCGGAAATCGGCGCTCGCTTGCTGACGAAATAGGGAAAACGCATCTCGATGCGACCGGCGTCCGCATCGAGGCGCTTGGTCATCTCGACCAGCATCGTGCGGAACGAGTCGACCGAGATCTCGCGCGCATGGTGCAGCACTTCGACGAAGCGCGACATGTGTGTGCCCTTGAAATTGTGCGGCAGGTTGACGTACATGTTGAACGTCGCAACCGTGTGCTGCTCGCCATCCGAGCGGTCCTTGACACGCACCGGATGACGGATGTCCTTTATGCCGACGCGGTCGATGGCAATGTGACGCGTATCGGCGCGGCCTTGCACGTCCTCGACAGCGGTCTTGCCGCGCTCCCGATCTGACACCGCGATGTCCATGGATCGACCTCTTGCGTCTCAGGCGGGCCCGGAATGGGCCCCGCCAGCCATTCTGGTGGCGGCGCGGGTGCTATTCAAGGTACGGGCCTGGGGGAGCCACCAGCGCTCGATCGAGGCGATTACCGCGGGAGTGTCCAGGCCCGCGTCTGCCAGACATTGCTCACGGCTACCGTGTTCGATGAACCGATCGGGCAGGCCGATGTACAAACGTGGGCGGTTGAGGGCGGCGGCAGCGAGCAATTCAGCCACGGCGCTGCCGGCGCCGCCAGCGATGGTATTCTCCTCGAGCGTCACCCAGGCCGCGTGCTGCGGCACGAGCTCGAGCAGCAGCGCTTCATCAAGCGGTTTGACGAAACGCATGTTGACGACGGTGGCATCGAGGCGTTCGCCGGCCGCCAGCGCAGCTTCGAGCATCGTGCCGAATGAGAGCAGCAGCAAACCGCTGGCGCCGCGCCGCCGCACTTGCGCACGCCCCAACGGGAGCGGCGTAAGCGTGCGCTCGATCGCGACACCGGGCCCTTGCCCACGCGGATAGCGCACCACTGATGGCGCGCCGGCTGCTGCGGCCGTGTGCAGCATCTGCCGGCATTCGTTCTCGTCGGCCGGCGCCATGACCAGCATGTTCGGAATGCAGCGCACGAAGCTGTAATCGAAGCTGCCGTTATGCGTTGCACCGTCGCCGCCGACGACGCCGGCACGGTCGAGCGCAAACACAACGGGTAGGTTTTGCAGCGCGACGTCGTGGATCAACTGGTCGTAGCCGCGCTGCAGGAATGTGGAATAAATCGCGACGACTGGTTTCATGCCTTCGCACGCCAGTCCGGCGGCAAAAGTGACCGCGTGCTGCTCAGCAATGGCGACATCGAAATAGCGTTCGGGAAATCGCTTTGAGAACTCCACGAGTCCCGAGCCTTCGCGCATCGCCGGCGTGATCGCGACGACCTTGGGATCACGCGCGGCCTCATCGCAGAGCCAGTCGCCGAAGACCTGCGAATACGAAGGCCCCGTCGGCTTGCCCTTGATCATCTGGCCGGTCAGCGGATCGAACGGCCCCGGTCCGTGCCATGTAATCGGGTCGGCCTCGGCCGGCGCGTAGCCCTTGCCCTTCTGCGTAACGACGTGCAGGAACTGCGGGCCACGCAGGTCGCGCAGGTTGCGCAGCGTGCGCACCAATCCCGGCAGGTCGTGGCCATCGATCGGGCCGATATAGTTGAATCCCATTTCCTCGAACACGGTGCCGGGCAACCACATGCCCTTGACGTGTTCCTCGGAGCGACGCGCGAACTCGCGGATGTGCGGCATGCGCCGCAGCACGCGCTTGCCACCTTCGCGCAAATGCGCGTAGAAGCGGCCCGACAGCACGCGCGCCAGGTACTTCGACATCGCGCCGACGTTCTCGGAGATCGACATGTCGTTGTCGTTGAGGATCACCAGCAGGTTGGCGGGCAGGCTCCCGGCATGATTGAGCGCCTCGAAGGCCATGCCGGCGCTGAGCGCACCATCGCCGATGATCGCGACCACGCGCCGCTCGACGCCCTGCGCAGCCGAGGCGAGCGCCATGCCAAGCGCCGCACTGATTGACGTGCTGGAGTGCCCGACGCCGAACGTGTCGTATCCGCTCTCGGTGCGATTCGGAAAGGGCGCGAGGCCGCCCTGTTGCTTGATCGTGTGCAACGAATCGCGTCGCCCGGTCAGCACTTTGTGCGGATACGCCTGGTGGCCGACATCCCACACCAGTCGATCATGCGGCGTGTCGAACACGTAGTGCAGCGCGATGGTCAGTTCGACGGTGCCGAGTCCCGCGGCGAAATGGCCGCCGCGGGTGCTGACGGTCTGGATCAGGAACTCGCGCAGTTCGGCGGCGAGTTCGAGCAGGCTCCGTTCAGGCAGTGCACGCAGGTCCGCTGGCGACTTGATCGCTCCCAGCAGTGCTTGCGGATCCTTCGGAACGTCCATGAGACCCAAGTCTACTGCACGCGGTCCACGACGTAGTATGCGAGCGCACCGAGCGGCGCCGCGGCTTGCCCGAGCCCGCCCAGCGCCCCGAGCGCGCGATCGCGGTGCTCGAGCGCAAGCTCGCGCGTGCGTGAAAGCCCGAACACGCTGGGATAATTGGGCTTGCCGCGCGCTGCATCCGCACCGGCGCGCTTGCCGAGCAGCTCGGTGTCACCGGTCACGTCGAGGATGTCGTCCTGGATCTGGAACGCGAGGCCAATTTCATCGCCGTACAAGCGCAGTGCGGCCAGCGCAGCGTCGTCGCGCGTGCCTGCGGCGAGCGCGCCCAATTCCACGCTGGCGCGAATCAACGCGCCGGTCTTGCGACGGTGCATCAGTTCGATGCGCGCGGGATCGCTCGCGCCGCCGGCCGCCTCCAGATCGATCGCCTGGCCGCCCGCCATGCCGGCAAGTCCGATCGCGTCGGCCAGCACCGTCAGCATGCGCACCCGCGTCGCGTCGGCAAGCGCATTCGTCTGCGATGCGAGAACGGCAAACGCCAGCGCCTGCAATGCATCGCCGGCCAGGATCGCGGTTCCCTCACCGAACGCACGATGGCAAGTCGGTTGCCCGCGCCGCAGGTCATCGTCATCCATCGCGGGCAGGTCATCGTGGATCAGGCTGTAGGCGTGGATGAGCTCCACGGCCGCGGCGGGTGCGTCGAGATCGGACGGCTGCGCACCGAGCGCATCGCCGGTGATATACACGAGCAGCGGACGCAGGCGCTTGCCGCCGCCGAGCACGCTGTAGCGCATCGCTTCCTGCAATCGTGGCGCGGCATTGTCGGCGCCGCTCAGCGCCTGCAGAAGCGCAGGTTCCACGCGTTGCTGCGCGGCGCGCACGCGTTGCTGGAAATCGGCAGGATCGAGTTGGGCCCGTGGGTCCAGGATGCAGGCTCTTTAAGGGTCCGTGGTCGCGCCGGGCTCGGCGCCCGCGATCGTGAAATCCTGCAGCGGGGCGCCGCTGCGCAACTCGGTCAGCATCTGCACGCGTTGTTGTGCCGCCTGCAGCGCGGCCTGGCAATCCCGTGTCAGCTGCACGCCGCGCTCGAAACTGCGCAGCGCTTCATCGAGTGGCAGGTTGCCCGCTTCCATGTGCGCGACCAGCGTTTCCAGCTCGGCCAGCGTGTCCTCGAATCCGGATTCCTTGGGTTTTCGTGTCACGTTGATCGGTACCCTATTGGCGATCCTGGCGGGGGTCAAACGCGGTTGACGGAGCGCGCCGGCAATCGTAAAGTGGTGTGCGCTTAGACTTAGTCTAAATTACAGCAGCGATGAGGGACAGACCAATGAATCTCAAGGGTAGCAAGACCGAAGCGAACCTGAAGGCGGCATTTGCCGGCGAATCGCAGGCCAATCGCCGTTACCTGTATTTCGCACAGAAAGCCGATGTCGAGGGGTACAACGATGTCT
>JBEPVS010000184.1:0-4665 GCA_041690875.1 Gammaproteobacteria bacterium
ACAGAGTACTCTCCACAAACCGCCCAAGGAGGACAACGACCATGAACATGAGCAGGGAAGAAGCTTCGAGCAGCTTGCGGGACATCGGCCAGGCGCACCAGCGCAGCACTGCGATGCAAAATTACCGTCATTTCGCGCCGCACATGCTGGTGTGGGGCTGCGTCTGGCTGCTCGCCAACAGCCTGTGCGATTTTTTCCCGGCGCAGGCCGGCCTGATCTGGCCGCTGCTTTCGATCGTCGGCGTCGTCGTCAGCCTCGCGAACCGCAGGCGCGGCCGCGGGAGTGTCGTCGGTTCGGCAACGAGCGCACCGGGATCGATGCTCGCGCAGGGCTGGCGCTGGGTGCTGGCCGCAGCGGTGCTGTACGGGTTTTTCGTGGCAACGTTCGCCTTGTTGCCGCCGCATTCCAGCTTGCAGGAAACGGCATTCATTTCGTTGTTCTTCATGTTCGCGTACATGATCTATGGCGCGCTGGCCGGGTTGCGCGTTTTCTTCATCGGACTCATCGCAACGATCGCGATCCTCTACGGGTACTTTTCTCTGGCCTCGCACCAGTTCCTGTGGCTCGGCGTGTGCGCCGGTGGGGCATTGATCGTGGGCGCCCTCTGGGTGCGCAAGACCTGAGGCACGAACATGAACGCAGCAAACGAGATCATCCACCAGACCATGCGGCTCAAGATCATGTCAGCGCTCAATGCGTTGCGGCCTGGCGCCAAACTGGAATTCCAGGAGCTGAAGGCGCTGCTCGAAGCGACCGATGGCAACCTCGGCACCCACCTGGCGACGCTCGAGGGCGCCGGCTACGTCGCGATCGAAAAGGACTTCGTTGGCAAGAAACCGCGCACGCGCGTCGCCATCACGCGCGCGGGGCGCCGCGCGTTCGAGCAACACGTGGAGTATTTGCGCGAAGTCATCGCCGTTGCGGGTGGCGCATCGGCGTCATCGGCGGGGTAGGTCCTAGTGACAGCCGCCGTCTTTCTTGCCGCAACCGCATTGCTCATTGGCGGATGAAGCCGCGGCCGCACCAGTCCCGTGGGCAGCGCGGTGCCGCCGCCAACGCCGCGGACCGAGTGTACGCGCGGCGTACACCGCGGCGGCAATGACGATCAGGCCCACGATGAGCTGCTGCCACATGACTCAGGCCCTCATCGCGACGGCGCTCGCGACCTGGTAGGTGATCAGCGAGGCCACATAGGCCATCGTGAACATGTATCCGGCCATGATCAGCGGATAGCGCCACGAATTGGTTTCGCGACGCACCGTCGCGAGCGTCGACAGGCACTGCGGCGCGAACACATACCAGGCGAGCAGCGAGAGCGCCGTCGCCAGACTCCAGCTCGAGGCAATCATCGGACGGAGCGTCGCATCGAGGTGCTCGGCGCTGCCCGACAGCGCGTACACAGTGCCGAGCGCGCCGACCGCGACTTCGCGCGCCGCGAGTCCCGGCACGAGCGCGACACAGATCTGCCAGTTGAATCCAAGCGGCGCGAATATCGTTTGCAGCCCGCGCCCGAGCATGCCGGCAAAGCTGTACTGGATCGCGGGGCCGGTCGCGCCCGCCGGCGGGCCTGGGAAGCTCGCGAGGAACCACAGCACGATCATCAGCGACAGGATGATCGTGCCGACGCGCGTCATGAAGATCGCCGTGCGCTCGTACAATCCCGTCGCCAGGTTGCGCAGGTTGGGCCAGTGATATTCCGGCAGTTCCAGCATCAGCGGATGATAGCCAGCGCGCAGCGTCACGCGTTTCATGATGAACGCGACCAGCACCGCGCCAAGCACGCCGATCACGTACAGCCCGAACAGCACGATGCCGCGAAACGACAGCCAGCCGATCGATCGTTCCGGGATGAACGCGCCGATGATCAGCGCATACACCGGGAGCCGCGCCGAACAGGTCATCAGCGGCGCGAGCAATATCGTCGCGATGCGGTCGCGCAAATTCGGAATCGTGCGCGTCGCCATGATGCCGGGGATCGCGCAGGCGTACGACGACAAGAGCGGGATGAATGAGCGGCCCGACAGGCCGATGCTGCCCATCAAGCGATCGAGCAGGAAGGCCGCGCGCGGCAGGTAACCGCTGTCCTCGAGCAGCAGGATGAAAAAGAACAGGATCAGGATCTGCGGCAGGAACACGATCACGCTGCCCGCGCCCTTGACGATGCCGTCGACGACCAGGCTCTCCAGCACACCCGGCGGCATCGCATGCGCGATCGACTTTGCGAGCGCGGCCATGCCGGCGTTGATCCAATCCATCGGCAGTTTCGCCCAGCTGAACACAGCCTGGAACACTGCAAACAACAGTACCGCGAGCAGCAACGGGCCTGCGATCGGGTTCATGACGATGGCATCGAGGCGGGCGAGCGCACGCGTGCGGAGCGGCTCGACGTAACCCGCCGCCTTCAGGATGCGTCGTGCTTCGCGCTGCGTGCGCTCGATGTCCGCTGAAGTCTGCGCCGGCACGACGACCGGTGCGATCACCCGTGGCACCGCCGCCGACGCGGACGCTGCCGCGGGGTCCGCCGGCGCGCCCATTGCCGCGCAGCGTGCGTCGATCGCGGCCACCAGCTCGCGCCCGCCACCCGCCTGCACAGCGATTGTTTCTACTACGGGCACGTGCAACTCGGATTCCAACCGCGTGCGATCAAGCTGGAATCCCCGCGTGCGCGCGAGATCGCTCATGTTCAGCGCGACGATGACCGGCCGGCCAACACGCTCGAGCTCGAGCACCAACCGCAACGACAGGCGCAGGTTTGTCGCATCGACGACGCAAACGATCAGGTCGGGCGCCGCTTCGCCGCGCAGCCGTCCGGTGATTGCATCGCGCGCGATCGCTTCATCGAGTGTCGCCGGCACGAGGCTGTAGGTGCCGGGCAAATCGATGAGTCGGAATTGCCGGCTGTCATCGGGGCCATTGAACGTGCCCTCTTTGCGCTCAACGGTCACACCCGGATAGTTCGCGACTTTCTGGCGACTGCCGGTCAACCGGTTGAACAGCGCCGTCTTGCCGCAATTTGGAACACCCACCAATGCAACGCGAAAGATCACGGCTGCACGCGCACCAGCACGGCGCTCGCCTCGCGGCGGCGCAGTGCAAATACTGTCGAACCAATTCGCACCGCTATCGGGTCGCCGCCCGGCCAGATCTGTTCGATGATGTGAATCGTTTCGCCAGGCACGAAACCAATCTCCATCAGACGGCGGCCGATCGCTGCTGCACCGTCGGCATCGCCAACCAGGCCGTCGTCACCGTCAACTACACGGTCGACAACGCCTCGCATTCCCTTGCGGAGCGTGGATAGCGGCACGATCTCGTCGCCCAGCCGGTCGATGTTGGGAACTGCCATGGCGGCCCTGATGTTAAATGAGAATCACTCTCATCTAGCATAGCCCATCGGGTCAAGTGGCGCCACTGCGGCAAACACCACCTGGCGCTGGTTTTTGCAGCGCTCCGGCGGGTTTAGGGGCCTTTCTGGCGGGGAAGGACCGTGACAAAGCCAGCCGGGAGGACATCCTGCGCGAGCGCCTGCGCAATGGCGGTCTCGCCCTGCCCGGCAGGCGTCAGGACGGCTTCGGCTGCGGCGAGTGCCGCACGCGCATCTGCGCCCTTGTAAACCGCCTCCAGGAAGCGGAACGACCTCTCGCCGAGGGCACGCACGTGTACGCCCTCTTCGGTGCGCCACAACGCGTAGTGATGGTCGCCGGGGACGAGATCGTTGCCGCTGAGCGCCACTGCATCATCCGCCAGGATCGCGGCGCGCAGCGATTCGACCGGATAGTGCGCAGCGTGCAACCGGAGCGGCGCGGCGAATTGAAGCTGCGCGCCGTCTTCCAGCGACAGCGACGGACCGGCGGATGCCGGCTCCGCGCGGTGGCGCGCGAGAGCCACGAATTGCCAATCGAATTGCGCCACCTCCTGCAGATAGGGCAATGCTTCCGTTCCGGGAAACGCGGCCACGAATGCCGAAAATGCGGCGCCGTATTCGTCGAGCTGGGGCGCGCGCGGCGGTTGTGCGCGCGCGAAGTCTACCGCCATGCGATCGAAGAAAGCCTCGCCGACCAGCTTGTCCACGGTGGGAAATGACAGTCGCAGTGCGTTCGCGAGCGCGCTCAACACCGTATTACGGTGGACGCGCAATCCCACCGCGCCAGCGTGCGCGCCCGTGAACAGCGCCTCGGGCATCGCCTGTCCGATCGGATCGGCCGCGAGCAGCGCCCCGGCCATGCTCGCCTGCAGCGATTCGAGCGACTGATCAGACTGCGCGTGCATGGGAATCGCGCGCAGCGGAATTGCGCGCAGGGCGTTCGCGCACATGGGAATGTGGCTGTGCTCGATCAAGCCGCGACTGCGCCAGCGCTGCTTCCGACTGCAACACGCTGAACGCCGGCAGGCGCGTATCCCACTCAAGCAGCGTGGGCGTCGTGCCGAAATGCGCCAGCGCCTCGTCGTAAAGTGCCCAGACGGATTCGCAGACATGATCGCCGTGATCGTCGATGCGCAGTTCGTCGCCCGAAGGCGTCGTCGTGAGCGCGTGGCCGGCGAGATGGATCTCACCAACGGTGCGTGCATCGAGCGCGCGGAGCCATTCGCGCAACACCTCCACCGCGTCCTGGCGCTGGTTGGCGGCGCTGACGTAGACATTGTTGACATCGAACAGTACGCCGC
>JBEPVS010000185.1:0-4567 GCA_041690875.1 Gammaproteobacteria bacterium
CCGCTGCCACGTCCACACGCAGCGACCAGCAGGATTGCGCATCGAGCGTGCGCCAGCCTCCAGCGCTCGCGGGCGAGGGCGGCGTTCGGGCCGCGTTCCGCTCAGCCATTGAGGCGCTCTCCCTTCGGGTCATAGAAAACCGGCTGCGTGACGGTCACGGCTGTTTCGCCGTGTCGTGTCGGCACGTAGAGCGTCTGGCCCATTCTTGAGCGGCCCGCGCTGACCACCGCGAGCGCGATCGATCGACCCAGCGCTGGGCTGTAGTACGAAGAAGTCACATGGCCGATCAGCTGCATCGGCGGCCGCTGGCCGGGCTCGCCCGCAACCTGGCTGCCTTCCTCGAGCACGTGCTGTGGATCGGCCGTGAACAGGCCGACGAGCTGTTTGCGGTCCGGATGCTGCAGGGCCGGCTTGCGGAGCGCGACCATGCCGACGAATTCGTTCTTGCTCTTGCCGACCGCCCAGCCCACCGCGGCGTCATCGGGCGTCATCGTACCGTCGGTGTCCTGTCCGACGATGATGTAGCCCTTCTCGGCGCGCAGTACGTGCATGGCCTCGGTGCCGTACGCGCACATGCCGTGCGGCTGCCCGGCCTCCCACACGGCCTGCCATACGGCCGGACCGTAGTCGGCCGGCACGTTGATCTCATAACCGAGCTCGCCGGTGAAGCTGACGCGGAAGATCATCGCCGGCACGCCACACACCAGGCCGCGCGTCATCGCCATGTGCGGGAGCGCCGCGGCGGAAATGTCCGCTTGTTCGACCAGCGGTTCGAGCAGCTTGCGTGCGTTCGGCCCCTGCACGGCAATGACCGCCCACTGTTCGGTGGTTGACGTAAGCCACACCTTCAGCTGCGGCCATTCCGTCTGCAAATAGTCTTCCATCATGCCCAGCACGCGCGGGGCGCCGCCGGTCGTCGTCGTGACATGCAATCGATCGGCTGCGGTTCGCGCGACGACACCGTCGTCGTAGACGAAGCCGTCATCGCGCAACAGGATGCCGTAACGACAGCGGCCAACGGCGAGCGACGTCCAGTTGTTGACGTACATGCGGTTCATGAACTCGATCGCGTCGGGCCCTGCGACTTCGATCTTTCCGAGCGTCGAGGCGTCAAAGATTCCGCAACTGCGCCGCACGGCCTGGCCTTCGCGAGCCACGGCCTGGTGCATGTCCTCGCCGCGCTCGGGAAAATGGCGGGCGCGCTGCCACATCGCCACCGGCTCGAACACCGCACCACGCGCAGCGGCCCAATCGTACATCGGCGTCTTGCGCAGCGGCGCAAAGAATTCGCCGCGCGCAAGGCCTGCGAGGCCGCCAAAACCCACGGGCAGGTAGGGCAGGCGGAATGTCGTCAGCCCAACTTCGGGAATCGGTTTTCCCAGCTGCTGCGCCGCGATTGCCAGCGCGTTCAGGTTCGAGGTCTTCCCCTGGTCGGTGGCCATGCCGGTGGTGGTGTAGCGCTTGATGTGCTCGATCGAGCGGAAGCCCTCGCGCACGGCGAGCGCGAGATCCGCCGAAGTCACATCGTTCTGCCAGTCGACGAAGGCTTTCCCCGTCGCGCCGGCGGGGGGCTGCGGCAATGCGCCGATCCATCCACCGGATGCGCCGGCATCGTCGGTGACCTTGATCACTCCTGCCGATGCCGTGAAGCCGCACGCGCGCAGCGCGTCGGTGGACGCACCTGCAGCCTGCTCAAAGACGTTCGCCAGCGGCGCACCGAGCAATCCGTTGCAGGCGCCGACCGAGCGACACCCGGCGGTGGCGCCAGCGGGAACGAACACCTGTCCGGCTTCATCCCACCGCAACTTGCCGCGCGCCTGGGAATGCAGATGCACGCTGGGCGTGTAGCCGCCGGACATCAGCAAGGCATCGCAACTCACCCAATCGGCTTTGCCATTCACAGCGCCGCCTGGGTCAACGCTCGCGAGCCTGACCGCGTTGATGCGCAGGTTTCCTCGCGTGGCGAGCGCGGTCGTTCCGCTGTGAACTTCAATGCCGGCACGGCGCACGGAATCGGCGAGCGGCCCTGAGCTCGACGCCCGCATGTCGGCGAGCGCGGCAACGTGCACACCGGCCGCGTGCAGGTCGAGCGCCGTTCGGTAGGCATCATCGTGCGCCGTGAGCACCACGACGCGCGCGCCCGGCACAGCTCCGTAACGATTGAGGAAGCTGCGCGCAGCGCCGGCGAGCATGATGCCGGGCCGGTCATTGCCGGGAAACACGAGCGGCCGCTCGATTGCACCGGTCGCGAGGATCACCTGGCGCGCGCGCACTTGCCAGACGCGCTCGCGGGGTTGCGAGGTTCCAGGTGCGGCGAGATGGTCCGTCAGGCGCTCGCACAGCGCCACCATGTTGTGTGGCAGATAACCGAACGCCGTCGTGCGCGCCAGCAGCGTGACATTCGGCGATGCAGCCAGCGTGCGTAGCGACTCGCGCAGCCAGTCCGCGCCGTCCTGGCCGTCAATGCGCGCGCTCGTGCCGGAGCGGAGCGATCCGCCGGGTTGGGCCTGTTCGTCGCACAGCATGACACGCGCGCCATTCGCGGCGGCCACCAAGGTGGCGGCAATGCCGGCGGGGCCCGCGCCAACAATCAATATATCGCAGTGACCGTAGCGTTGGGCGTAGCAATCCGGATCGGGTTCAGCAGACGCGACGCCCAAGCCTGCGGCCCTGCGAATGCGCGGCTCATAGAAGGCGTGCCAGGCCTTGCGTGGCCACATGAAGGTCTTATAGTAAAAGCCGGAGGGAATGAAGCGCGAGAGCAGGTCGTTCGTGCGCCCTGCATCAAAGCGCAATGAGGGCCAGCGGTTCTGGCTGGTTGCAACGAGGCCGTCATACAGTTCGACCTGTGCCGCGTTCAGGTTCGGTGTCGAGCGTGCGGAATCGCGCTGCACCGTCACCAGCGCATTTGGGTCTTCCGGCCCCGCCGCCATGATGCCGCGCGGGCGGTGGTATTTGAACGAACGGCCGACCAGGTGCACGCCGTTGGCGAGCAGGGCCGAGGCGAGCGTGTCGCCCTGTAGGCCCTGGTAGCGGTGGCCATCGAACTCGAAACGCAGCGTTTGCGCGCGCTGCACGTCGCCGCCACCCTGCGTCACGCGACAACGGCCGCTCATTTCTCGCCGCACCGGTAGCTGCGGACGATGTCATCGGTGGTCGTGTCGCGCACGACATTGAAAAACCGAGCGCATCCGTGCACATGCCGCCAGCGTTCAGCGTGCAGGCCTTTCGCGTTCGAGCGTTCGTATTGGAACGCGTTCCATTGCTCCGCGGTCGGGTTCGACGCCGCGGTGGGGCGCACGACGTGCGCCTGGCCGGCGTAGCTGAATTCCAGCTCCGGACGCGGACCGCAATAGGGGCAGGGGATGATCAGCATGTCAGTGATTGACGGCCGCGGCGGCCGCTTCGTCGATCAACGTGCCATCCCGGAAGCGCTCGATCGTAAAGGCGGCGTTCAGCGCGTGCGGCGCATCGTGCGCCATCGTGTGCGCGAGCAGATATCCCGCTCCGGGCGTGGCCTTGAATCCACCGGTCCCCCAGCCGCAGTTGACGTACAAACCCGGAACCGGCGTCTTCGCAATGATCGGCGAGCGGTCGGGGGTGACATCGACGATGCCGCCCCAATTGCGCAACATGCGCAGCCGCCGGAACGAGGGGAACAGTTCGCAGATGGCCTCGAGCGTGTGCATGCTGACATGCAGTGCGCCGCGCTGCGTATATGAAGTGTAGGCGTCAGTGCTGGCGCCGATCACCAGCTCGCCCTTGTCCGATTGGCTGACGTAGGCGTGAATCGTGTTGGACATCACAACGCAGGGCATGATCGGCTTGACCGGCTCTGACACCAGCGCCTGCAACGGAAAACTCTCCAGCGGCAACCGCACGCCGGCCATTTGCATGACGACGGAACTGTGCCCGGCAGCCGACACGCCGATGCGGCGGCTCTCGACTACACCCCGCGTCGTCTCGACGCCGGTGACCGCGCCATTTGAATCGCGCTGAATACCGGTGACCTCGCAGTTCTCGATGATGTCGACACCCAGTGCGTTCGCCGCGCGCGCGTATCCCCAGGCGACTGCGTCGTGGCGAGCCGTGCCGCCGCGGCGCTGCAGCGCGCCGCCCAGCACCGGGTAGCGGAGGTTTGAGCTGATATTGAGCGGCGGGCAATATTCCTTCGCCTGCTGCGGCGTCAGCCACTCGTTGTCGACACCGTTGGCATAATTGGCATGGATATGGCGCTTCGATACCTGCTCATCGTGCACGTTGTGCGCCAGCATCAACACGCCACGCGGCGAATACATGACGTTGTAGTTCAGCTCCTGCGACAGCGTTTCCCAGAGCTTCACCGCGTGGTCGTAGAGCGACGAGCTCTCTGCAAACAGGTAATTGGAACGGATGATCGTCGTGTTGCGGCCGGTGTTGCCGCCGCCGATCCAGCCTTTCTCGAGCACCGCGACGTTGCGGATGCCGTGCTCCTTCGCGAGGTAGTAGGCGGTGGCCAGGCCATGGCCGCCACCGCCGATGACGATGGCGTCGTAGTACGGCTTCGGGGCGGGGCTGCGCCAGGCGC
>JBEPVS010000186.1:0-4563 GCA_041690875.1 Gammaproteobacteria bacterium
TATACTCCCCGGGCGGTGGCCCCCCCGGCCTTTCACGGTGTGGGCCCCTGCTTTTTCGGGGTGGGGCCGCCACCCCGCTTACAACGCGAGCGTCGCCAGTCCCCCGACGATGAGGATGGGTCCTGGCATTCGAGAAGCCTAGCATGCACGTGAGCCACGTCACACTTCGCCGGCCACTCCGCGCGCTCGCATCACAGAATGAGCCGCCGGCAACGGCGGCAAATGCCAGAAAACGTAAAGTCCGTCGCTGTGACCCCTCGCATCCTCATTGCCGGCCGCGACGAGCAGCAACGACAGTGGCTGCGACACCATCTGCAGACGCTGTGGCCGGATGCGAACCCGCCGAGCCTCGACCTCGACGATTTTGAGCGGCAGTGCGAGAGCATCACGCGCCGCAAATACGACGTCGTGCTGCTGTGCGCGAGTTTCAACACTAAGGCAAACGGCTCCTCTGAAGGCACCGACTGGCTGCGTCAGCTGCGCCGCCAGCGGCTGCTGCCGCCGCTGATCACCGTTGCGGCCGACGGCAACGAGCTCACCGCGATTCGCGCCTCGCGACTGGGTGCCGCGGCGTACCTGCCGCGCGACCTGCTCGACGCTCAGCTGCTCGAACGCACGCTGCGCAAGGTGCTGCATGCGAGCCGACGGCGCGGGCGTCGCCTCGCCAGCGCGACGCGGCGACGGAGCGACAAAGTGCGGCCCGGCCTGGAAATTCCGCGCTACACATTACTTCGGCAGCTCGGTCGCTCCGCGCGCGCCAGCGTCTGGCTCGCGCGCAGCGACGGATTGCAGCGCCCCGTCGCGCTGAAGATCAGCGAGCCAGGCGACGGCGACCATGCCGATGTGCAGCACTTTGCGCGTGAGTATGGCGCAATCGCCGCGCTGCGCGATCCGTCGATCGTCGATATCTACGACTACGGTGTGCATGAAGGCCGTGAATTCCTGACGATGGAGTATTTCGCCTGCGGTGATTTGAAGCAGCGCCTGCTACATCCGCTGAGCTGCGACGAAGCGGTTCGCTACGCGCAACGCATTGCGGCGGCACTGCGCGTCGTGCACGAAGCAGGTATTCTGCACCGTGACCTGAAGCCGCCGAATATCATGCTGCGGCCCGATGGTTCGGTGGTGCTGATCGATTTTGGGCTCGCCAAGGACATGAACGCGGCCACGCACAGCACCGCGATCGGCGTGCTTCGCGGGTCACCCTATTACATGAGTCCCGAGCAAGTGCAGGGGCGCGAGCTCGATGCACGGAGCGACCAATACGCGCTCGGCGTCGTGTTCTTCGAAATGCTGGCAGGGCACAAACCTTACACCGGCATCAGCGCGATGGATCTGATGCAGCAGCATGTGTCCGGCGAACGCCCACCGCTCCCGCCGCAGTTGGCGATCTACGAGCCGCTGCTTGCTCGGCTCATGGCGCGCGATCGCGATGCACGCTGCCCCGACATGCAGGCGGTGCTGACCGAACTGAGTCAACTACTGCCCCGCGAGCCGCCTGCTGCGCGTGACGCCGATGCTGCCTGAGTCAACCCACATCGACTCGACGCTACTTGAGCTGACTCGCCTGCGCGAGGAGCACGGGCTGCTCGCCGAGCTGCTGCAGATCGATCGCACGGCGCTGCGCAACTACATGGCCTACGCCGCTCGCACGCTGACGCGTGTGCGCGCG
Organism: Gammaproteobacteria bacterium; assembly: GCA_041690875.1. Classification (GTDB taxonomy): domain Bacteria; phylum Pseudomonadota; class Gammaproteobacteria; order Steroidobacterales; family Steroidobacteraceae; genus FEN-1191. Next base: position 1,673 of record JBEPVS010000186.1, read on the forward strand.
CTGTTGCCGCAGCGCGCACGCGATCCGGAGCAATTCGTCACCAAACTTGCCCGGCTCCGCTCGCACTACGCGCAGTTATCGCGGCGAACCGTGGCACTGTCGATGCCATCGCTGGTGCAATTGTTCGAGCAGGCGGTTCAATCGCTGGATGCGGCGCGCTCGGCCGGGAAACCGAGCGGCGACGCCTTGCTGCCGGCGCTCGTACACATCGATGAGATATTCCTTGCGCTAACGACGATCGCGCAACGCAGTGGCGTACCGCTGGCGGCGCGGCGCGCGCCTCGCCGGCGCAGCCGTTTGTCGGGACCAGTAGAAGCTGCACGCGCGGGCGCGCCGGCAGGAGGCGCCCCGCAACTGTTGTTGGCGCTGCAGCAGCTCGCGGCGCAGCAGGCAGCGGCGCAGGGCAAATCAGTGGAGCTGACGGCCATCGGCCTCGACCAGGTTCCGGAAGTCCACGCCGCGGCTTTCTATGACATGTTGAGCCAGATGCTGCGCAACGCGATCGAGCACGGCATCGAGACGCCCGCGCAGCGGCGCGCCGCCGGCAAGAATGCGCAGGGCGCATTGCTGGTGGAATTCCAGCGGCGCAACGGAGGGCTGTCGGAACTCGTTGTGCAGGATGACGGTCAGGGCCTGAACACGACGCGCATCATCGAAGCCGCGGTGGCGAGCGCATTGATCACCGATGAGGCGGCCCTGGAGCAGGATCCGCGCCGGGCAACAACGCTGATTTTCCATGCAGGACTGAGCACCGCGGCGGATCCCAACGGTCGTGGGCTCGGCATGCGCATTCTCCGCGACAACATCAAGCGGCTCGATGGACAGATCCAGGTCGCGACCAGGCGCGGCCAGTTCACGCGCATCCGCATTCGACTACCGACGGGCAGCGCGGCCGTAGTCCAGGCTGACGAAACGGTAGTCCAGAAGGAAGCAGCGCCGAGCTGACTTGACAGGCACCCGAGCGGCGGGTGCAATGGCCTTGGGACAAAGGCCATTCATGCACATCGTAGACACCACCCTGTTCTTTTCGCCGACCAGCGGCGGCGTGCGCCGTTACCTGACCGCCAAGCATGAATGGCTGCTCGCGCACACGCAGCACCGGCATTCGTTGCTGGTGCCCGGCACAGTGACCGAGCTGCGACCCGGTGCGATCAGTACGATCAGGGGTTGGAAGGTGCCGGGCACGTTCAATTATCGGTTGCCGCTGTCGCCGCCCCGATGGGTGCGCATGCTTGATGCGCTCCAGCCGGACCTGATCGAAGTCGGGGATGTATTCCATCCGGCGTGGTGCGCGATGCGCAGCGCTCGTCGCCGCGGCATTCCATTGCTGGCGTTTTTCCACTCGAATTTCCCGCGGCTCGCCGGCCGCAGGCTCGGTCGCGTCATCGAAACCGGCCTGGCCGAATACTTGCGCCGCGTCTACGAACGCGTCGACCTGGTGCTCGCGCCCAGCCGGCAGATGTGCGAGTACCTGGCGGGACTCGGCCTGTACAACACGGCACTCCAGCCTTTGGGCGTCGACACCGACATTTTCTCGCCCGTGCGCCGCACGCCGGATTTGCGCCACTCGCTGGGCCTTGCCGACGAAACCCGGCTACTCGTCTACGCGGGCCGCTTCTCCACTGAGAAAAACATCGATGTGCTGTACGGCGCGCTGCGCCGGCTCGGCAATCGCTATCACCTGCTGATGCTGGGCGGCGGCGAGTATTCGCGTCCGGCACCGAACATCAGCGTCCTGCCGTATCGGCGCGACAGCGTCGAGCTCGCCACGATGATCGCTTCGTGCGATGCGCTGGTGCATGCGGGCTGCAGCGAAACTTTCGGACTCGTGATCATCGAGGCGCTCGCTTGCGGCATTCCCGTCGTCGGCGCCAATGCCGGCGCGGTGCCGGAACATGTCGATGAATCCGTGGGCATGCTGGCAAAGCCCAATGACACCGCCAGCATGGCGGAAGTCATCGCCGCGTTATATGAACGCGATCTGGCTGCGCTCGGTCGCGCAGCGCGCGCCCGCGCGCTGCAGCGTTACACCTGGACGCGTGCATTGCACCTGTTGCTCGATCAGTACGCTGGCGTCGCGGGAACCGTACCGACCCCCGCACAGGCGCCTGAACAGGTCGCGCTCGAACTGACGCTGCCTCGTTAGCCGCGCACGCTGTAGATATTGAGCAGCCCGGCGCGGTCGGCGACCGCAAGCTGTGCGCCGTCGTTCGACCAGCGCAGCAGCGCCACTTCTTCCGGGTACATGTCGGCGTCGACGGGTTGTTGGGGCTGCGCCGTGCGCCACAACGTCAGGCGGTGATCGCGTCCGCCAGCCGCGAGCAGTGAACCTTTTGGCTGGAATGCCAGCTGCGCGAGCCGCGCAGTATGCGCGCCCAGTTGCAGCGGCTCGCTGCCTTCCGGACCGCGCCCGGAAAAATCCCAGACGATGATGATCTCGTCCGCAGCCGTGGCGAGCAGCTTGCTGTTCGCGCTCCAGCTCGTCAGTGCCACCTTGGCGCCGTAGCCGCGCATTTGCGACTGCATCCCGGCAGCGACGTTCCAGAAATGCACGGAGCCATCCTGCATGCCGGAGGCGAGCACGCGGCCATCCGGACTCCAGCTCGCGGTGAGACACGCGCCTTGCCAGGGATGTTCGCGGCTGAGGAGCTGCGGCTCGAGCCGGTGCAGGTTCGCGCCGCCATTGCCGACAGTCGCAAGTTCGCTGGTTTTGCCGCGCCACGCGATCGCGGCGATGACACCGTTCTGTGGTGGCAAGGACACTCGCGGCGCGCCATCGCTGCCGAAAACCTGCAGCGCGCGCCCCGTCGCGACAGCCAGCAGTTTCCCGTTAGATGACCAGGCGAGTCGCTCGCTCCACGTGACGGCGTTGTGGACGACCCGTGCGGAAC
>JBEPVS010000187.1:0-4530 GCA_041690875.1 Gammaproteobacteria bacterium
GGTCAGTACGGTGAAGATCTTCGGCTGTCCGATGTTGATGACGAGGATCAGCGCTGCAATGATGCCGATGACGATCGCTGGAGCGATCGGCGTTTGCGTGTTGGCGTTTACTCGGGCGAGCCTGTCTCCGAAAGGCAGGGCGTTGTCGCGCGCCATCGCAAACGTCAGCCTGATTGCGGCTGTGTGCACCGCGAGCGAACACACGGTCACCGCGACCACAATGCACGCCAGGAAGACCTTGCTCAATGGACCCCACATCACCTGCTCGACGATGTACTGCAGGCCGCCACTACTGCTCGAGATCAGCGGGTCGTGCAGGTTGGGGGCCGACAGGATGGCGAACACCAAAATCGCCCCGCCAATGACGAATGAGGCCAGTATCGCGCGCAGGATGGCCTTCGGCGCCGTGCGCCGCGGCTCGAGGGTTTCCTCGCCGAGTGAACTGGCGGTGTCGAACCCGTACATCACGTAGCCCGAAGCGAGCGAGGCGACGAGGAAGGCGCCCAGGTAACCGCTCGTCGTGCCGCCGCCGTAGCCGCCGGTCGTGAAGAACACGGCCGGCCCCCGCGTGACGTGCAAGGCCAATATCAGCGCGATCAGGCAGGCGGCGATCAGCTCGATAAATACGCCGGCGCTGTTGATCATCGCCATGAGCCGCACGCCGAGGGCGTTTACGAGCGTCGTGCACGCGATCAGGATCGTACCGAGAATGACCGCGTTCGTCGCAAAGTCGTAGGCGCCGGTTCCATCTCCCACGATCTGGAAGCCATGCCACAGGCGCGGCAGATTCAACTGCAGCGCCAGCACCACCGCGGCCAGCGTCAATATCGACGCCGTCAGCATCATCCAGCCCGCACTCCAGCCGACCCACGCACTGCCGAGTTGCTTCGACCAGTTGTAGACCGATCCGGCGACCGGATACTTCGCGGCGAGCTCCATGAAGCACAGCGCGACCGCGAGCTGGCCGATGAGCACCATCGGCCACGACCACAGGTAGGCGGGGCCCGCGGTGCTGTATCCGAAATAGAACAACTGGAAAGTACCGGTGAGAATTGAAATGTAGCTGACGCCGGCGGCGAAGCTGCCAAACTTGCCGATGCCACGGTCGAGCGACTCCCGGTATCCGAAGTGCTCCATTCCGCTATCGGCCCGAGTGACGTCGGCGTGCTTCTTCATGCGTGTGCCCCCTGCAACATTCATATTGTTTGTGACAGTGTGCCAGATGCGCACCGAGCATTCGATCCGGACGCTGATTTGCTTGTGACGGGGTGTTTGATCCAATATGCGTGTTGGGGCGTAAACGGGGGATTTGCCGTGTATAGAAAGGTTTCCTGTGCTGTGGCGGCCGTCATCGGCGGCGTGGCGGTGAGTGCGCACGCGGAAGATTCAAGCAATGGGGCGGGCGCGAATTCGCTCGAGGAAATCATCGTCACCGCGCAGCGCCGCTCTGAGAACATGCAGAACGTGCCGATCTCGATGCAGGCCTTCACCGGCGAATCGCTGAAGCAATTGAACGTCACGACCTTCGACGATTACATCAAATACCTGCCAAACGTGTCGTCGGCCAACAACGGCCCGGGCCAGAACGAAATTTTCATGCGCGGCCTGTCGGCGGGCGCGCAGCCCAGCCAGGGCAGCGGCTCGACCGCCTCGTTCCCCAACGTCGCCATCTATCTCGACAATCAGTCCGGCCAGCTGCCAGGCCGAAACCTCGATGTGTACGCCGCCGACATCAATCGCATCGAAGTGCTGGAAGGCCCGCAGGGCACGCTGTTCGGATCGGGCGCCGAAGCGGGCATGATCCGCTACATTACCAACGAGCCGAAGCTCGACGTGACCGAAGGCAACGCGAAGTTGAGCTATGGCACGACCGCCCACGGGTCGCCCAATTCTTCAGCTGAACTGGTGTTGAACGTGCCGATCGTCGATGGCCGCGCCGCGGTACGCGTCGTCGTGTACGACGATCGCCGCGGCGGCTATATCGACAATGTGCCGGCGACGTTTACGCGCCGTAATACCGACGTTGGCATCCAGTATGCCCACTACGCAGCAGCCGTGAATGGCCAGTGCCCCGACGGATTGCCGAACAACGGTTTCTGCGTGCCGCCCGGCTCAATTGCCGTGGACAACCACGCGTTCGCCGGCTCCGACATCAACCCGGCCACATACCAGGGCATCCGTGCGGGCCTGAAGCTCAAGTTCAGCGAGGATTGGGATCTGCTTCTCACGCAGGCGTACCAGGAGCTGAACGCCGACGGCGTGTTCTACCAGCAACCGTTTGGCTCCGATCGCGAGCAGTTGCAACCGCTCCAGGTCACGCTGTTCAATCCCTCTTTCGACCGAGACAAGTTCACGAACACGTCGTGGACGCTGAACGGCAAGATCGGTGCATTGCGCGCGGTGTACACCGGCGGATACCTGAGCCGCAAGGTCGAACAGGTCAACGACTACACCAACTATTCGCGTGGCGTGTACGCCGATTACTACCAGTGCTACGGCCCGGGTTATTACACGCCTTACCTGCCGTCGAAGTGCTTTTCACCGCAGGTCATCTGGCGATCGAACGAACAGAACCAGCACACGCAACACGAATTTCGGTTGTCGACACCCGATGATTGGCGTCTCCGCGCACTCGGCGGCATTTACCTCGAGGACAACAAGCTCTACGACCAGAGCGACTGGCGCTACAAGACAGTGCCCGCGTGCACTTCAAGCGGCACACCAGGCGTCGATCCGGGCAACACCGGTTGCTTCACGCAGATCGGCACCAGCGGGAGCAACGTTCGCAATCCCGGCGTGCGCGATGTGAACAGCTCCTTCTACCAGGACGATGTTCGCCAGGTCAAACAGACGGCGTTCTTCATCTCGGCGGACTACGATCTGATTCCGAAGGTTTTGACTGCGACGATCGGCACGCGGCATTTCCAGTTCAGGAATTCGCTGAAGGGCGACGTGCCGAACAACTTCTTCTGCTTCCAGGCCGGAGCGCCGGGAGCGGACGGCTGCCAGGCGAACAGCTATCACCTCGACCAGCATGTGCCGCCGCTGAAGGACACGGAGTCGGGCTGGAAGAGCCGCGCCAACCTGACCTGGCACGTCACGCCCGACATCATGTTGTACTACACGTTCTCGCAAGGCTTCCGGCCCGGCGGCTTCAACCAGAATGGTGGCACGCTGCACGGCTATGACGAGAACCAGGTGTACCAGTACAAGGTGCCTGACTCGTATCGCTCCGACAAGCTGGACAACAACGAGATCGGCTGGAAGACGCAGTGGCTCGACCATCGGCTCGAGTTCAACGGCGCCTACTACCAGGAAAAATGGAAAGACGTCCAGGTCGCCATTTTCTATTCGAGCGTCGTCGGCAACGTGTTCTTCAACTCGAACGGCCAGGACTTCGACCTGAAGGGTCTCGAGATGCAGCTCGTGGCGCGGCCATGGCAGGGCTGGACGATCCAGGCCGCCGGATCGTGGAACCACAGCGAGCAGACGAACTCACCGCTCCTGCTCAACAACAATCCCGATTCGCCGAATGTGGGCCAGCCGATCACGTACACCTGCGGTGGCACGTACTTTGCGGCGGGCTGCACCGCGGCCAACGCGCCTGCTGTTGCAAACGTCTACGGCCCCAAGGGCTCGCCGACGGCCAACGCGCCCCCGATCCAGACGAGCCTGCGTGTCCGCTACGACTGGGCCGTGAACGACCTGAACGCGTATTTCCAGATTGGTACCTCGCACGTCGGGCATTCGTACACGCAGGCGGGATCAAATCCGCCGCTGGCTGCAGACGGACTCATCACGACGGGGCGCATCCGATTCGAGAATCCGGCTTACTCCACGTGGGATGCCTCCATCGGTTGTTCGCGCGGCGCCTGGAACCTGGCGCTGGTCGGCGAAAACCTGACGGATTCGAACAAAGCGGTCTTCACGAGCACCGACCAGTTCATCGTTGCGCAGACGCCGTTGCGACCGCGCGTGTTCGCGCTGAACGTGGGCTACAAGTTCTAGACGGAGGCGAGTTCGCGCGAGCCGAGCGCGAGCAGGCCGGTGACGTAGGGCAGGAACGAGCGCCAGGTCTGCAGCTGGAATTGCTGCGGCGACTGGCGCCACAGCACGATCTCGGCCTTCGCGTACACGGTGCGCGTGCAGAAGCCGACCGGCGCCACGCTCAAGTCGAGATCGAGCGGGCAAGCCATGGCCAGCAATGTCGTCGCGCCGGCACCGCTCAATTCAATCGCGGCCTGCCTGTGGCTCACGTCGACGAGCGAATGCGCGATGCCATCGAGCGCGGCGGCCATCCGTGGCGCGAGCTGTGCGTGCGCGGATTCCGGGCCGACCAGCAGCTGTTCATCAGGACCCAGCCACAATGCGCTCCAGTCGCCTTGCGTCACGGCACGGCAGGCGTTGCCGGAGATCGGCAAACCCGCCGTGGGGCGCGGCGCGCGCGCCGCGGCCCCGTCCCCACGCCGCGCCCAGCAGGGTTGGGCATCGCGCGTGCGGCCGCCGCCCGCGCGCGCGGGGGGGGGCGGG
>JBEPVS010000188.1:0-4521 GCA_041690875.1 Gammaproteobacteria bacterium
GGCCATAGGCGAAAGTCACCCCGAGCCAACCCGTATACGTCACCAGCACCAGCAAAAGTGTCTGCCACTCCACGACGGGCATGCTGCCGACTGGACTTGCCTTGACCGAACTCTCGCCGACCGGGCTCACTTCAAATTACATCCGGGGTTTACTGCGCACCGAAGATTCACTGCACGTGCGCGGACTTGCAGAGCATTCGCTCCAGCAAACCTACTGCATCATATAGCAGGATGGCTATCAAACCGGTCACAAGTCCGCCTTGAAGTATGAACGCCGTGTTGTTTGACAGAAGCCCGGCGATGATCACCTCGCCCAGACCCTTGGCGGCCACCGTCGAGCCGATTGTTGCGGTGCCAATATTGATGACCAGCGAAAGCCGGATGCCCTCGAGTATCAGGGGTAGCGCCATGGGCAACTCCACCCCCCAGAGTCGTTGCCTGGCGCTCAGTCCCATGCCGCTGGCGGATTCGAGCAGCTCGTCGCTGCAGCTCTGGAGGCCCGCCATCGTGTTCTCGAAGATCGGCAGCAATCCGTAGACGAACAGCGCGATCAGCGTAGGCGCCTCGCCAAAGCCCACGAGCGGCACCGCCACCGCCAGCACGGCGACCGGCGGGAATGTCTGGCCGACGTTTACGATGGCACGCGACAGCGGCAGGAATTCCGCGCCACTGGGCCGCGTGACCAATATGCCAAGCCCGACCGCGACGATCGTGCTGGCGAGGGCCGCCACGCACACGCTGCCAAGGTGCGCGAGCGCGAGTTGCAGCAGGTCGCCCTGGTCGTAGATCGCCGGCGCCCCGTATTGCGTTAACGGCGCGAACAACGGTGCGAACTGTTGCGGCTGTAACAGGAAGGCTGCCAACAGAACCAACGCGGCGATGCGCAGAAGGTGGGCAGGGCGTAACCAATGCGTGTAGCGCATCCCGTTCGCCTGAGGGGGCAAGGCTGTTGCGGGCGCCATCAGTCCGCTTTCCCGTGCGCACGAATTGCCGCGAGCGTCAGCACGCCGATCGGCACGCCATCGCTGCCGATCACCTGGATCGAATCCGCGCCGCGCCACAGGAGTTCCGACAATGCATCGCGGAGCGAAGCCGTAGCCGCTATTGTCGGGGCGCCCGCTTCTGTATTGGGGCCGGCATTCGTCGTCACCAGTTCGCCTGCCGTCGTCAGCGATAACAAACGCAGCGCACGGTCCGCGACGCCGGTCATGCGCGCGACCAGCGAGTCCGCCGGTTGCGTCAGGAGCTCCGCGGGCCGATCGTACTGCAGCAGTCGACCCTGGCTCATGACCGCCACGCGCGATCCCAGGCGGAAGGCTTCATCCATGTCGTGCGTGACGAGAACGATCGTCGTGCCGAAACGGCGCTGGATCGCGAGCAGGTCATCCTGCGCCTTGGCACGGATGATCGGATCGAGCGCGCCAAAGGGTTCGTCCATCAACAGCAGTCCGGGCTCGGCGGCCAGTGCGCGCGCGACGCCGACGCGCTGTTGCTGGCCGCCCGAGAGCTGGTGCGGGTATTTCCCGCCGTACGCAGCCGGCTCGAGCGCGAAGGCTCGCAGCAATTCATCGACGCGCGGAGCGATGCGCGCTTCGGGCCAGCCGAGCAGGCGCGGCACCGTCGCAATGTTCTCCGCCACCGTCCGATGTGGAAACAAGCCGTGTCCCTGGATCGCGTAACCGATGCGCCGGCGCAGGAGGTGCGCAGGTTCATCGCGCGTGTCCTTGCCATCGATCAGCACGCGACCGCCGCTCGGTTCGACCAGGCGGTTGATCATGCGCAGGAGCGTGGATTTGCCCGAACCGGACGTGCCGACGATCACTGTGATCGCATTGCGTTCGATCTCCATCGACACGTCGTCGACGACTGTCGAATCGCCGTAGCGCTTGCTCAAGCTGTCAACGGTGATCATCGCGGCGAGCGCTCCATGCAATCGGTCAATGCATCCAGCAGTACCGAGGCGGCAAATGCCAGCGCGACGGTCGGCAGCGCGCCCAGCAGCACCAGGTCGATCGCCGTCTGGCCGATGCCCTGGAATACAAAGGCGCCGAGGCCGCCGGCGCCGATCAGCGCGGCAATCGTCACCAGGCCGATATTCTGCACGAGCACGATGCGCACGCCGGTAAGGATTACGGGCAGTGCGAGTGGCATCTCGATGCGCGACAGCACCTGGCCGCCCGTCATGCCCATGCCACGCGCCGCCTCGACCGCTGCCGGCGACACGCGTTTTAGTCCGACGACAGTGTTGGCAACGATCGGCAGCAGCGAATACAGGAATAGTGCGATCACGGCAGGCGCGGCGCCGATGCCGTGGATGCCCAGCCGCGCAGCCAGCGGCACGTTCGCAGCCAGCGCCGCAAGGGGCGCCATCAGGATGCCGAACAGCGCAATGGCGGGAATGGTCTGCACGAGGTTCAGCGTGACCAGCGTGCCGGCGCGCAATCGCGGCACGCGGTGGCAAAGGATGCCGAGCGGCAATGCGAGGCAGAGCGCTACCCCCAACGATCCGAACGCCAGCCACAGATGCCGTTGCAGCTCGCGCGTGAAGCGTTCGGCGTTCACGGCATACTCGCGCATGATGGACAAGTGATCGAACACACCACTCCCGAGCGCGAAAGCAGCAGCGGCCGCGCATGCACCGAGCAGCAGCACGCGAGCGAGCGGGCGCGGTTGCATGCGTGTCAAGGCATCAGCCGCCAGCAGCACGAGTACTGCGAGCAACAACCAGCACGCGGAGCCGGGCGCCACGCGCACCACGCGATTGCCGAGTGGTGTCAGCGCAGTGCCGGCCGCCGCAATCGCGTTGGCCAGCAGCACGATGCCGACCAGCGCCACCGCGAAGCGCAGCCGCGCTTTGGGAACGAACAGCGCGACCAGCGCTGCCACTACCAGCGCTCCGAGGCAGGCGAATGCCGCCTGCGCTGGCGCGGCGGCGAACAAACCCAGCGTATCGCCCGGCATGATCCGGTTCTGCTTGAACACGGCAAACGGCAGGCAAAGGAGCGATACCGCGCCGATGAACGCAAGCAACGCGCCCAGACGATCGATTCGCCGGCCGCGGGCGATCATTCGAGGCGCTCCGTCACGTGCCGAGCCGCATCACTTCAGGAACCCCTTTTCGCGCAGGTAATCCTCGGCCACGACCTGCGCGGCCTCGCCGTCGATCTGCACGCGCGCGTTCAGGCGCCGAAGCGTATCGCTGTCGAGGCTTTGCATCAGCGGCGCGAGCAAAGCGGGCAATTGCGGATAAGCCTTGATGACGGCCTCGCGCGCGATCGGCACCGGTGCATACACCGGCTGGTTGTGCAGGTCGTCAGCGAGCAGCACCAATCGCGCCGCGACAATGCCGCCATCGGTGCCGTACACCATCGCGGTGTTGACGCCGTTGGTCCGCGCCGCCGCCGCGCCGATCGTCGCCGAGGTCTCGCCGCCGGCCAGTACGATCAACTGATCCGCGCGCAGCTTGAAGTGGTAGGTCTGCTCGAGCGACCGCAACGTGCCGGCGTTGGCAAACTCCGCCGAGCAGGCGAGCACGGCGCGGCCGCCGCCGCGCACCCAGCGCGCGAAGTCGCTCATTGTATGTAAACCGTTGGCGAGCGCGACATCGCTGCGCACCGCCAGCGCCCAGGCGTTGCTGGCGTTGGCGGGTGCCAGCCAGACGATGTGGTTCGCCGTATAGTCGAGGCGGGATCCCAGCGCATAGCCCGCGCGCAAATCCTTCCAGGCGGGGTCATCGGCGACGTTGAAGAAGAACCCGGCGTTGCCGGTGTATTCGGTATAGAGGTCGATCTCGCCGGACAACAAGGCTTTGCGCACCACCGGCGTGGCGCCGAGCGTCATGCGATCGATCGTCGGGACGCCGCGCGCGTTCAGCAGTAGCCGGATCATCTGGCCAATCATTGCCGACTCGCTCGACAACTTGGATGAGACGACAACCGGAGTGCGAATGGCGGCCGCTGCGGTAGCGTGCAGCGACAGTGCGGTGCACAGCGCAACCGCAGCGCTCAAGGCAAGGCACCGGAATGATCGTGTCACCGGGTTACGTTGTCGGTTGCCGCTGCGCGCGTCAAGTCCCGCGCTATGATGCCCGGCACCGATGAACGCCGCTGAGAAGTCCAACTGGACGTCTGATACTTCACCGCGCGAATCCACCGGGCGCTATTCCCTGCTGCGCCTGTTGCGCGAAGGGCTCGCGGGCCAGCGCGGCTGGTCGCGCGCCTGGCACAAGGCCGAACCGCGACCGCGCTATCGTGTGGTCATCGTCGGCGGCGGCGGCCATGGATTGGCGACCGCCTACTACCTTGCACGTGTGTTTGGCATTCGCGATGTCGCGGTCCTCGAGCGGGGACCCATCGGATTGGGCAACGTGGGGCGCAACACGACGATCATCCGCTCCAATTATTTTAGACCCGAGAACATCCGCTTCTACGACTACTCGCTGCGACTGTGGGAAAGCCTCGAGCGTGAATTGAATTTCAATGCGATGGTGAGTCAGCGCGGCACGCTGAACCTGTTCCACAC
>JBEPVS010000189.1:0-4500 GCA_041690875.1 Gammaproteobacteria bacterium
CGTGGGCCGCATCCAGGAGCGTTATGGCATCCAGCGCGATGAAGCCGACAAGCGCGTAATGGACTGGGAGAAAGGCTACCGCGAGTAGCCTGTCGGCAGCGTCGGTGCGCCGCCCGCGATAGACTCGCGGGCGTGCGTACCGAAGCATCCGGCGCCGGCATCGAGCGGCGATTGTCAGTCGCTCCAATGATGGATTGGACCGACCGCCACTGTCGTTATTTCTTGCGTGGCTTCTCGTCGCGTCTTCTTCTATATACGGAGATGATCACGGCCGAGGCTCTCTTACGCGGTGATGCGGCTCGGCTGCTTACGTTTTCGCCGGAGGAGCAACCGGTCGCGCTGCAATTGGGCGGCAGCGATCCGGCGCGACTGGCGCAGGCCGCACGGCTTGGCGAACAGGCGGGCTACGTCGAGATCAATTTGAACTGTGGTTGCCCGAGCGATCGGGTAAAGGCCGGCGCGTTCGGCGCCTGCCTCATGGCGACACCCGCGCGAGTGGCCGAGTGCGTCGCTGCGATGCGCGCCGCGGTATCAGTCCCGGTGACCGTCAAGATGCGCATCGGCATCATCGATCGCGCTTCCGGCGATTCGGCACCCGCACCGTTGCGCGAACGCCTCGCCGAATACGATGCCGAGGATTTTGAGCGGCTGCGCATGTTCACCCAGACGGTGAGCGATGGGGGCTGCGAAATATTTATCGTACACGCTCGCCAGGCCGTTCTCGGGGGCCTGTCACCGAAGGAAAACCGCGAGGTGCCGCCGCTCCGGCCCGACGTCGTTCAACGGCTGGCGGCGCAATTCCCACGACAGCAGTTCGTGCTCAACGGCGGACTACGCACCGTCGCGCAGGCGCGCGAAGCCCTGGGCTGGAGCGCGGGCGTGATGCTCGGCCGCGAGGCCTATCACCGACCCTACATCCTCGGCGAATTGCACCAGCAACTGTTCGATGACGGCTGGCAGCGGCCATCCGAGCGTTCCTTGCTCGAGCGCATGGCGCACTATGCGGCGCGCGAAACAGCCGCCGGCGAGCCGCTCAACGCGATCACGCGGCATATGTTTGGGCTCTACGCGGGTCAGGGCGGCGCGCGCGCATTCCGCGCGCGCCTGGCCGAGGGTTCTCGCAGCGTGGGCGCTGCGCCAGACTTTTTCCTGTACTGATCATGCACTTATCGTGTACTTTTCGTAGTCTGGAACAATTGCTCGCGTATAATCGCGGCGGACCGCGGCCACCTTATGTGAACTAACAGGCCGCCATCGATGCCGACTACGGGAAACATGGTCAAGGATATCGAGCTCGCCATCTTGTTCGCCGATGTGGTCGGCTCGACCCGCCTGTTCGAGTCGCTGGGCGACCAGCGCGCCCGGGCCATGGTGGCGATCTGCATCGACGTCATGCGCACGGCCACCGAGCAGCACAACGGCACGGTGATCAAGACCATCGGCGATGAAGTGATGGCCACCTTCCCCAAGCCTGACGATGCGCTCAATGCCGCAGGGCAGATGCAGAAGCGGATCACCGCGCACGCCGACCTGAGGATGGATGGTCAGCCCGTCGCGATCCGCATCGGCTGTCACTTCGGCCCGGTCGTGCTCGAAGCGCGCGATGTGTTTGGCGCCAGCGTCCACACCGCCAACCGCATGACGAGCCAGGCGAAGGCCGGTCAGATCATCACGACATCGGCGACCGTTGAGCGGCTTTCGCCCGAGTGGCGCGCGTCGGTGCGGCAGATCGATGTCGCGACGATCCGCGGACAGGGCGCCGAAGTGGCGCTCTACGAAGTGCTCTGGCAGACCGAAGATGTGACCAGCATGCTGCCGGCGATAGCGCTGACCGCGCGCGACCAGCGCCGCACGGTGCGCATGCGCGTTGCGGTGGCCGATCGCGAGGTCATCGTCGACCAGCTGCATCCGCAGGTGGTCATTGGTCGCGCCGATGAGAGCGATGTCATCGTGCGCGGCAACCTGATCTCGCGCCTGCATGCTCGCATTGAGTTCAACCGCAACCGTTTCATGCTCACCGACATGAGCACCAACGGCACCTTCGTGCAGATCAACGGGCAGGAAGAAGCCTTCGTGCGCCGCGATACGATTCCGGTCAAGGGCGAGGGCATGATCGGACTGGGCAAGAGCCCGGACACCGAATCGCCGCAGACGCTGCGATTCGTGTGCGAGGAAGCCTGAAAGAGCCGGCCGGTCGTGGGGCCCTAAGGCCGCCACAACACTAGGCCTCGAGCCGCCGCTCCAGGTCGTCGAGTTCCTGATAGAGCGCTTCCGGCGTTCGAGCCCCGAATTCCTTCAGGTACGAGCGGATATCGGCGATTTCGCTGCGCAGCGCTGCCGGCGGAACGGAGGTCAATTCGGCCAGCACCTGCGGATCAATGTCGAGACCGGTCGTATCGAGATCCCCGGGGTTTGGCAGCAGGCCGATGGCGCCCTCGCGCGCGCCGACGCGTCCCGCGCAGCGCTCGAGCATCCAGTGCAGCACCCGTAGGTTTTCGCCGAACCCGGGCCAGAGGAATTTGCCGGCGGCGTCCTGGCGAAACCAGTTGACGTGGAATATGCGCGGCGGTTTCTGCAGCCGCTCGCCCATGCTGAGCCAGTGCGCGAAGTAGTCACCGAAGTTGTACCCGGCGAAGGGTTTCATCGCCATCGGATCGCGGCGCACGATGCCGACTTTCCCGGTCGCGGCCGCCGTCGTTTCAGAGGCGACCGAAGCGGCCACCAGCACACCGTGCTGCCAGCTGCGCGCCTCGTAAACAAGCGGCGCCAGCTCGCGCCGGCGTCCGCCGAAGATCAGCGCCGAGATCGGTACGCCGCGTGGATCCTCGGCCGCCTCGCTGTAGCTCGGGTTCTGCGTGGCCGCGACCGTGAAGCGCGAATTCGGATGCGCGGCCGGTCCGTTCCTCGGATCAAACGGCCGCCCGCGCCAGTCGATCACCGGCACGTGTTTCTTGCGGCCTTCCCACCAGGGTTCCAGGTCGGCGGTCAATGCGACGTTCGTAAAGATCGCGTCGTGGCTGATCATGTCGAAGGCGTTGCGATTGGTCGCGCGGTTCGTGCCGGGCACGACGCCGAAATATCCGCTCTCGGGATTGATCGCCCACAACCGGCCATCGCGTCCTGGCTGCAGCCAGGCTATATCATCGCCGATCGTGAAGATTTTCCATCCCGGCAGGGATTCGGGCGGAATCAGCATCGCGAGGTTCGTCTTGCCGCAGGCCGACGGAAAAGCCGCCGCGACGTAGTGCGTTTCGCCGGCGGGATTCTGCAGCCCGACGATCAGCATGTGCTCGGCCAGCCAGCCCTCGGTGCGCGCCTGGTAGCTCGCGATGCGCAGCGCGTGGCACTTCTTGCCGAGCAGCGCGTTGCCGCCGTAGCCCGAGCCGTAGCTCTCGATCGCGAGCTCCTCGGGATAATGCATGATGAAGCGTCGTTCCGGATCGAGCTCGCCGGTCGAATGCAGTCCGCGCACGAACTGACCTTCGGCCGCAATGCGCTCAAGCGCCGCGCGTCCCATGCGCGTCATCAGTCCCATGTTGAGCACGACGTACGCGCTGTCGGTGATTTCGACACCGCAGCGCGCGTACGGCGAATCAAGGGGACCCATGCAGTACGGCACGACGTAGAGCGTGCGCCCGCGCATGCATCCCTTGAACAGCTCGCGCATTTGCGCGTGTGCGGCGTCAGGCGCCATCCAGTTGTTGTTTGGGCCCGCATCTTCCTTTTTGCTCGTGCACACGAACGTGAGGTGCTCGACGCGCGCGACATCGGTCGGATCGGAGCGGTACAAATAGCAACGCGGGAAGGTATCGGGATTGAGCGCCTGCAGCTCACCGCGCGCGACCATCTCGGCGCGCAGCATGTCGCGCTCGGCATCCGAACCGTCGCACCAATGGGTGCGGGCGGGCTGGGTCAGCGCAGCCACTTCGCCGACCCAGTCGGTGACGTTTCTGCTGATATCGGCTAATGATGCGAGGGTATGGGGGTCGCTCGCCATGTCGTATCCTTGGAGGAATGCGCGATTATAAGCGGTGCCGCCGGCAGTGAACCCACAATCGATTCCAGACGGTTGCGGATGACAGCGCTGGACGACATATTCCGCGCCGGCGGACCGCTGGCGCGCTCGTTCGAAGGTTTCGTGTCGAGGCCGTCGCAGCGACGCATGGCAGCGCGCATTGCCGAGGCGCTCGAACAGCGCGAACACCTGCTGGTCGAAGCGGGCACCGGCACCGGCAAGACTTTTGCGTACCTGGTGCCGGCCTTGATGTCCGGACTGCGTGTGCTGATTTCCACCGGCACGCGCACGCTGCAGGACCAGCTCTACATGCGCGACATTCCGCTACTGGCCGGCGCGCTGGGCCGGCCGTTGACGACCGCGCTGCTGAAGGGCCGCGCCAATTACCTGTGCCTCGCCAAGTTGTCCGGCGCGGGCGCGCAACGGACGCTGCTTGCCGATGAAGAACCGACCTTGCTCGCGCAGGTGCGGGAGTGGGCCACGAC
>JBEPVS010000190.1:0-4498 GCA_041690875.1 Gammaproteobacteria bacterium
GTCCGATGTGCCCTGCGCGCGCCAGTACAGCCCGCCCAGCTCCACGCCGCCCACGCGCGTTGCGCCGGTGATGGTGCCGGAGAGATTCTTGTAGCCGCGATCGACTGTATCGGCCGTAAACGTGGGGAAGCCGTCTGATCGCTCGCCTGTGAGCGCCGCCTGCAGCACGGAATCGCCACCGTCGTAGCGGCCCGCGAGTGAAAATTCGCCGGTGGCGTAGCGGCCATATCCCAGCATCGCGTCGAATCCTGTCGGGCCGCTGCGCCGCGTGATGAGATTCACCACGCCGCCGATCGCGTCGCTCCCATAGATTGCCGAGCGTGGGCCCTTGACGACTTCGATGTGGTCAAACAATTCGGGCGCCAGGTTCTGGAGCGGGGCGCCGCCGAATGTGCCGGGGTTGATGCGTACGCCATCGATCATGACGATCGACTGGTCGCTCTTCGTGCCACGGATGAACAGCGACAACGGCTGGCCGGGTCCGCCCGAGCGGCCGAGGTCAAGGCCGGCGTGGAACCGCAACACGTCCCCGACATCGCTTGCGAGCGAATTTTCCAGGGTGGCACGGTCGATCAGCAAGACCGGCTCGAGTGCCTGCCTCGCCGGCTGCGCGACGCGGGTCGCGCTGATGACGATCTCGCCCAACGGATCGTTGTTGCTGGCTGTTGCGGATTGCTGCGCAAGCGCCGGCGCGACCGGCAACAAGGCAATGAGGCCCACTGCGCGAAGTGCGCGGGCACGAAGGTGAATCGACATCTCAAGTCTCCCGGCCATGCTCGCCCGCATGGCGCAATGCTGGAATGGCCGTGTTGCAGGAGGTCTTGGGGGTCGCCGCGGCGCAAGGATTTGCACGGGCGCCGCCCGATGCCCTCCGCATCACGGTTCGTTTGCCAGGCCGGTCTCCGGACTCGTGAGTGGGTTTTCCCGTTCGGGCCGCCTTCCCGTGCTCGCGCACAGTGGCCATGGCCCGTCTTTTCTCACTTACCGTTGCGGGGGCAGTACCGGGATCGCTTATTAAGGCTGCACCGGTTTCCCGTTTCACTCGCTGGCGCCTTCGCCGCACGAGCACCTGACCGCAATAGTGTGACGAGCAAATGCCCGGCTGGTCAAGCGCGACCGGTGCGCGCAGCTTGGCAGCCGCTCGCCATGCGCGATCACATGAGGTAGCGTGCCTGCATGGGCAATCGGCTCTCGAAGATCGTGACGCGCACCGGTGACGATGGCAGCACCGGCTTGGCCGACGGGAGCCGAGTGCCGAAGGAAAGCGCGCGCATCGAGGCTTGCGGATCGGTCGATGAACTCAATAGCGCGATCGGCGTATTGCTGGCGCAATCCGGACTGCCCGAATCCATGTCTCCGCAGCTGCTCGAGATCCAGCACGACCTGTTCGATCTCGGCGGCGAGCTCGCGATCCCCGGAAGCGTCGTCATTACCGCTCATCAGGTCGAGGCACTCGAAGCTTTGGTCGAGGAATGGAACGCCGAACTGCCGCCGTTGCGTGAGTTCGTGCTGCCTGGCGGGGGCGAGGCGGCCGCGCACTGCCACATGGCTCGCTCGATCTGCCGACGCGCCGAGCGGCGTTGCTGGGCGTTGTCGCGTGCCGAAGCGCTGGGTCCGCAGGCGCTGCGTTACCTGAACCGTCTTTCCGATCTGATGTTCATCCTCGCACGCGTGCTGGCGCGGCGAGCAAAAGGAAGCGAAGTGATGTGGCGGCGCGGACGGGGCCAGGGCCTAGCCGAGTAGCTGCTTCAGCAACGGCCACGCGAACGCGGGTCCCGGATCGCTCTTGCGGTCCGGCGCGATGTCGCTGTGGCCGACAACGCGTTCGCGCGCCAGCGTTGGATACGCCTCGCACAACGCCGAGATCAGCGCGGCGAGCGCCTGGTATTGCGCCGGCTCGTAGGCGCCATCATCGGTTCCTTCCATTTCGATGCCGATCGAAAAATCGTTGCAAGCCGGTCGTCCCTGCCAGTTCGATTCGCCGGCGTGCCAGGCGCGCATGCCAAAGGGCACGAACTGCACCACTTCGCCGTTGCGCCGTACCAGCAGGTGAGACGAGACGCGCATCGTGCAGATGGCCGAAAAATACGGATGCGCGTTCGGGTCGAGTCCGCCCGTAAACAGCTGTTCGATATACGGACCGCCAAACTCGCCCGGCGGCAAGCTGATGCCGTGGACCACAATCAGTTCCAACGGCATGGCCTGCGGCCGCTCGTCGAAGTGTGGCGAGAGTACCTGGCGCGCCTCGCGCAAAAGACCAGTGGCCCTGTCTATGGAAAAACCGGACTGCATGGTGCCGTCCATGATGCCAAAATGTCCGCCAGATGCGTACCACCCGCATTTATGTCCAACTGGACCTGCGCTCCGGCGCCGAAGTGCTGCTCCCGGCCGCCGCTTCGACCCATTTGCTGCGCGTGCTCCGGCTGCGTCCGGGTGCCGGCTTGAGCCTGTTCAACGGCCGCGGCGGGGAATATGCCGCCGAACTCGCCGCGGGCGGCCGGTCCGGCGCGCGGGCGCTGGTCGGGGCGCACACCGCGATCGAGCGCGAATCACCCCTGCACATCACACTGTTGCAGGGCGTGGCGCGCGGCGAGCGCATGGATTTCATCGTGCAGAAAGCCACCGAATTGGGCGTCCAGCGCATCGTGCCGCTGTCCTGCGAGTTCAGCGTGGTGCGCCTTGATGAGGCCGCGCTGCGACGTCGCGTCGAGCATTGGCGCGGCGTCGCCATAGCCGCATGCGAACAGTGTGGCCGCAACCGGCTTCCGGAGATCGAATCCATACTGCCGCTGGAAACCGCGTGCGCCGCCGGGAGCGATGAACTCAAGCTGGTACTCGTGCCGCAGGCGCCGGCGACGTTGGCGATGCTGTCGCAGGGTTTACGCGGCGTCGTGCTGCTGGTGGGTCCCGAAGGCGGCCTGAGCGGCCGTGAACAGCTGCTTGCCCAACGCCATGGATTCCAGGCCTGTCGCTTGGGGCCACGGACCCTCCGCACCGAGACGGCGCCCCTGGCCGCGCTTGCGGCGCTGCAGGCGCTGGCTGGCGACCTGGCAAGTTAGCCCCGGGAGTTCGTGATGCGCACCTCCCTGCTGGCCACCACGGCGCTGTTGCTGATGCCGTGCGGTGCGCGCGCGGCCGATGCCTTCGAGGTGCTGAGTACCGTCGATGCTCC
This sequence comes from Gammaproteobacteria bacterium, assembly GCA_041690875.1. Taxonomy (GTDB): domain Bacteria; phylum Pseudomonadota; class Gammaproteobacteria; order Steroidobacterales; family Steroidobacteraceae; genus FEN-1191. The sequence continues at coordinate 3,173 of JBEPVS010000190.1, forward strand.
CGAAATCGCCGGCCGCCCAGTGCAGCTCGACGCGAGCGGCAAGTTGCTGCCGTGGCCGCAGCCTGACAATACCGGCTACTCCTACGCCGCGCATGTGCTCTCGCAGTGGAGCATCCTTCAGGATCAGCTGCAGCGCCAGCGCCTGCCTTATTTCTATTGCTGCGTCGACTTCGATCGCACGACGTTTGAACTGGCACCCGACCGCAACTGGGCCAACTCCACCGCGTATCTGCGCGGCATGCTCGGGGGATTCGTCGAGCGACTGTATCCGTACACCGGCGATCGACGGACGCTGAAGTTCCTGCAGGAATTCGTCGACTACGAAATGGATCATGGCTTCACGCCGAAAGGCTACGCGTGGTCTGAAGTGCCGTATCCATCGGCGGATCCCGGCGCGGCCGACTACCGCGGCTGGAGTCCGCACGGCCACGACTATGTCGAGCCGCACCTCGTCGGCGAGGATGGCTACGCCTACGTGCGCCTGTATGAAATGAGCGGCGATGAGAAATACCTGCGCGCCGCGATCCATTTCGCCGACGAGCTGGTACGCAACTATCACGCGGGCGACGCGCAGCATTCTCCATGGCCGGTGCGCTGCTTTGCGCGCGATGGCCGCGTCGAGGGCGCGGGGATGGGGCCATACTCCGCCAACGTGCTCGGGCCGATTTCACTGTTCGATGAATTGCTACGCATCCGCAAGGGCAGGCTGGACGACTACAAGCGCGTGCGCCAGGCGGCATGGCATTGGCTCGAGCAATATCCGCTGCAGAATAATGTGTGGGTCGGCTATTTCGAGGATGTCGCGCCGAGCTTCGGCAACATGAACAGCGTGATTCCGCTCGAGCTGGCGCGCTACGTCCTGCTGCACCCCGAAAAGGACGCGCACTGGCGCGAGCACGCGAGCGCGCTCATCGATTGGGTGAAGACAACGCCGAAGTGGCCTAAATACCGGGTGCACGGAGCGCTGGTCACCACCGAGCAGGGTAACGGCAGCGCTTTCTGCTGCAACAAGCCGAACGAGTGCTGCGAGAGCCACACCGCGCGCCTCGCGGCGGTCGAAGCGATCTATTACTCGCGCACGCGCGATCCACGCTACCGCGAAGCGGCTTTTCGTTCGTTCAACTGGGTGACTTATTTCCAGGGTTTGCCGGGGCGCGCGCACGCGCCATTCAGCGACCAGTGGTGGTTCACCGATGAATTCACCGACGGGCCACGCCGTGTCATGGATGCGTTCTGGGCGGTGCCCGAATGGGCGCCCGACGGCGAATCTCACCTGCTGGGTTCGGCTTCGGTGGTCACCCAAATCGTCTACGCCAAGGGCAAGGT
>JBEPVS010000191.1:0-4444 GCA_041690875.1 Gammaproteobacteria bacterium
CATGTACGTTAAGTACATATCGGTCGTCGCGCCTTGCCCTGTGCAATCTCGAGCACGGCCGCAGCGATGTCTTGGGTGTGAACAGGCCCTAACAACAGGCGCTCGCGTGCATTGCCCATTCTGCAATCACGCTGATACCCGCGTGACGGACTCGCGCCTGGCCGGAGATGGCCGGCAGATCCGCCGCCGGCGCGAGTGCCTCGATTGCGGCGAGCGCTTCACGACTTTCGAGGCCGCGGAGCTGCTGTTGCCGCGTGTCATCAAGAGCGACGGCAGCCGCGAACCCTTTGATGAAACGAAGCTCAAGGCCGGTATGGTCAAGGCGCTCGAGAAACGCCCGGTCGGGAGCGAGGCGATCGAAGACGCCGTCGCGCGCATCGGCCACCGCCTGCGCGTGCTCGGCGAGCGCGAAGTGCCCTCGCGGCAGGTCGGAGAGCTGGTCATGGAAGAACTGCGGCACCTCGATGAAGTGGGCTATGTGCGTTACGCCTCGGTGTATCGCAGTTTCCAGGATGTCGAAGCGTTCCACGAAACGATCGACGGCCTGCGCAAGCAACGACGCCGTAGTACACCGCACGCAGAGGGGCGCGATCAGCTGCCGCTGCTTCCGGGCGAAAGCGATGCGCCAGACAAGGGCAAACGATGAGCGGATGGAGCGCAAGCGACGTACAGCACATGCGCCGTGCGCTGGAGCTGGCCGCGCTCGGCCTCGACTCGGCAGATCCGAATCCGCGCGTCGGCTGCGTGCTGGTGCGCGACGGGCGCGTGGTCGGCGAAGGCTGGCATGAGCGCGCCGGCGGGCCGCACGCTGAAGCGCGCGCGCTGCAAGCAGCGGGCGACACCGCGCGCAGCGCAACGGCCTATGTATCGCTCGAACCCTGCGCGGCGCAGGGACGGACGCCGCCGTGCACCGGCGCGCTCGTCGCGGCGGGCGTGCATCGCGTCGTGTACGCAGTGGACGATCCCAATCCCAGGATGCGCGGCGGCGCGGCCGTGCTGCGCGCGGCCGGTGTCGAGGTGGCCGGCGGTCTGCTGGCGGATGAAGCGCGTGAACTGAACGTGGGATTTTTCAGCCGCCACGAGCGCGGCCGCCCGTGGGTGCGAGTAAAGCTCGGCGCGAGTCTCGATGGGCGTACCGCGCTCGGCGACGGCACCAGCCAGTGGATCACGGGTGTTGAAGCGCGAGCCGATGTGCAGCGATATCGCGCGCGCAGCTCGGTGATACTGACCGGATCGGGCACGGTGCTCAAGGATAATCCGTCACTGAACGTGCGCAGCGAAGGCGCTTCGCGCCAACCGCTGCGCGGCGTGCTCGATACGCGGCTGCGCGTGACGCCCTCGGCACGGGTGTACGCGCGCGATGGTGCCGCCGCCGTGTTCACTGCCTGCAGCGATGAAGCGCGGCTCGGCGCGCTGCGCCAAGCCGGCGTGCAGGTCGAACAGGTAGCAACGAACAACACCAATGGCCTCGACCTTGGCGCGGTCATGGCGCGTCTTGCGGCATTGCAGTCCAACGAAGTGTGGGCGGAAGCGGGACCGCGCCTCGCCGGCGCATTGCTTGCTGCGCAATTGGCCGACGAACTCATCATCTACATGGCGCCTTGCCTGCTGGGCCCACAAGGATTGCCGCTGGCGCAGCTGCCGCCGATTGCAAACCTCGCCGATCGCCTCGCGCTGCGTTATGTCGCCGTCGATCGGATTGGCGCCGACCTGCGTATCATTGCGCGGCCCGCTGCAAGCGGCGGCGCCTGAGGCAGCAAGCAAGCGATGTTCACCGGCATAGTGCAATGCATGGGTTCGATTAGAAGCGCGGAGCCGCGCGGTGGTGACCTGCGCCTCGACATTGATGCGTCGTGCATCGATGCCGCACGGCGGCAGCTGGGCGACAGTGTCGCGGTCGCAGGCGTTTGCCTGACCGTGGCGGAGCTGGGGACGCACGGTTTCATCGCGGACGTGTCGCGCGAAACGCTGCAGCACACGACGATCGGCCAGTGGCGCGCCGGCGCGCGCATCAATCTGGAGGCAGCGCTGCGCGCGGGCGACGCGCTCGGCGGGCACATGGTTTCCGGTCACGTCGACGGGTGCGCCGAACTGCTCGAACGCAACGGCGACGCGAGATCGCAGCGGTTGCGACTGCGCGTCCCCTCGGGCCTCGAACGCTACATCGCCCGCAAGGGCTCGGTAACGCTCGATGGCGTAAGCCTGACGGTCAATAATGTCGACGGGCGCGAATTCGGCGTGAATCTCATTCCGCATACGCTCGAGGTCACGACGCTGGGACAACTCGCGCCCGGCGCTACGCTCAACCTGGAGATCGACCTGATGGCGCGCTACGTAGAGCGCTTACAAAACAGTAGCTTATAGATATAATCTAGAAATGGAATTGAACACTACCGAAGAGATTCTTGTCGAGCTGCGCGCAGGACGCATGGTCGTCATCATGGATGACGAAGACCGCGAGAACGAAGGCGACCTGCTGATGGCCGCCGAGAAAGTCACGGCCGCGGACATCAACTTCATGGCGCGCTTCGGCCGCGGCCTGATCTGCCTGACGTTGACGCCCGAGCGCTGCGCGCTGTTGAGGTTGCCATTGATGGTGACGGAAACCAACCGGGAGCAACGAACGAATTTCACCGTGTCGATCGAAGCGGCCGAGGGCGTGACCACCGGCATCTCCGCCTACGACAGAGCGCACACGGTGCGCACAGCGGTGAGCGCCGAGGCGCGCGCTGAAAACCTGCGCCAACCCGGCCATGTATTCCCGATCATGGCGCAGCCGGGCGGCGTGCTGACACGCGCGGGCCACACCGAGGCCGGTTGCGACCTCGCGCGGCTCGCCGGATTCCAGCCTGCAGCCGTCATCGTCGAGATCATGAATGAAGACGGCACAATGGCGCGCCGCCCGCAACTCGAGGAATTTGCACGCGCGCACCGGTTGAAGATCGGCAGCATCGCGGACCTGATCCGATACCGGCTGCGCAACGAGCGTTCCGTGGAACGCATTGCCGAGCAACGCGTGCGCACCGAGTACGGCGAGTTCCAGTTGTACGCGTACGAGGATCACGTCAACCGCGATGTGCACCTGGCGCTGGTGCGCGGCGCGCTCGATGCGGCGGCGACGCCCTGCGTGCGCGTGCACCTGGTCGATACGCTGCGCGACGTGCTCGGCGTGCGCGATGCGAGCGGCGCCTGGACCTTGCGCGCGGCACTCGCGCGCATCGCGGACGAGCCCTGCGGTGTCGTCGTGATTCTGCGCCAGGGCGAATCGCCGCGCGAGCTTGCCGATGCGGTGCGCGCACCGGCGCACACCGAGGATCGGCCCGAACGCGGCCGGGCGCCCTCGGGCGGTGTGTTACGCACGATCGGCGTGGGCGCGCAGATCCTGCAGGATCTGGGGGTACGGCGCATGCAGGTGCTGTCGGCGCCGAAGCATGTGCATGGCCTTGCGGCCTTCGGTCTCGAGATCGTCGGCTATATCGACGACGCCGGTTAGCTATACTGATCGCATGGGAAAAGCAGCGGATTTCGCGCCGCCGAGCGCGTCGGGGCTGCGTGTTGCCATTGTGGCTGCGCGCTACAACGAGCAGATCGTCGAGCAGCTCGTCGATGGTGCGCTTGCAGCCTGGCGCTCGGCCGAAGGAGCGGACGACGCGCTGAGCATCGAGCGCGTTCCCGGCGCGTTCGAATTGCCGTTCGCCGCGCAGTTGCTGGCGCGCACTGGCCACTACGATGCGATCGTTGCCCTGGGCTGCGTCATCCGCGGCGACACGGCGCACTTCGATTTCGTCGCGGGTGAATGCGCGCGCGGCCTGCAGCGTGTCATGCTCGCGACCGCGGTGCCGGTCGCTTTCGGCGTGCTGACCACTGAAAACGCCCAGCAAGCGCATGAGCGCTCCACGCCCGGCGTGCAAAACAAGGGTGCCGAAGCGCTCCACACCGCGATTGCGATGGCACAGTTCGTGCGACGCACCCCGGTGTGAGCCGGTTCCAGGGTCGCTTCGATGGCAGGAAACTTCAATCCGCGGACGGCGGCGCGAGCGCTGGCGCGCCGGCTTGCAGTGCAGGCCCTCTACCGCTGGCAGCTCAACACCGCGCCGTTCGATGAATTGCTGAATGAGTTTTCGGCGGATGCCGACATGCCGCGCGCCGACGCGGAATATTTTCGCGCACTGGTACGCCAGGCGATCGATGACCACGCGACGCTCGATGCCGCGCTCGCTCCGTTCCTGGCGCGCGCCGCCGCGCAACTCGATCCGGTCGAGCACGCCGTGTTGCTGGTCGCCGCGGTCGAGTTGCAGCACCAACCCGCAGTGCCGTTTCGTGTCGTCATTGACGAAGCGGTCGGTCTCGCGCGGCGCTTCGGCGCGACCGACGGCCACAAGTTCGTGAACGGCGTGCTTGATCGCGCCGCGCGCGCCTGGCGCACCGACGAGCACTAGTGGAC
>JBEPVS010000192.1:0-4390 GCA_041690875.1 Gammaproteobacteria bacterium
CAACAGGAGGCTGGGACCTAGCGCGTCTGAAACTGCAATAGTCATGGCGGCGAAGAAGCAGGCGAGCAGGCACAACGTCGCGATCCATTGCTGGGCGTCCAGTTGTCCTTCGAGGCCTGCGCGCTCGAGCGCAGAGTTGACCGAGCCGAGCATTTTGTGGCGAAGGCTTGTGCTGTTGCGGTAGGCAATCACGCCCAGCAAGCCCACTGTGAGGACGAGACAGAGCGCCAATGCGATGGATATGAGCAGCTGCATGGCATCAGACGTCAATTCGGACCAACCGGCGCAGCAACAACATTCCGCTGAACTCCAACACCGCCAACACCAGCAATGCGGCCCAACCTTGGCGCGTGGTGTACATGAGCTTCATCGCCTGCGGCTCCATTCGGGTCATGACGAGCAACAGGGCTAACGGGAGCAGCCCCACGATGCGCGCTTGCAACCTCCCCTGCGCCGTCAACGCGGCGATCTTCCCCTCGATGGCATGTTTTTCCCGCAGCGTCTGGCTCAACCGAGACAACACTTCGGACAAATTGCCACCGAGTTGCCGCGTAACGCTGACGGCCGTGATGAACAGCGCCACTTCCGGTCCCCCAATGCGCTGCTGGAAATCTTCCAGCGCTTCGTCGAGCTTGGCGCCCATGCGGTGCTTGCGGACGACGAGCGACAACTCCTGTCCGATGGGCGCCGGCTGGTGATGTGCGAGGTGCTGTATTGCGGGCAGCAGCGCCAAACCGGAGCGGAGCGAAGCCGCCATCAGCTCCAGACAGTCCGGCAGCTGCCGCAACAGCAATCGGCGGCGCCGTTGCCGCCAACGGCGCGTGGCTGCAGCGGGCAGCAACAGCGCCAACGCCCCTGCCGCGCTCCCCACGACGCCATTGCGCGTGGCCACCGTAACGGCGGTCGACACTGCAATGACGGACGCCGCCAACAGCAGCGCGTAGCGGCGTGAGTCGACGAACAGGAAGGCGTCGGGCAACTCCTCCTCGACCGTTGTGCGTCGAGACTCGCGTAGCAGCAATGCCCATCGACGCAGCGCAGCCAGCAATCCAGGCGTAGCCAGGCAAACTGCCGCGGCCAACGTGAACGCACTTAACGCTAGATACACCGCATGGCTCCCCCGACCGATCGATCGAAGAACACGGTCGAATCGGAAAGCACGCCGGTCGCACACAACCGCTCGAAACACGATGGTATCTGCGCGCAGGCGTGGTGCACCCCGTCGGCGTCACTGCGGAACAGCTCCTGTGTCTGCACGACGCCGCTGTCGCAGCCAACGATTTCGACGATGCTGGTGATGCGCCGTGCGCCACCCGCGCAGCGCGCCTGGTGCACCACGAGATCGAGCGCAGCGGCGATCTGCGCGCGAATCGCTGCGAGAGGAAGATCCATGCCAGCCATCAGCACCATGACCTCCAGGCGAGAGAGCAGGTCACGCGCCGAGTTTGCATGCGCGGTGGTCAGCGAACCTTCATGGCCGGAGTTCATCGCCTGTAGCATGTCGAGTGCTTCGCCGCCCCGGCACTCACCAACGATGATTCGGTCAGGCCGCATGCGCAACGCATTGCGCACCAGGTCGCGGATAGTGACCTCGCCCTGCCCTTCGAGATTGCGCGGCCGCGCCTCCAGCGTCACGACGTGATCGTGGTGCAACGCCAACTCCGCCGCATCCTCGATCGTCACAACGCGTTCAGCAGCGGGAATTAAGCCTGCGATCGCATTGAGCAACGTGGTCTTGCCAGCGCCTGTGCCGCCGGACACCACGATGTTCAGGCGAGCGAGCACGGCCGCTTGCAGAAAGCGCGCCATGGGTTCGTGTAGCGCGCCACGGCGCACGAGCGCAGGCAAATCGAGGCGGAATCCCGAAAATCGGCGGATGGTAACGCAGGGGCCATTCAACACCAGCGGCGGTAAAACGACGTTGACCCGTGAACCGTCCGGCAGCCGAGCATCGGCCATCGGCGAGGATTCATCGACTCGCCTGCCTGCGCCAGCAACAATGCGGTCAATGACACTGCGCAATGCCGCTTCGCTGCTGAAAATGCCCGCACTGGCTTCAATGCGGCCTGCGCGCTCGACGAACACGGCTGTCGGCCCGTTGATCATGATCTCGCTGACTTCCGGATCTGCCAGCAGCGTTTCGAGAGGGCCGAATCCCAGTGCTTCGTCAATCACGGTGCGGACCAGCGTTTCCGGATCGAGATCGGGCGGTAGCACGCGCCGCGCCACATTCTGGCGCACGACGCGCGCGGCCAGCTCGCGCAACGGCGCATCGGCGAGTTGCGCAACATCGGTGCGGCGCAGGTCGAGTTCGCTGCGCAATTCCTCCTGGATCTGTCGAGCCAGTGCGCGCTGCAAGTCGTGCACGCGTGTCATCGCGAACCGCGTTCGCGCAGCGCATGGTCGGCGCGCTCGAGCTGCTCTAATCCCGGATCGGGCACGTTTGGACTCGCGGGTCGGGCGGATACGATGCGTGGCGTAATCAACACCACGAGCTCCGAATCTTTTAGCTCTCGGCTGTGCGACTGGAACAAGGGCGACACGCCGGGAATGGCGCCCAGCAGCGGCAAGCCGTGCCGGTCGACATTGCTCGAGCGGTCGACAAGACCTGCGATAACGATGGTTTCGCCGGTGCGGACGTTGACTTCAGTGCTTGAATGGCGCTTCAGTATTCCCGGCACCCCGAGCACCTGCACGCTGCGGTCGATATCGCTGACTTCCGTCTCGACGCGCGCAAAGATATTCCCGGCATCGTCGGCAACGGGCTTCACATCAAGAATGACGCCGTACTCGTGATATTGCACATTTGGCGTGCCTTGTCCGTTGGTGACCGGCACGGGCAATTCGCCGCCTGCGACGAAATGCGCTTCGCCCCCGCTGCGGCAACTCAACGTCGGCTCAGCGACGATGCGTGCTTCACCGCGCTGTCGCAGCAGGTCAATCGTCGAGCCCAACCGCGCCGTCCAATCGAGATAACCGTGACGCCCGGATTCGCCCGCCGAATTGATATTCGCCGCGGGACCTTGCAGCACGTTGTCCCAGCGGATGCCGAGGTTATTCATCGCCGAGTGGCGCACCTCCAGAATGCTGACTTGCAGGTGGATCATTGAGTCCCACCCGACGCGGTCGATGAAATCGAACACGCGGCCCGGAAAGGCCTTGACGAGCGCGCCGGCGCGCTCGCGATCGCCTTCGCTGACGCGCTGACCTTCGAGCACGATGCGATCGCCCACCAGCCGCGAAGTGATCTGACGCGTGCCGGCCAGCAGCTGCTGCACCTGTCGGTAGAGCCCCTCACCATTGAATTCGAGCACGTCAAACACATAGCGACGATGGCCGCCATCGCGCGTCCACACGTGTACGGCGCTGACACCGGCCATTTCGCCAAGCACCAGCAACTTGTTGCCGTCTACCTGCACAACGGACAGCACGCGGCCGTTGCCTACTGCGACACGCAGCGCATCGACATTGAGCACCAACGTGTCACCCGCAAACAGCTCGAGGCGTTCGGTTGCCGGCGGCGGCGCGGCCTCGGTGGCGACCGCCTGGCAACGGCCCGGCGTGGCGAGCACTGCAATCGCCGACAGCACCAGAATCGCAACAGCCGGCTTGGTGTGGAAGCCTTTGATGAGCGGACGCATTACGGCTGTGCCTGCGCGATGCCGCGCGCGCCCGTGGTGCGCAATCGAAGCGGCGCACCTCGTCCTCCGATGATGAACTGCACTGCCGTGATCGCTTGTGCGGTGCGTCGGTGCGTGGCTTGGCCAAAGATGCTTGCCGCATCCATGCCGTGCAGTGGCGTTGCCGTCGAATCGCCGTACGGACGCAGCAGAACCGACAAGTCACCCATATGCTGTGCGACCAGGACGCGCTCGGCGTCCTCCGGCGTGAGCCGCAATGTCACAGTTGCGTAGGAAACCCCTGCACCCTGCACGTCGCTATCGATTGCGCCAGCGCCCGCCTGACGCTGCAGCTGCTGGCCCGTGGCCACGACGCGCACCGCTTGAATGAGTGGGCGAACCGAAGCGGTGGATCCGGGTTCATCGGACCTCATCACCAACAGCAGGTCCACGTAGTCACCCGGCGAGATCAGGCCTGCCGCGGCATTGCTCTCATCAACCGGAATCGTCAGTGCGCGCAAACCCGGCTCAACCAATGCGGACAACTCCATTGCACCTCCCGCAATGAGTGCTGAGGCAGTAATCGGCTCGCCGCTGTCGAGAGCCCGATTGAGGCGTCGTCCAATCGTGGTTGCCGCGGCGTCGGGGCCCAACGCGTCACTGGCGAGGTATCGCTCCGGCACGGCCCGCCGCGCGAGCATCTGCTGCTCGAGCGTGGTCGCAGCAGGCACTGCGCGTGCCGCGACCAGCACATCGCGCGTTGCGTACTC
>JBEPVS010000193.1:0-4365 GCA_041690875.1 Gammaproteobacteria bacterium
GCATGATGTCGACCAACGGTGTCGTGTTGATTTCCGACATGACGCCCATTTCTTCGTCGTCGCCGCTACCTACGCTCATTGACATGGGCTGATACCTGGTTGAATGCTGCTACGGGTGTTTCTCGTGCCTTAGCGCCGCTGCGCCACGACTGGCGTGTCAGAACCGATGCGCGCGCCGCTCACCAGGTAGGCATGCAAATCACCTGAAAAGTTGTTGATCGCATCCTGCAGGTTCTTGTTACGGCGCAGCAACCAGTTGTAGCCGAGCACCGCGGGTACCGCGACGAACAGGCCAATCGCGGTCATGATCAGCGCCTCGCCGACCGGGCCTGCGACCTTGTCGATGCTCGCCTGGCCAGCGACACCAATCGCGATCAACGCGTTCAGGATGCCCATGACGGTGCCGAACAGTCCTACGAACGGGGCGGTCGAACCTACCGTTGCGAGGAATGACAGGCCGCCGGTGAGGTTGCCGCTCACTTCGCCCGTCGCGCGTTGCAGCGCCATCGTGATCCACTCGTGCAGGTCGATGCGATCGGTCAGGCGGCCTTCATGATGTGAAGCGGCACGCAGACCGTCTTCTGCGATGAAGCGGAAATCGTTGCCCTTCGGCAGCCGGTCTACCCCATCCTTGATGGAGTCGGCGGTCCAGAAGCTCTTCTCAACGAGCTTGGCCGACTTCTTCATGGTGCGCTGGTCCCACACCTTCGTGAAGATGATGAACCAGGAGCCCAACGACATGATCACAAGAACGACCAGCGTGGCACGGGTGACGACATTGCCGTTGACCCACAGCGGGATCAGACCATAGACCTGCTGTTCAGGAGCGGCGGCGGGGGTATCCATGTTTAATCCTCTTTACTTGCTATTCCGGCCTGCAGACCGTGTTAATGAAAACCAAAATTCGATAGACGAAAACGCTTACTGCGTTTCCTTGGGGTCGAATATTACTTTGATGTCCTTGCACACTCGCGTGGCTTTTCCTTCGACGGTGCCCGCCTTATATCGGCCAGCGGATATGCACTTGCCCGCCGCTTCGTCCAGTGCCGGGTAGCCCGAGCTTGTGATGATCTCGAATGCACCATCAATCCTGTTGTTCGCACCGACGCAGAAACGCACAACGGCCGAACCCTTGTGACCCTGGCGCAGTTCCTGCGCCGGGTAGTAGTCCTCGCCGCAAGACGGCAGCGAAATTGTCTTGACCGGTGTCGACGCGACAATGGCGACCGGTCGCGCCGGCGGTGGCGCCCTGGTGACCACCATTGGAGGCGCTTCGATTGGAATCTGCACGTTGATGATCGGCACCGGCACGGAGGGCGGCGGCGGACGATCGAGCTGCGGTTTCGGCGGCGGCGGTGGCAGTTCCTTCGGTTGGTCCTGCTTGATGATCGTGGTCTCGAGTATTTGCACGCCCTGCTTGATCGCCTTCTGGCCGAAGCCGGAGATGAAGGCCCAGGCGATGAACAGGTGGACCGCCACAATTGCGGCGAGGGCGACCATGCGCCGCTGGTTGTAACTATTGTCGTGATAGCGCGATGCCATAGTTATTTTCGTTCAGCCCCAGTCGTTATATGTCGTCGCTTCCGGGCGGTGCTGCAATCGCCTGTAGCCGCTGCGCCCGGTGTTTCCTGACTCTAGCTGCAACTTCCAGCCGTTACAACCTTCTTGTCGAGTCTATCGCCAGTTCCCGCGCCCGCGCAATCAGACAAGAATATTACTGATCCGTGACGGCGCCGAATGATGCACTGCTTACGGCGCGAGCGTACTTGGCCAGCACGCCACCGGTCGCATAAGGCTTGCGCGGCCGCCACTTTTTACCGCGAAGCCGCCATTCCGAAGCCGGCACATCGACGTCGATGCGCCGCTTGACCGCATCGATCCGGATGCGATCGCCATTGCGCAGCAGCGCGATCGGGCCGCCGACGGCCGCCTCCGGTGAGACATGGCCGACAACGAAGCCATGGCTGCCGCCCGAAAAGCGCCCGTCGGTAATCAGCGCGACCTTGTCACCAAGGCCTCGCCCGACGATGGCGCCGGTGGGACTTAACATTTCGCGCATGCCGGGCCCGCCCTTCGGGCCTTCGTAGCGGATGACGACGACATCGCCCGGCTTGACGCGTCCGGCGAGGATCGCCTGCGTGGCGCGCTCCTCGCCATCGAACACGCGGGCGCGACCGTCAAACGACAGACCTTCCTTGCCCGTGATCTTCGCTACCGCCCCTTCAGGCGCGAGAGTGCCGCGCAGGATGACGATGTGGCTGTCCTTCTTAATTGGATTTCCGAGGGGCCGGATGATCTGCTGGCCTGCCGGATAGGCCCCGACCGCCGCCAGGTTTTCAGCAAGGCTTCGTCCGGTGACCGTCATGCACTCGCCGTGCAACAGTTGCGCATCGAGCAACGTCTTCATCAGCGGCAGGATTCCACCGACAGCGATCAGCTCCGACATCGCGTAGTGGCCGCTCGGTCGAAGATCGGCAAGCATCGGTGTGCGCCGCCCGATGCGCGTGAAGTCATCGAGCGCGAGTTTCACGCGTGCCGCCTGCGCAATCGCCAGCAAGTGCAGCACCGCGTTGGTCGATCCGCCGAGCGCGATGCTGACGGTGATCGCGTTCTCGAACGCCTTGCGCGTCAGGATATCGCTCGGCCGGATGCCTGCTCGCAGGAGTTCCACCACCGCCTCGCCCGCGCGGCGGCAATCCGCGAGTTTTGCTGCGCCGACCGCTTCCTGTGCGGAACTGCCCGGCAGGCTGAGCCCCAGCGCCTCGATCGCCGAAGCCATCGTGTTCGCCGTATACATGCCACCGCAACTGCCGGGGCCGGGTATCGAAGTGCGCTCGACTTCGGTCAATTGCTCGTCGCTGATGTTGCCGGCGGCGCGTGCGCCCACCGCCTCGAATACCGAGATGATGTCGCGCCGCTGCTTGCCTAAGGCGATCGTGCCGCCGTAGACAAACACAGCGGGGCGATTGAGCCGTGCGATCGCAATCGCGCATCCGGGCATGTTCTTGTCACACCCTCCGATCGCGACGATGCCGTCGAACCCTTCAGCGCCCGCGACCGTCTCGATCGAATCGGCGATCACCTCGCGCGACACGAGTGAATAACGCATTCCGGGCGAGCCCATCGAAATGCCATCGGAAACCGTGATCGTGTTGAATGGTACGCTCTTGCCTCCGGCCGCATCGGCGCCTGCGCCGGCCTCACGCGCGAGCTCCGCGATGTGCATGTTGCAGGGCGTGAGGTTCGACCACGTCGATGCGATGCCGACCTGCGGCCGGCTGAAATCGGCATCGCTGAAACCCACCGCCCGCAGCATTGCGCGCGCCGGCGTCTGCTTGAGCCCGTCGACGACAAGGCTGGAATACTTCCGGATATCAATCTTTTTTGATGGCTTCTTCATTTAAGTTCTTGCAGGAGCGGTGCGCGTCTCGTTGCGCATCTTAACGAATCCCAGCGCGCCGGCCGTGACCAGGGCCAGCGGCAGGAGCATCGAGATCGCGCCTGCATTCGGCCAGCGCCAGATCAACAGTTCGTAACAGGCCATGCCGATGGGCGGCGCGATGAGCCCGCGCACGCCGGTCAATGTCACGTGCACCCCCATGTAATGCTGCGCGCGGCCCGGCGAGGCGAAATCGTTGTGGCCCAGGTTCCAGCCGAGGTTTGCACCCGCGTAGCTGATCCCAATCAGCACCGCTCCCATCCACAACAACGCATGGACGCGCAACAGGACGGCGATCGTCAGCAGCACGATTGCGCCGACCAGCGCCCAGCATTGACGCGAGCGGTACTCGATGATGTGCCCGCGATCGAACAGCCGTGCCCACGCAGGCAGGAACAGCGGCATCAGTGCCAGCGGCACGACCGTCAGCAACAGGATCTGCATCAGGCTTCCCAGGTGCAGCCGATCGCTGAACAGTACGACGAGCTGCGCCGTCATCATCAAATTGCCCGAGCCGTACAGGCTCATCCAGAACATGTAGCGGCGAAAAGAGGCATCTTCCCGGAGGATCTGGCGGAACATGCGTAAGCTGAATGTGCTCTCGGTCATGCCAATGCCCGCTTCGGCCGCGAGCAACTGGTATTCGCGCCGCACGCGCACCGCGCGGTACAGGAACGCAGCCAGCAGCCCGCAGCAAGCCGCAAACAAGTAAAGCCACCGCGCCCGGCGCGGATGCTCATCGAGTATCCAGCCCGCCAGCAGCGCAACGAGCGCGATGCCGAGCGAACTGAGCATGACGATGCGGCTGGTCACGCGCGCCATGACGTGGCGTGGATAGTTGGCGCTCCAGACCGCGGCGCGCACCGTCAGGATGCCGGCCCACAGCACGCGCGCAACAACGACGGCACACAGTGTCAGCGCAAGTC
>JBEPVS010000194.1:0-4345 GCA_041690875.1 Gammaproteobacteria bacterium
CGCCTCCGCGCCGGTTTCTGAGGGCAGCGGTGGGCGGCCAGATCCTCGAGTCGCTGGCGCGGCCGCAGTTTGGCAACGGCAGCCAGGGCAACCCCGCCCTCAAACCGCTGCAGTCAACGAACATCGACCTGGCGCTCGAGTGGTACTACGCCAAGGGCAGCTACCTGTCGGTCGGCTACTTCAATAAGAAGATCACCAACTACCCGGGCACCGAGACGATCAACGCGACCCCGTTCGGCATTCCGAATCCGGGCGCGGGCCCTTGGGTGCAGGAAGCGACGACAACGGGCGGTTGCGCGACGACGGACAGTGATTGCATCCGCAACTACATCCTGACCACCCACGCGGGCGATCCGGCGGTGCACCAGGCCACTTCGTCGGCGCAGGGGATCATCGACGGCCGGCCGGGCATCGATCCGGACACGGTCTTCCACATCACGCAGCCGGTCGCATCGGGTTCGAACAGCATCAAGGGTTGGGAAATCAACCTGCAGCATATGTTCGGCAACAGCGGCTTCGGCGGCATCGTCAATTACACCAAGGTCAAGTCCGACCTGGAGTACAACGTGGCGAGCCTCGGACCGCAGTTCCCGCTGCTCGGCCTGAGCGATACCGCGAACATCGTGGGCTTCTACGAAAATGCAAAGTGGTCGGCGCGCGTGGCCTACAACTGGCGCGATCAGTTCTACAACGGCGTCGACGGCCAGCAGAGCCCGGTGTTCGTCGAACCGTACGGGCAGGTCGACGCCAACTTTGGTTACCGGCTCAACGAGCGCCTGAGCTTCCAGTTCGAGGCGATCAACCTGACCGATCGAAACCAGCGTTCGCACAGCCGTACGCGCCAGGCCGTGGAATTTGCCACACAGACGGGTGCACGCTACATGATCGGAGCGCGCTACACTCTGGGCAAATAGCAGGGCGAGAACCTGCTGCGAGACCCCGGCGCGAAAGTGGCCGTGGGACGAAAGAGCCGCTGCCCCCCAGCGGCTTTTTCGTCTGGGTGTAGGATTGCGATCAATCGCTGTGGCCAGGGAACCGACCGGACGTGACTGAGCAAGTGAGGCGCGTGGTAGTCGTGGGCGGCGGCTCGGCCGGTTGGCTGGCCGCAGGCCTTATTGCCGCCGATCACCAGCTGCCGAAAGTGCCAGGACTCGAGGTGACGCTGGTCGAGTCTCCGTCGGTCAGTCCGATCGGCGTCGGCGAGGGTACATGGCCCTCGATGCGCGACACGCTGAGGCGCATCGGCGTGTCGGAGACCGATTTCATCCGCGAGTGCGACGCCTCGTTCAAGCAGGGCTCGCGCTTTGCCGACTGGAGCGAAGGCCGCGGCGAGCATTACTACCATCCCTTCAGCATGCCGCAGGGCTATGGCGAAGCGAACCTGGTCACGCCATGGCTGCGCGAGCATGCGGCGGTGGCGTTTGCGGACGCGGTCAGCTATCAGCCCCAATTGTGCGAGCGAGGACGCGCACCGAAGCAGGTGACGACGCCTGAGTACGCCGCGGTCGCCAACTACGCCTATCACCTCGATGCCGGCAAGTTCGGGCCGTTCCTGCAGCGGCATTGCACGGCGCGGCTGGGCGTGCGGCACGTCGTCGATCATGTCACGCGCATCGAATCCAGCGACAACGGCGACATCGCCGCGATCGTGACCGCCGGGCATGGGCGCGTCGAGGGTGACCTGTTCATCGACTGCACCGGCTTTTCCTCGATGTTGCTCGGGCAGCACTACGGCGTGCCGCTGCGGTCCGTGCAGCCGCAGCTGTTCAACGATTCGGCGCTCGCGGTGCAGGTGCCTTATGCGGTGGCCGATGCGCCGATCGCTTCGCACACGCTCTCGACGGCGCGCAGCGCTGGATGGATCTGGGATATTGGGCTGCAGTCGCGGCGCGGCGTCGGCTACGTGTACTCGGGCGCGCATTCGTCGGATGACGAGGCTGAGCGCGTGTTGCGCGACTACGTGGAGCAGGGCGCGGGCGCTGATGTCGCGGCGGGCCTGTCGCCGCGCAAGCTGTCGTTCCGCCCCGGCTATCGCGAGACGATGTGGCAGCGCAACTGTGTCGCGGTGGGGCTTTCCGCCGGTTTCGTCGAGCCGCTCGAGGCCTCGGCGCTGGCGCTGGTCGAGTTCTCGGCCGCCATGATCAGTGACCAGCTGCCGCCGACGCGTTCGCTGATGGATATCGTCGCGGCACGGTTCAACGAGGCATTCCGCTATCGTTGGGAGCGCACGATCGAATTCCTCAAGCTCCATTACCTGTTGTCGCGGCGCGATGACTCGCCGTATTGGAACGAGCATCGCGCGCCGGGCACGGTGCCGCAGCGATTGAACGAACTGCTCGGGCTGTGGCGGCAGCAGGTGCCCTCGCGCTACGATTTCCACCGCATCGAGGAAATTTTCCCCTCCGCGAGCTACCAGTACGTGTTGTACGGAATGGGGTTTCGCCCCGACGTTTCGCCGGTCGCGGAGCGGGCGGACAATACGGCGATCGCGCAACGCGCGTTCGCCGAGGTGGCGACGCTGGGCAAATCGATGCTGGCGGCGTTGCCGACCAACCGGGCATTGTTGAATCACCTGCAGAGCTACCGGCTGCAGCGAATCTGACGCACGAGGAAGCGGATGGCCAAACATGCATTGTTGAGCAATGTCGAGCACAAGGGGCTGCGCATCATCACGACGCGCTCGGCCGCCTACGGCGACAACCAGATGTTCGCGCTGACGGTCCCGGCGGAGTTCCGCAGCGTGCAGGCCTGCTACCCGATCGTGTTCCAGAAACGGCAGGACAACGGCCAGTTCCAGCCGCTGGCGCTGTTCGGATTCGAGGCCGACGAAAACCTGTTCCTGACCGACAAGGGCTGGGACGCGACCTATATCCCGATCAGCGTCGAGCGCCTGCCGTTCCTGATCGGCGGCGCGAATCCCGCGCAGCCGGGCCAGGCGCCGCAGCCCGTCGTGCACGTCGATCTCGACAGCCCGCGCATCAGCCAGATCGAGGGCGAGCCGCTGTTTCTTGAATACGGCGGATCCACGCCGTACCTCGAACGCATCAGCTCGCTGCTCGGCGCGCTGCACTCGGGGCTCGCGGCGATGGCGGCATTCGTCGAGGCGTTGACGGCGCACGACCTGCTCGAGTCATTCGTGCTGGATATCGAACTGAAGGACGGTTCGCAGAATCGCCTGGCCGGTTTCTACACGGTGAACGAGGAGCGCGCGCGCAAGCTCGACGGCGCGGCGGTCGCGAAACTCCATGAACAGGGTTTTCTCGAGCCGATATACATGGTGATTGCCTCGACCGTGCACTTTCGTGACCTGATCGAACGGCGCAACCGGCGCAAGTGATGTCGAGCGCCCTAGCCAGCGTGCGCGCAATCGACGCGGCAGGCGCGGAGCAAGAGAGCGCGTGGCGCGAGGCAGTGCGTACAGCGCGCGAGCCGTTGGTGTTGCGGGGGCTGGTGGCGAAGTGGCCGCTGGTCCGCGCTGGTCGCCAATCGATGTCGGCGGCGCTCGCGTATCTGCGCGGCTACTATCGCGATGCAACGATCGGTGCCTGGTTCGGGCCGCCGGAGATCCGCGGCCGATTTTTCTACAACGACGACCTGAGCGGTTTCAACTACCAGCCGGCGCTGGTGAAGCTCGACGCAGTGTTCGCGGCGCTCGAGCGACACGAACACGATGCCGATCCGCCCGCTGTGTACGTCGGCTCGACGACGATCGACACTTGCCTGCCCGGCATGCGTACCGATAATGATGTCGCGGGGCTTCCGGGCGATGCGCTCGCGAGCATCTGGCTCGGCAACCGCACGCGCATCGCCGCTCACTACGACATGCCTGACAATCTCGCCTGCGTCGCGGTCGGGCGCCGCCGCTTCACGCTGTTCCCGCCGTCCGAGTTGGCCAACCTGTATGGCGGGCCGCTCGAGTTCACGCCGGCCGGCCAGCAGATCAGCCTGGTCGACTTCGAAGCGCCCGATTTCGAGCGCTTCCCGCGCTTCGCAGCCGCTATGCGCAACGCGCAGGTGGCCGAGATGGAAGCGGGCGATGCGCTGTACATCCCGGGCATGTGGTGGCATCACGTCGAGGCGCTCGATGCCTTAAACGTGCTCGTCAATTACTGGTGGCAGACGGTGCCGGCGTGGGCGGGCTCGCCGGCCAGCGTGCTGATGCATGCGCTGTTGAGCCTGCGCGCGTTGCCGCCGGCGCAGCGCACGGCATGGCGCGGCATCCTCGATCACTATGTGTTCGCGGACGACGACAGCGCCGTTGCGCACATGCCTGAGCACGGTCGCGGCCTGCTCGGCGTGATCGATGCGAACCGCGCGCGTGCCTTGCGCGCGCTACTGCTGAAGC
>JBEPVS010000195.1:0-4331 GCA_041690875.1 Gammaproteobacteria bacterium
GTCCGGCTTGATGTAGTACCTTTGCATGCTGGCGCATTACGCGAACCTTCCTTTAAGGCTGCGGGCGATTTGGTTTTTTTTCTCTTTTTGGAATTGGTCGCGCTGCAGGCGCCTGCAGCTGCCGAGAAGCGTCCCGATGACGATACCGTGCACACACTCGTCTCACTCGGTTGCGGCAAGATCCCGGAACAAGGCCCGCGCGCAATGAACTGCGGCAGCGATGCCGGCTACTTTCTGTGTACGGTCTTCGAGAAACTCGGCAAGCCGGTCGAGTGCAGCGGCGCGGCAACGCCGGCGATCCGCGACTTGGCAAAGCTGTCCGACGATCATTTCCTGCACGCGGACGTGCCGCGCATCGCCAAAGCGACCCCATGCGTGATCTGGGCGTACCCGGAAGACGATGCGGTCAAGCTCGTGGCGAGCCGCCGCTGTGCCATGCAGGTACTGCGTACCCTGCACTGCAAGACAACGCCTGCGAGCGATTCGGATGCGCTTGAGCTTGCCGATGCAAAGTTCTCTGCGACCTGCCAGGCGCCGCAGCAACACACTTGCGGATCGCTGCTGGAAGCGGGCTTCGTCGATCGGTGCGCGCCATGAAATCGCCGATTGCCAGGCGCTCCGTGTCGGGCGGGTCGATTGCGACGGCGATGCTTTTCTTCGCATCGTTGAACAGCAATGCGCAAATGCCCGTGCCGGTCGTGCCGAAGATTCCGGCAACCCCGGGCCTCGTGGTCACCGCAGCCAAGACCGGCGATGTGTTTCGAGGCAAGCCCATTGACGTCGATATCATCGCCGCGATCACCGCCGTCGATGTCGTCGCGCAGCACCTCGCGGTTCACTTCAGCTATTTCGATCAACACAACGACGCGGCACCGCTGTTTGAGCGGCTGTATGTGCGGCAAAACCTGCTCGAAGATCTCAGGACCGCGCAACGCGAAGGCGATGTCTATTACAGCGGACCCGACCCGCGCGCCACGGCCAACGCTGGCGGGCCGCTCGTCGTCACCGCCGCCGACATGCCGCAGAACTCGCCAGGCATGACCTACCAGATCACTTCGGCACGCGTTCTCGACAAGCTCAAGACGCGCGGCAAATCGCTCTTCATCCTGCTGTCCTCGCAGGCTGATGAGATGCAACCGATGAACATCGTCTCCACCGACTTCTACGAGCGCGTTGGAACGAGCGACGAGATGCTGCCCGTCCTCGTCAACGGCAAAGCGGCGATGCTGCCCGCCGTGCATGCGCGAGGACATAGCCCGTACAACGGCCATGAGAGCACGGTCGACATGTGGTTTCTCGACGATCCCGAGAATGTGCTGCAGCTGAAATCGATCGTGCGCTATCCGGACGATCCGGTTCCGGCGGTCAACCAAGTCGTGCGGATCGACTATCCAATCGGCGATGCGCAAGCGACCACCGTATTGGCGCAATCGTTGGCCGAAGGCGCCTGCCGCGCGGAACTGCACGGTGTGTACTTCAACACCGCGAGTGCAAACCTGTTGCCGGAGTCCGACCCGACCCTGCGCCAGGTTGCCGCCGTGTTGAAACAGCACAAGGACTGGACGCTCGCGGTGGAAGGCCACACCGATGCGCAGGGCGCCGATGACTACAACGTCGACCTGTCGAAGCGCCGCGCCGCGGCGGTGCGGGATGCACTGCTGAAACGATTCGATATCGGCGCAACGCAGCTCACTGTCGCCGGCTACGGCAAGACGCATCCGGTCGACAGCAACGACACCCTGATAGGCCGCTCGCACAACCGTCGCGTCGAGCTTACGCGCGCGTGCGCCAATCCCTGATTGACTTGGAGCAAACCGATGAAACTGTGCCTCCTGTTTTCTTCCATCACGCTCGCGCTGCTGTGCGCCGGCTGCGGCAAGCAGGCATCGACCCAAGATGCATCGACGGCACCGAGCGCGAGCACCAAGGAAGGTGCCGCCGCAACGGCTTCCGCACTGGCCGTTCACGATCCACGCGATCCCTGCGGCGTGCTCGAACCCGCCGAGGTGGAACCCGCGCTCGGCGGCCCCCTCGGCGTAGCGCCCTATCGCGCCGATGCCAATCACACGCCGGATGCGAGTGGCAACTACTGCGTCTATCGAAGCAAGGATCTGCATTCGATCGTGGTCGATGTCACCTGGAGTAATGGGCAGAAGATGATGAAGATGCTGGGCGGAATCACCAGCGGAATGAACGCGGTCTCCAAGGGCCAGGTCAAGCTGCCAATCGGTGGCACGACGCTCGACGGCGACTGGGACGTGGCGATGTTCGCAAACTGCTGCACGCTGATGGCGCTGCGCGACGACAGCATGGTCACGATCAACATCGGCGGCTCACGCGCCACCCAGGAGCAGGCGGCCAAGCTCGCCGATGCCGCGATGAGACATCTGAAGAAACCGCTGCCGATCGACGGCGCTTCGAGCGTCGATGCCGCAGCAAGGCTGCTCAACGCGCGGCCGCAATTCGCCGACGCCTGCGCCCTGCTCACCCGCGCCGACGCGGAAAGCGTCCTCGGGCCACTCACCGCAGATCCGACGCCGAAGTCGAATAACCAGTGCGTTTACAGCTTCACCAACGCGCGCGGCCATCTTGATCAGGAATGGCTGAAGCTGGTCGAACGCGATGGTTTCCACGCATTTCGCGAACGCAACAATATCTTCGAAACCGTCGATCGACAGAGCGCGCAGGCCGGTGCCGGAATGAATGATCAGAGCAGGGCCGTGCTCGCGGGCCTTACCGCGATGCACACGCACAAGCCCGAATCGGCTGGCCCGTGGGACGACGCGACATCATCGACGTTCGAGTTCGATATCGTGCGCCACGACACCTTCGTCACGGTCGGCAGCGGAACGTTGGAGCACGACCGGATGCGCGCGCTCGCGGAAAAGATCGGGACGAAACTCTGACAATCACCTCGGAATCGAGGTGCAATGAGGCGAGGCGACCCAATCGGGTGCGTACTGATCAGACTGGGAGAATCATCTTGAAGCGCATGCAATTCCTCCGAACCCTTACGAGGGCGGGAGTAGGCCGTCGTCGCCTGGAGATCCCGCTCGGCCCGCGGTTTTGCTGCCCCTGGTTTTGGAATGCGCATCAGTGCGCACCGGACGCAGAGGTCGCGCCGCTCTCTACGCGTTGCGCCGCCGGATTGAGCAGCAACAGCAATACGCCGGCGACGCCCGCGATCACGGCCATCAGCGCGAAGAACTGCGGATGCGTCATGAAGCTCCAACGCGAGCCGATCGCGCCGGCGAGCAGATTTCCGCCGAACGCTGCCAGAAACCACGCGGCGATCGTCGTTGCACCGAGTCCGCTCGGCGCAAGGCGGGCGAACAAGCCCAGACCTATCGGCAATATGTAGAGTTCACCGGCGGTCAGCACGACGAAGAACAGCGCCAGCCAATGCCATGCCACGCGCGCGTCGTGCGCGCTCGCGATCCAGGACACGCCCGCAAGCATCGCATACGCGGCAGCGACGACCGCCGCGCCGATCGCCATTTTCACCATCGACGCGGGCTCGCGTTGGCGTTTCGCCTGGCGCACCCAGTGACTGACGACGAATGGAGTCAGCACGAACACGAGCAGTGAATTGAGCGACTGGAACCAGGTCATCGGAATGACGACACCGGCGGCAAACGTGCGATCCACCCCTTCGCCCGCCCAGATGGCGACGGTGTTGCCGATCTGTTCGTACGCGCTGCGAAAAATGACCACGGCCAGCATGATGCCGGCCAGGAGAAGATAGCGCGAGCCGAATTCGAAGCGCACGGTCTTGTCTTTCTCGATCGCGACCGCGCGCGGCGGCTCGACCGGCAAATAGCGACCGCCGCCGAGGTAGACCGCCAGACCCGCCAGCATGCCGACGCCGGCCAGCGCAAAACCATAGTGCCAGCCGTAGATTTCGCCGATCGTTCCGCACACCACCGGCGCGATGAAGCCGCCGACGTTGATGCCGACGTAGTAGATGTTGAATGCGGATCCGAGGCGCGGATCGTTGGGGGCATACAGTCCCTTGATCTGGCTCGGCAGGCTCGGCAGGAACAAGCCGTTGCCCAGTGCGATCGCGGCCAGTGCGAAGTAGAACAGCGGCTCGAAGGTCATCATGAAATGACCCAGCGCCATCATCGACGCGCCGGCGATCACGGCATTGCGCTTGCCCAGCCAGCGGTCGGAAATGACGCCGCCGATGATCGGCGTGAAATAGACGAATCCCGTGTACAAGCCGTAGACCAGCGAGGCGTCGTGCTGCGAAAACAGTAGTTGCCGGGTCATGTAGTAGACCAGCATCGCGCGCATGCCGTAGTACGAGAATTTTTCCCACATCTCGGTGA
>JBEPVS010000196.1:0-4323 GCA_041690875.1 Gammaproteobacteria bacterium
CGCCAGAACTGGATGGATTTCGCGAACGCTGGAGCGCGCTCGCGGACGCGGCCGCGAAGTAGTCGCCCAAAGCCCGCGGCGCGCTAGAGCGCGCTGCGGTCTACGCGCAGAACCGTGCGCAGCAGCACGTCCGCGCCGTTCGCGCAGTCGGACCAGCGCGACAGTTCCTTTGGCGAATGGCTGATGCCGCCGATGCTGGGGATGAAGATCATCGCCATCGGCCCGAGCTGCGCCAGGTTCTGCGCGTCGTGGCCGGCGCCGCTGGGCAAGTGGAGCGTGGCCAGGCCGAGGGATTTCGCGGCGGCTTCGATCTGCTGCTGGATGCGCGGGTCGGCCAGCGCGGGTACATCGTGCAGCGCGCGCACCATCGTAATCTGCGTGCCGGTGTCATTCGCAATCTGCTGAAGTCGCGCGTCGGTCTCTGCGCCCAGTGCGGCAATCTTCGCATCCGACAGGTCACGGAACTCGACGCTGAGTTTCACCAGCCCTGGAATCACATTGGGCGCGTTGGGCAAGACTTCGAAGCGCCCCACGGTGCCGACCTGGCGGCCCGGTGCTCGCGTAGTGATCTCGCGCACGGCTTCGACCACCCTGGCAGCCGCCAGCAGCGCGTCGTGGCGCTCCGCCATCGGCGTCGTACCGGCATGATTCGCCAGGCCGTGTACTTCGACGTCGTACTCGTCGATGGAGACGATGCCATCGACCACCCCGATCGGAGTGGCCGCTTTGTCCAGCACCGCGCCCTGCTCGATGTGCAACTCGATGTAGGCGTGGAATGAGTGCGGCGCGCGCCGCGCCTGCCCGATGTGATCGGGATCGCCGCCGATTTTCAACAGGCCGTCGCGCATGCGCACGCCATTGAAGGGCCGGTCCAGCGTTGCCGGCGGAATCGTCCCGACGACCGCGCTGCTGCCGATGGGTCCGCCCTCTTCGTTCGACCACAACGTGACTTCGAGCGGATGGCGCGTCGCGAAGTGATGGTCGTTCAACGTCCGCACGACTTCGATCGCGGACATCGATCCAACCTGGCCGTCGAAATTGCCGCCGCGAGGCACCGAATCGATGTGCGAGCCTATTACGATGGGCTTGAGTAAAGCATTGGTGCCCGGTCGTGTGCCCGTTATGTTGCCGGCCGCATCGACGTGCGGATTCAATCCCGCGGCGCGCATCAGGTCCATCGCATAGGCGCGTCCGGCGACATCCGCGTCGGAGTAGGCCACGCGGCTGACGCCATCGGCAAAGCTTCCCCCGGCCGGCCGGCCGTAAGTGCTCAACTGCTCGAGCGTGCCTTGCAGGCGCGCCGCATCGACGCGCGGTTCGGCCGGCGTTGCACCGTGCGCGACGGCGCCGAACGCGCCATTCAGCGCGACGAGAGCCACGCCGGCAATGCGCCCGCATCGAACGCGCCGGCATCGGTAGAACGTAAACGTCATGGCTTCACTCCCGGTTTTTTCGTGACTTCGGTGCTGGCGCGCCGCCAGAGAAAATAGCCGCGGCCGCCAGGACGTTCGATGCGCCCGATTGGCGCGAACCCGGCCCTGCTGAGCAGCGGTTCGTTCGCCCCAGCGGCACCGTCGACTTGCGTCGCACGATCGCCGCGCAGATACGTAAGCCATTGCTCGCGCGACCAACGACCGGGCACGAGGCTGGCCACCAGCGCGTTCGCCGGCAGATCGGCGGCGCCGCCACTGGCATGGGCATTTGCAGACTCGACGCTCCGCCAGCTTCCGGCGGGCAGGTAGAGCTGCGCCCAGGCGAGCGTCGTTTCGTCGGGATTCCACAGCAACAACGGATCTGCGCCCGCGTTCCACGCCGCGCGCTGCGCGAGCGACTCGAGATCCTGCGCGCGATTCACCGCACTGCCCAGGCACAGCAATCCCAGCGAAAGTAGCAGGCACCAGGCGATGGCGAACTGCTGCAGCCGTTCGGGCACGGGCCTGCGCGGCGTGCTCGCGGTGCGCGGAGCGAAGATAATCCTGGCGCACCACGCTGCGATGACGGCCGCCGTGCACGAACTGAACAAATACAGCGGCCACGGCGCACGCAACCCCGACCACTGGAGCGTCGCGTTGGCGCCGAGCACGACCAGCGCCACCAAAAGCAGCAGCACTGCCGTGCTCGCCAGCACGCGACGCGCGGCGACGCCCTCCACGGACAGTCGTTCGATGGCCAGCGCCATGAGCAACGCGAATCCGATCATGCACGGCGCCGCGTAGATGCTGCGTGCGGTCGAGGCGAACGACAGCAGCAGCAATCCGGGTATGGCCGCGCACAGCGCGAAGCGCCAGCTCGAACGGCGCACGCTTGCTCGCCGCGCGCCGCGCCATGACGCTTCGACCGCGTACGCAGCGAGCAGCGTCCAGGGCAACAGGTACAACGGCAACTCGAGAAAATACTGGCCCGGAGAATTGTGGTGGCCGCTCGAGTAGTCGTATTGCGCTTCCATCGCGATCGGCAATGCGCGACCCGTCAGGTTATTCCAGAACAGGATGCCCAGCAGCGCCGCGCCGTCGGGCTGCGCGGCGACGGCGCCGACCCACAACGCGATGCAGCCCAACGGCAGCAGCGCGCTCACCCAGAACTGCGGGCGCAACAATTCGCGCCAGCGTCGTTCCCACCCGATAAAGCACAGGAAGGCCAGTACCGGCACGAGCCATCCGGCGAAATTTTTTGCGAAGAAGGCCAGCGTCAATCCCGCGTGCATCAGGAAATAACCGCGCCAGCGCGCACGGCGAGCGCTCGCGTCTTCGCCGTCGGCGCACAGCGCGCGATGCATGCCGGCCAGCGCGACACAGGCGCCGGCGAGCAATAGCGCGTCGGTGTCGAGCCAGATCTGCACCTGGTATACGAGCGCGCTCGAGGCGAACAGCGCCGCTCCGCACCAGCACGCGGCGGCGGTTTGCGGCCCGGGGCCCAGCAGGCTCCGCAGCAGTGCCATCATGGCGACGAAGGCCAGCAGCGCGTAGGCCAGTTGCGGCGCGCGCGCCGCTGCAGGATGCGCGCCAAACGTGCGCATCGCAGCGCCCGCGAGCCAGTAGGTCATCGGCGGTTTCTCGGCGAAGCGCACGCCGTTGAGCGTCGGAAGCGGGAGCGGCTGTTGCATCACCGATTCAGCCAATGCCGCTTCGCGCGGCTCATCCGGCGTCCAGTAGCCGCGCCCGAACAACCCCACGCACCACAGCAGCGCCAGCGCCACCAGCGGGAAAAGCACTTGGCGGTTGGTCAGGCTCATGTGCGGCCCAGCTTAGTCGCCGTTGCGACCATCCGCACGCCGACGATGACGAGCGCAGCGCCGACCAGTTGCAGGAACCCGAGCGCTTCGCCCAACAGCAGAGCGGCCATCAGCATCGTGATCGGCGGACCGAGCGAGCCGATCATCGCGGTGGATGCGGCGCCGAGCCTGCGGATCGCTTCCGACACAAGCCAGATTGGCAGCACCGTGGAAAACACCGCCATCGCCGCACTCAGCGCGTGGACCTGCCACGGCTGCGCCGCGAGCAGTGCAGCCGGACGAAGCGCTGCGAATTGCAGGAGCGAGGCGATACTGGCGACCACTGTCGCCCACGCGGCGGTGCGCATCGAACCGATGCGAGCGAGCACGGGCCCGGCGCGCAACAAATAGATCGCGTAGCAGACGGCGCTCGCGAACACGAGCGCGCCGCCGATGAGTACGTGTCCTTGGTTCGCGTGCAGGTCATGAGCGACCACCAGCGCGACACCCGCGTAACACAGCACCAGCGCGCTGATCGTCGCGCGCGTCGGCGCGCGGCGCTCGCGCCACGCGTCGTGCAGCACGACGATGGTCGGATACGTGAACAGGATCAAGCGTTCGAGCGCCGCCGATATATGCTGCAGGCCGAGGAAATCAAGGTAGCTCGAGCCGTAGTAGCCGAGCACGCCGAGCACCAGCAGCGCGCGCCAGTCCTGCGCCGCGATCGGCATCGGCGCGGTGCGCGCCGCGGCGTATCCCATCAACAGGAACAGCGGCAACGAATACAGCATCCGCAGCGCGAGCAGCGTCTCGGGATCGACACCGTAGCGATACGCCGCCTTGACGAACACCGCCTTGAACGAGAAGCCGACGGCGCCCAGTAGGGCGCAGGCCAATCCCAGCGAACGCGGCTGCACTTCGCTCAGGGATGAAGGCCGTGCGGGCGGATCAGCCCGAACCGCCAGGCCAGCATCAGCAGCACGAACAGCGCGACCGACAACACGATGCGCACCGTGAGTGAATTGACGAGCTTCTTCGAATCGCCGCGGTCGGTCGCGAGGTGGTAGAGCGCTAGCCCTAAGCTGACGACAATCGCGAACAGCACGACGATG
>JBEPVS010000197.1:0-4236 GCA_041690875.1 Gammaproteobacteria bacterium
AAAGTGTTACCCATGTCCTCGGTATAAACCGTTACCGATGTGACCGGAATACACCGTGTCAAAGTGGTAGCGGGGGCAGGATTTGAACCTGCGACCTTCGGGTTATGAGCCCGACGAGCTGCCAGACTGCTCCACCCCGCACCAGAAGGGCCGCGCATTCTACACCAAAGCGCTCAGTTGAAAAGGCGGCTATCCGGCAGCCAGAGGCTGCCCAGCCCAGGCGGGACTCCCCTACCCGATCAGGCTCGTACAGAGCGCCAGCAGCACGTTGGGCATCACGCCCAGGCCGGCGACCGCCAGCACGTTGAGCGTCAGGGCGCCCCGTGTCAGCGGCAGGCGCACAATCGCGGTCTGTTCGCGGCCGGCATCGAAGTACATGAACCAGATGACGCGCAGGTAGTAAAACGCGCCGACGACCGAGGCCAGCACCGCTAGCGTGGCGAGCCATACGTGATGCGTGTGCAACAGCGACTGAATGATCCAGAGCTTGGCCCAGAAGCCGGCAAACGGCGGAACGCCGGCCGTCGAGAACATCAGCGCGAGCATCAGCACGGCGAGCAACGGGTCGCGTGTGCCCAGGCCCTTGAAGTCGTCGATCGCTTCGGCTTCGCCATCGTCGCGTGCGGCGAGCAGCACGACGGCGAAGGATCCCAGCGTCGTCAGCACGTACACCAGCGTATAGGCGAGCGCGGCGCGGTATCCGCCGGCGTCGGCGCCGATAAAGCCGAGCAGGATGAAACCGACGTTTGCGATCGCCGAATACGCGAGCATGCGTCGGATGTTCGTTTGCGCAATCGCAATGAAATTGCCGGCGATGAGCGAGAGCACCGCGAGCGTCGTCAGGATCTGCACCCATAACGCGGGATCAGCCCCGAGCCCGTACACGAGCATGCGCACGACCAACGCGAACGAGGCCAGCTTCGGCACCGTGGAGACCAGCAGCGCCACGCTCACCGGCGCGCCGCTGTACACGTCGGGAACCCACATGTGGAATGGCACCGCGCCGAACTTGAACGCGACCGCGACTACGATGAACGTCACCGCGATGACAAAACCCGCGCCGTGCCCGGCACTCACCGTCGCGATCTTGTCGAGATCGAGCGTACCGGTGAGACCGTAGAGCATCGACATGCCGTAGAGCAGCGTGCCGGAGGCGATCGCGCCGAGTACGAAGTACTTGATCGCCGCCTCCGCCGCGATGCCGGAGTCGCGATCGAAAGCCACCAGCGCATAGAGCGAGAGCGACAGCAGTTCGACGCCGAGGTACACCGTGAGCAGGCTGTTCGCGGAAATCAGCACGCAGATGCCCAGCAGCGCCGTCAGCGCGAGCACCTGGTACTCACCGCCGTGTATGCCGCGGCGATCGAGGTAGGGCTGCGAGTAGAACAGCACGAGGCCCATGCTCAGGAAGGCGGCGAGTTTCAGAAATACTGCGAGCCGATCGGCCACAAAGAGCCCATCGAACAGCACGGTACGCTCCTGCACCGCGCCGACCGTGACGGTGAGCCAGGCGCACAGCGCGAGCGCGACGAGCGTCAGGAGCGGCGTGAGATAACGGCGCGCGGCACCGGCGAAAACGTCGACGAGCAGCACGAAGCAGATCGCGACCCCAAGCGAGATCTCGGCGATGGCGGGCCGGAGCGATACCAGTGTCATGGCAGATTCATTCATGCGTCAGGCCACCGGAATCTTGCTGACCGCGAGCTGCTGCAGCAAGTGTTGCACGGACTGTTCCATCGCCTGAACGAGTGGCGCGGGCCATAGACCTACTGCGAGGACCGCGGTGGCCAGCATCGCCAGTACCAGGAACTCTCGTGGATTGAGATCCTGCATGGCGGCAACATGATCGTTGGCGACGGGGCCGAAGATCACACGCTTGACGAGCCAGAGCGTGTACGCGGCACCGAGTATCAGCGTGGTCGCCGCGAGCACCGCGTACCAGAAGTTGGCCTTGAAAGCCGCGAGGATCACGAGGAACTCGCCCACGAAACCCGACGTGCCCGGCAAACCGGAATTGGCGAGCGCGAACAGCACCATGAACGCACCGAACTTCGGCATCACATTGATTACGCCGCCGTATGCGCTGATCTCGCGGCTGTGCAGGCGGTCGTACATGACGCCGATGCACAGGAACAGCGCGCCCGAGATCAGTCCGTGCGAGATCATCTGGATCATCGCACCATCGAGACCGTTGGCCGCGCCACGCAGCGCGCCGGTCGCTCCCTGGATGTCGAACGCAAGGAACGCACCCAGCGTGACGAAACCCATGTGCGCGACCGATGAATAGGCAATGAGCTTCTTCATGTCGCTTTGCATCAGCGCGACGAATCCGATGTAGACGACAGCAATCAGTGAGAGGGTGATAACCAACCAGCTGAGCTCACGGCTGGCATCCGGCGTGATCGGCAGGCTGAACCGGAGCAATCCGTATCCGCCCATCTTCAACATGATGGCGGCGAGGATCACCGAGCCGCCGGTGGGCGCCTCGACGTGCGCATCCGGGAGCCAGGTGTGCACCGGCCACATCGGCACCTTGACAGCGAACGCGACCAGGAAGGCGATGAATATGTAGCGCTGCTCGATGAGCGACAGCGGGAGCGACTGGAATCCCGCGATCGAGTAATCGCCCGCCTTCAGGTACAGGTAGATCAACGCCACCAGCATCAGCACGGAGCCCAGGAACGTGTAGAGGAAGAACTTCAGCGTCGCGTACACGCGGCGCGGGCCGCCCCAGATGCCAATGATCAGGAACATCGGGATCAGCATCGCTTCCCAGAAGAAATAGAACATCAGTGCATCGAGCGCGCAGAACACGCCGATCATCAATCCTTCGAGTATCAGGAACGCGGCGTAGTACTGCGCCGGGCGCTTTTCGACCACGCTCCAGCCCGCGATGATCACCGGCACCGTCATGAACGCGGTCAGCACGACCAGCGGCAGCGAGATGCCATCGACGCCGAGTGCGTAGTCGGCGTGCAGCTGGCTGATCCAGGGCATGCGCTCGACGAACTGGAACGCGGCGGTCGTAGTGTCGAACTCGAGCCACAGCGGTATGCAGAGTGCGAGCGTCGCCAGCGAGACGAGGAGCGCCACCCAGCGCGCGATGCGCGCACGATCGTCGCCGATGGCCAGCAGGAGAATGCCGCCGCCGATCGGCAGCCAGGTCAGCAAAGAGAGAACATCGAGTCCGTGCAGCATGACTTCAGCGCCCTCAGACCCGGACCAGCAGCCAGCCGAGGATCAGCACCAGGCCGACGATCATCCAGAACGCGTACGAGTACAGGAAGCCGCTCTGGATCCAACGCACGCGGCCAGCTATCCAACCCACCGCCCCGGCCGAGCCATTGACGATCGCGCCGTCGATGACCGCCTGGTCGCCGCCACGCCACAGCACGAGGCTTAAGCCCCGCGTCGCGCGTGCGATCACGTTCTCGTTGACCCAGTCGAAGTAATACTTGTTGACGAGCAGCTTGTAGAGCCAGCTGAAGCGTCGCTGCGCGGCGTCGGCCAGGTCCGGGCGCTTGAGCACGAAATACCAGGCGCTTAAGACGCCCGCCGCCGCGAGCCAGAGCGGAAGGCTCACGACCGCGTGCAGCGCAAACGCCATGGCACCATGGAACTCGCGGCCAAGTTCGGCGACGACATCGTTCGCCTGGAGCACGCGGATCGCGTCGCCGAAATAGCCACCGAACAGCACGGGTTGGATCGTGAAGAATCCGATCAGCAGGGATGGAATGGCGAGCGCCACGAGCGGCCCTTTCATGTCCCAACCCACATCGTGAAAGTGCTCCTCGGCGTGATGGTCGAGGCGCGAGGGGCCATGGAAGGTCATGAAGATCAAGCGGAAGGTGTAGAACGCCGTGACGAACACGCCGGCAGTGACGCAGAAATACGCGTATCCGGAGCCCCAGCGGTGCGAGGCGTGCACCGCCTCGATCAGCGCATCCTTTGAGTAGAACCCGGAGAAGAACGGCGTGCCGATCAGCGCCAGCGCGCCGATAAGGCAGGTCCAGTACGTTACCGGCATGCGCGTGCGGAGCCCGCCCATCTTGCGCATGTCCTGCTCGTGATGCATCGCGATGATGACGGCGCCCGCCGCGAGGAACAGCAGCGCCTTGAAGAACGCATGCGTCATCAGGTGGAAGATCGCTAAGCTGTATGCCGATGCGCCAAGCGCCACGGTCATGTAGCCGAGCTGCGAGAGCGTCGAGTAGGCGACGACGCGCTTGATGTCGT
>JBEPVS010000198.1:0-4216 GCA_041690875.1 Gammaproteobacteria bacterium
CCGATGAAGCAGTCATCCTCGATGATCGTGGGACTTGCCTGGAGCGGTTCAAGCACGCCGCCGATCCCGGCGCCGCCCGAAAGATGCACGTTTTTCCCGATCTGCACACAAGAACCCACGGTGGCCCACGTATCCACCATCGTGCCTGAATCGACGTAGGCGCCGATGTTGATGTAGCTGGGCATCAGCACGGTGTTCGCTGCGACGAAGGCGCCGCGTCGCACGATCGCATGGGGTACGACGCGCACGCCGCCGGCGCCGAGTTCCGCCGCGCTCATGCCGGCGTATTTCAGTGGCACCTTGTCATAGAAGCGCGTGTATCCCGCCTCGTGCACGACATTGTCATGCGTGCGGAAATACAGCAGCACTGCCTTCTTGAGCCATTCATTGACCTGCCAGGCGCCGCCGGCGGGTTCGGCGACGCGCGCCTCGCCTCGATCGAGCAGGGCGATCGTTTCCTCGATGGCCGCGGCCGTCGCAGCATCGACGTTCGCTTCGTCAAGCGACTGGCGGCGCTCGAACGCGGCTTCGATGATCGGGCGCAGCTGCTGCGTGTTCACGGGTGTCCGGTCTGGTTCAGGCGACGGCGCATCGTGCCGGGGACGCATGCGCAAGTCCAGCGGCCGGCGGCTAGCTGGCCGCGCCCGGGCTCAGCGCCTCGGTGATCCGCGCCCGCAAGCGCTCCGCCGCGGCCTCATCGAGCGGGCGGCGCTCGCGATCGGTGACGTAGAACACGTCCTCGGCGCGCTCGCCCATCGTGCCGATCTTGGCGGCGTGCAGCTCGATGTTCTCTTCCCAGAGCACCTTGCCGACATCGCAGAGCAGGCCGGGCCGGTCGCCGGCGATGAGTTCCAGTACCGTACGCGCGTTGCGTTCATCGACGTTGATCGAGATCTGTGTGGGAGTACGAAACACGCGCAGCTGCCGCGGCGAGCGGCGCGACACGGCCGGCGGCGCATCGCGCGATCTGCGGAGCGATGCCCACAGCGACTGTTCGATCTCGGTGATGCGCTCGGCATCGCTGATCAACGTGCCGTCTTCCTCGAGCACGTGGTATGTGTCGAGCGAATAATCGTTGTCGACCGGCGTGATGCGCGCGTCGACGATGTTGAGCCCGAGCTGGTCGAGTACCGCGGTGGCGCGCGCGAAGCTGTGGCGCCGATGCGGTGCGTAGATCAGCACCGATGTGGTACCGCTCCCGCTCTGCGTCTCCAGCGCGACGCGCTCCAGTTCGCCGCTGGCATCGGGGCTCGCGAGCACGCGCGTGTGGTGCGCGATCTCGGCCGGCGTGTAGCGGAGGAAATAAGCCTCGGGAAGAATGCGCCACGCGGCGTCGATCGCATCCGTCGTGAAGCCGGCGGGCGTGAGCAATGAGCGGGCGCCGTCCTGGTTCTCGCGCACCAGTTCATCCTTGTCGACCGGCGTCTCGAGCCCGCGGCGCAGCGCGCGGCGCGCCTTTTCGTACAGGTCGTGGAACAGCGAGGCCTTCCACGAATTCCACAGTTTCGGATTCGTGCCACGCACATCCGCGCAGGTCAGCACGTAGAGGTAATCGAGGTGCGCCTCATCGCCCACCTTGCGTGCGAAGTCGTTGATGACCTGTGGGTCGCCGATGTCGAACTTCTGCGCGGTCATTGACAGCAACAGGTGTGATTTCACCAGCCACGCGACCAGGCGCGCGTCGTAACGCGACAGGCCCTGCTCGAGGCAGAAGGCCTCGGCATCGACCGCGCCCAGGTCGGAGTGATCGCCGCCGCGACCCTTGGCAATGTCGTGAAACAGTGCGCCCAGGTAGACCAGTTCCTGCTTCGGCAAGGTCTGCATGATCGGCGAGACCAGCGGCAGCTCCTGGTTGAAATCCGGAATCGCCAGGCGCCGCGCATTGCTGACCACGAACAGCGTGTGCGCGTCGACCGTGTAGGCGTGGAACAGGTCGTACTGCATGCGGCCGACGATGCGGCCGAAGGCGGGAATGTAGCGGCCGAGCACGCCGTAGTTGTTCATGCGGCGCAATTCGTGCGTGACGCCGCGCGGCGCGCGCAGGATCTCGAGGAACAGGCGGTGATTGCGCGGGTTCTGCCGGAATTCCTCATCGATCAGCCACAGGTTGCGGCCAACCG
Organism: Gammaproteobacteria bacterium; assembly: GCA_041690875.1. Taxonomy (GTDB): domain Bacteria; phylum Pseudomonadota; class Gammaproteobacteria; order Steroidobacterales; family Steroidobacteraceae; genus FEN-1191. The sequence continues at coordinate 2,121 of JBEPVS010000198.1, forward strand.
CGCGGATCGTGCCGGCGCGCACGCCGCGCAATTGCGGGTGCTGCTGCAGCAGCACGAACAGCTCGAGCAGCGCCGAGGGCTGCCGCGCAAACAGGTCTTCGTTGACGGCTTCGAGCGATCCGTCGCGCACCTGGAACTGCGGCGTCAGTGGTTTCGGCGGCGTGTCGTCGGTGAGGATCGCTTCGCGGAACAGCTGCAGCAGCAGCTCGTTCAGCAGCTGCACGTCCATCGCAGTGCGGTAGTAGCGCTGCATGAGCTGCTCGACCGCGAGCGTGTAGGTGCCATCCTCGTAGCCGAAACTCTGCGCCAGCCTGATCTGATGATCGAACAGCAGACGGTCTTCGTGGCGGCCGGTGAGCACGTGCAGGCCGAAACGCACCTTCCACAGGAAGGTCTGCGCCTGTTTGAGGCGGCGTAGTTCGGACGCCGTAAGAAAACCGTGCGTCGCCAGCTCGTCGAGCGATTCGGCGCCGAAGTGGCGCTTCGCGACCCAGGCGATCGTCTGGATGTCGCGCAAACCTCCGGGGGCCGTCTTGACGTTCGGCTCGAGGTTGTAGGCTGTGTCGTTGGCCTTGAGATGCCGCTCCTGCTGCTCGCGCACCTTCGCGGCGAAGTAATCGCGCACTGGCCAGACGCGGTCCGGCGCGAGCGCCGCGCGCATCGCCGGCAGCAGCGTGGCGTTGCCGACCAGCGCGCGCGCTTCGAGGAGAGTCGTCATGACGCCGACGTCGGCGATGCTTTCCTCGGCGCATTCGGTCACAGTACGCACGCTGTGACCGACCTCGAGGCCGATGTCCCACAGGAAGGAAACGAGTTTCTCGATGGGTTCGCGATCGGGCCCCGTGAGAGGCTCGGGCGTCAGCACCAGCAGATCGACATCGGAGCAGGGATGGAGCTCGCCGCGACCGTAGCCGCCGACCGCCGCGAGCGTGACTTTTCCAGACAGCTCCGCGCCGAGGCGTTGCGGCCAGAGACTGCTCAGCAGGCGATCGATGAAGGCGGCGCGTGCGCGCACCAGCGCTTCGACCGGTTCGTCATCGCGAAAGCGCTGTTGCAGTTCCTGCTGACTCTGCTGCAGCAATTGCCGGCACACTTCGGGGGAACAATTCTCCGCAGCCAGCAACGAAGGGAGCCGCTCGAGTAACGGCCAATCGATGCTCGCGGGTGCCGAGGGAGTGGAGTCGTCGAGTGCGGCGGGGTCGGCGATCATGCGGCGCTGCGTTCGGCGGCGCCGAGCGTCAGCACGTCGTGGCCCGTCGGCGTCACCAGCACCATGTGTTCCCACTGCGCCGACAGCGAGTGGTCTTTCGTGACGACAGTCCAGCCATCGGGCAGCACGCGCGTGTGGCGATTGCCGGCGTTGATCATCGGCTCGATCGTGAACACCATGCCGGGCACGAGTTCCATGCCAGTACCGGCGTCGCCGTAGTGCAGGATCTGCGGATCCTCGTGATACACGCGGCCAATGCCGTGGCCGCAATACTCGCGCACGACGGAATATCCGGCCTGCTCGGTGTGTTGCTGGATCGCATGTCCAATGTCGCCGAGGTGCGCGCCGGGACGGACCAGGTCGATCGCCTTCCACATCGCCGCGCGGCAAATCTCGGTCAGCCGCTGCGCCTGCACCGGCGGCTTGCCGACAAAGTACATGCGGCTGGTGTCGCCGTGGTAGCCATCCTTGATGATGGCGACATCGATGTTCAGGATATCGCCGCTTTTCAACACCCGGTCGTTCGGAATGCCATGGCAGACCACATGGTTGGGCGAGGTGCAGACCGTCTTCGGAAAGCCGCGGTAGCCGACATTGGCCGGGATCGTCTGCTGCTGCTGGACAATGAATTCATTGCATAGGCGGTCGAGCGTGTCGGTGGTTACGCCCGGGACCACGTGCTCGGCGATCATGTCCAGCACATCGGCCGCCAGGCGCCCGGAAACGCGCAATTTGGCCTGTTCCTCGGCCGTCTTGATGGATACTCGGGTAGAGCGGAGCATGAGGCGGACTTAGGCTCCTTAAAGCGTTGTTCCTGCGGTGTAGATCATGGTATAAAGCGCGGCCTTTTTTGGCAACGCAATCCACACGCGTATCAGTAACTTGC
>JBEPVS010000199.1:0-4194 GCA_041690875.1 Gammaproteobacteria bacterium
CGCGGGCGGCCCGCCATTTGCCCGCGGGCCGGTTCGTGATCGGGTGCGGCAAGCAAGGCGGGGCGCAACCGGGCCAACCTTTCTCTCGGCTGCTAACTCACGCGGGGGGGTGCATCAGCCGCCGCCGCCGGTGCCACCCTTGATGCCGCCCCGCGCGAGATCGGCCGGATCGAGCAGCTTCGCCAGTTCGGTCGAGGACAATTGGGTCTCTTCAGCAGCGACTTCGCGGATGGGTCTCCCTTCGGCATAGGCGCGCTTGGCAATCGCAGCTCCCTTCTCATAGCCGATGACCGGATTCAGCGCCGTCACAAGGATCGGATTGCGTTCGAGCGCTTCGGCGAGGCGCGCGTGATTCACGGCGAACCCCGCGATCGCATCGTCAGCCAGTAATCGCACGACATTTGCCAGCAGGCGGATGCTCTCGAGCAGGTTCCATGCGATCAACGGCAGCATCACGTTGAGCTGGAAATTTCCGGACTGGCCCGCGACAGTAATCGCGGCATCGTTGCCGATGACTTCCGCCGCGACCATCGTCACTGCTTCCGGAATCACCGGGTTCACCTTGCCGGGCATGATGCTGCTGCCGGGCTGCAATGCGGGCAGCGCGATCTCGCCGAGGCCCGCGAGCGGGCCACTGTTCATCCAGCGCAGGTCATTGGCAATCTTCATCACGCTGACGGCGATGACCTTGAGTTGCCCGGACAGTTCCACCGCCGCATCCTGCGCCGAGAGCGACTCGAAGTAATTCCGGTTCGGCTGGAAGGCAACGCCAGTCAGTTTCGCGAGCGTCTCGCAAAACTTTGCACCGAAGCGCGGATCGGCATTGATGCCCGTGCCCACTGCGGTACCGCCTTGCGCTAGGCACAGGAGCCGCGCGTCGACGGCGCGCACACGGGCCGCGCCGTTTTCGATCTGCGTTCGCCAGCCGGAGAGTTCCTGCGCCAGCGTCACTGGCATTGCATCCATCAGGTGCGTACGGCCGGTCTTGACGATGCCGGCGGTTTCCTTTTCCCGTTTGGCGAGCGTCGCCGCGAGATGTTCCAACGCCGGCAACAACGTCTCGCGGGCCAGCAATGCGGCGCTCACGTGAATCGCCGTCGGGATCGCATCATTGCTGCTCTGGCCCATGTTGACGTGATCGTTCGGATGCACGCCCGGCACGCTGCGCCCCGCGAGTCTTGCAATCACCTCGTTCGCGTTCATGTTGCTGCTGGTGCCCGAGCCGGTCTGGAAGACATCGATCGGGAATTGCGCATCGTGCGCGCCACTGGCTACATCCGCAGCCGCCGCGCCGATCGCCTGCGCGAGTCTCGGCTCGAGCAGACCGAGTTCTGCATTGGCCTGCGCCGCCGCTTGCTTGATCAGGGCGAGAGCGCGGATGAAAGCGCGCGGCAGCGTGCGGCCGCTGATGGGAAAATTGTTGACGGCGCGCTGCGTCTGCGCGCCCCACAACGCATCGGCGGGCACCTTGAGTTCGCCCATGCTGTCGCGCTCCAGCCTGAAATCATTCGAACCCATGGCACTCCCGAAGCGCGAGGTCAGCGGCAAAAACGCGCTACAATGCGGATTCTAACCTCGCGCGTTGACTGCTGCATGGACCAAACCCGCCTGTCGGCCATTTCACCTGTAGACGGGCGATACGCCGCGGCGGCTGAACCACTCCGAGCATTGTTCGGCGAAGCCGGCCTGATCCGCGAACGAATTTGCGTCGAGGCCCTTTGGCTCCTCGAACTCGCGAAGTCCGTGCCCCAGTTGGCCGGCGCGGTGTTGCCGCCGGCGGTGGCGGCGCGCGCCGCGGCGCTCGCGAAAGATCCCGGTGCCCAAGCCGCAGCCAGCGTCAAGGAAATCGAAGCGCGCATCAAGCACGACGTGAAGGCGGTCGAGTATTTCGTGCGCGAGGAACTCAAGCAGGCCGGCGCGGCCCTGGCCACGCTCGAGCTGGTGCACTTTGGTTGCACTTCGGAAGACATCAACAACCTCAGCTACGCACGCCTGCTCCTCGAGGCGCGCACACGCGTGCTGCTGCCCGGACTCGCACGGATCATCGAGGGGCTCCGCGCATTCGCGCGCGAGCACGCGCGCGTTGCGATGCTCTCGCGCACGCATGGCCAAAGCGCGAGCCCGACGACGCTTGGCAAGGAATACGCCAACTTCGCGGCGCGATTGCAGCGCGCACATGCGCGCCTGGCGGCAGTGCCTATCCTCGGCAAGTGGAACGGCGCGGTCGGCAACTACAACGCACACGTGGCCGCCGTTCCTGCGGCCGATTGGCGCGGAATCGGCGAGCGCTTCGTGACTGGCCAGCAGCTCGCGTGGAATGCGTACACGACGCAAATCGAGCCGCACGACTTCATCGGTGAATACGCCGACGCCTGCGCGGCGATCAACGTCATCCTGCTCGACTTGTGCCGCGACACCTGGGGATACATCTCGCTCGGCTATCTTCGACAGCGCGCCGTCGCCGGCGAAGTCGGCTCATCGACGATGCCGCACAAGATCAATCCGATCGATTTTGAGAATGCCGAGGGTAATCTCGGCGTTGCCAACGCCTTGTGGCGGCACTTTGCCGACAAGCTGCCGGTTTCTCGCTGGCAGCGCGACCTGAGTGACTCGACCGTGCTGCGCAATGTCGGCGTCGCACATGCGCACACGCTGATCGCGTGGCGTGCGCTGCAGGCCGGGCTCGGCAAGTTGAGCGCGGACGCGGAAACGTGCGCGCGCGACCTGGAGAAGGCCTGGGAGGTGCTCGGTGAAGCCATCCAGACCGTGTTGCGCGCGCACGGCGTGCCCGACGGTTACGAACTGCTGAAGAACTTTACGCGCGGTGCGGCGATCGATGAGGCCGCCGTGCGTGCATTCATCGCCACATTGCCGTTGCCCGCCGATGCGCGCTTGCGGCTCGCGGCGCTTCGTCCCGCCGACTATCTCGGCCTCGCCGCCGAGCTGGCACTCGCCCTGCCGGAGTGAAGGCTGCGCGCGCCGACGGCGTGCGTGGGCCTCAACTGCCAACCCTGCCCGGCCGAACTGTGGCCTCCGTCACATTGCCGCTGCTGCGGAGCGTGATCGGGTCGGCTCGCGCCGGCGCGGCCGCTTCTTACCATGCCTGAAGTCCATCCGCGGTGAATTAAGGCAAACGGCGTGTCCCAGTCCGACAAGCAGCGCTCGACGACGGAAGCCTGGCTCGAGAGCCTAGCCGCTGCGGAACGTCCCGCCCAGCCGGTGATCCTCGCGATGCCGATGCCAGCTGCAGACGAACTGCAGGTGCTCACAAACGTCGCGGACGTGCGCCAGACGACCGCCGCGGTGATCGCGACCGGCCAGCGCCTGATTTCCATCTTCACGCCGGATCTCGAACCGCAGCTCTACGATGATCCGAAAGTCATCGAGGTCATCAAGCGCTTCGTGCTCAGCCACAGTTTCGCAAAAGTGCGCGTGCTGCTGCGCGATCACACGCGGCACACCGGCTCGGGCAGCCGCTTCATGTCGATGGCGCGGCGGCTCACCAGCTACCTTGAATTGCGCATCCTGGTGCCGCAGTTCCATCACCTGACTGCTTCGTACTGCATTTCGGACGATCGCGGCATCGTCTACCGCATGCGTTCAGACCGGTGGGATGGCATCGCAGCCATCAACAGCCCACCGGTCGCGCGCCAGTATTTGCAGGAATTCGACGCGGCCTGGCTCGCCAGCCACGACCAGCATCATCGTCGCGCTGCGCGCATGCAGTAGCGCTTGGGCCCGCGCAATCGGCGCGCCGCAATCAACTCCCGTTGCGGTGGCGCGATCGAGCGCCGGATATACTCCCCCTCCATGAGCTGGAAGCCGGACATCACGGTCGCCGCGATCGTTGCAGACGCCGACCGATTCCTGATCGTCGAAGAGAGAATTCGCGGCCAGCGTGTCTTCAACCAGCCCGCCGGCCACGTCGAGGACGGCGAGTCCCTGCTGGCCGCTGTCGCGCGCGAGACGCTCGAGGAAACGGCCTGGAATTTTGAACCCGAGTGGCTATTGGGCATCTATACCTGGCGCTCGCCCAAGCGTGAACGCAGTTCGCTGCGCTTCGCGTTCACCGGCCGTGTCAGCGCGCATGATCCCTCGCGCAAGCTCGATCGGCCGGTCATCGCCGCGCACTGGCTGCGGCGCGAGCAGTTGCTGGAGCCATCGCGAATCCTGCGCACGCCGCTGGTGTTGCGC
>JBEPVS010000200.1:0-4191 GCA_041690875.1 Gammaproteobacteria bacterium
GTATAAGAGACAGACCAGGCGGTGCCGCAGATGACGGCCTGCTCGCGGCACAACACGCGAGCCCGAGCGCGTGTCGCGGAGGCGATGAGTTGCGCGGTGACATCGCCCGATCCGATGTCCTCGCGCAGGGCGCGGGACACCTGCTCGGGCAGGTCCTCAGGTAGCCGCGCGACCAAGTCAGCCTTTGGGAGGAGCCGAAATCAGTACGGCAATCCGTGCGTCGCGCCCGCCATGCACATCAGCAGCGGGATCGACAGCACGAAATTGGTGCGCGAGGCGAGCAGGGCCACGCGGCGCGCACGCACCTTTTCTTCATCGGTGGCCGGCTTGAAGCCGAGTACCTTCATCTGGTTCGGGTTGATCAGCACCCACACGTTGAACAGCATGATCGTCCCCAGCCACGCGCCGGTGCCGATGACGAGGCCGTAGATGTCTTCGCCGAAATGGCCGAACGTGAACGCGTTGACGAAATTCGCGCCGCGCATGAGGTACGCAGCACCCGTTAGCCAGGTGGCCAGGGCCGACCAGCGGAACCACAGCAGCGCGCGCGGGGCGATGTACTTGGAGATGCCGGCGCCGCCCGGGCCACCCTTGTCGGCAGCCGCCGCGCCGAGTGCGGGCACCTGCACGATGTTGAAATACCACAGCAGGCCGATCCACATGACGCCAGACAGGATGTGCAGCCAGCGGATCAGCCCCATCTCGTTGAATGCGCTTTGCGGTATCGCGACCGTAATGACCGCCGCAACGATGACTCCAGTGATGATGGCGCCGCGCACGGAATTCAGTGGATTCATGTCGAATGCCTCGTTATGACGTTATGTCGTTGTTCTGCAAAGCGTAGGCGTGGGCCTGCTGCGTTTGAAGAATAGGGCAGCGACCCCCATAATTCAACGTTGGTAGCGCGGGAGAGGCATGATGAAGGCTAGGGCCCTGGCACTGATGAATGTCGCGGCGGCGCTGCTGCTGGGCGGATGCGTGGCCGCGGTGATCGGCAACGCGCCCAACAGCGGCACGGCTTCCGATTCCCGTGCCCGTAGCCAGGCACCGTCCGATGCGGCGCTGGCTTCCGCGGTGCGCGCGCGTCTGGGAGCCGACGCGCAGTTCCGCCAAGCGCCGGTCACGGTCAGCGCGACCGGTGGCACCGTGACGCTGCGCGGCAAAGTCGCCAGCGCCGCGCAACGCGTGGCCGCCGAACGCGCCGTGAGGAGCGTGGCCGGCGTGACCGCAGTGAACAACCAACTCGAGGTGAACTAGGCATGGATATCAGCGAGCGAATTGACCAGGAACTCAACAGCGCGCCGGTCGTGCTGTTCATGAAGGGCACGCCGGATTTTCCCCAGTGCGGATTCTCGGCGCAGACCGCCGGTGCATTGCGCAAGCTCGGCGCGAAATTCCACAGCGTCAACATCTTCGATGATTCAGAGATGCGCGAGGCGCTGAAGAAGCGCTCGAACTGGCCGACCTATCCGCAACTGTACGTGAAAGGCGAGCTCGTCGGCGGTTGTGACATCGCGATGGAAATGTACCGGAGCGGCGAATTGAAGCAGCTGATGACGGAAGCAGGCGCAATGCTTGCTGCGAGCGCCTGATTTTTTCAGGCCTCGGGGCTGCCCTGCGGCCCGGGATCCGTTTCGGAATTCTGTTCGATGGCGTTGCCGGTGGGCTCGTGCCAGCCGAGTTCACGGGCGCGATTCTCGGCCCACTGGAAGCTTCCCGACAGCTGGTTGCAGATCGAGCAGAACAGCTCGGCGGTGCGCTCGGCGTCATAGCTTGCTGAATGCGCCGATGCTGTATCCCATCCGAGGCCCGCAATCGTTGCCGCTTTCGCCAGCACGGTTTGTCCGAGTGCGGCGCCCGCCAGCGTGGCCGTGTCGAAGCTTGAGAACGGATGAAAGGGACTGCGCTTCACATTGGTGCGCGCCAGCGCGGCGTTGACGAAGGCGAGATCGAACCACGCGTTGTGACCTACGAGGATCGCGCGCTTGCAGAAGGCGCGCTGCATGCCGGCGCGCACTTCCTTGAAGACGCGCTGCAGCGCTTCGCGCTCATCGATCGCGGGACGCAACGGATGCCAGGGATCAATCTTGTTGACCTGGAGCGAGGCCGCCTCGATGTTGGCGCCTTCGAAGGGTTTGACGTGGTAGCTGTGCGTGGGACCGCGCACCAGCCGGCCACCGTCGTCGAGTTCGATCATGACGGCGGCGATCTGCAGCAACGCATCGCGCGCGCTGTTGAATCCACCCGTCTCCACATCGACGACGACGGGCAGGAAGCCGCGGAAGCGTCGCGCCATGCGGCGCTCGGGCGCATCGTTCATCACGTGCGCACCGCCCAGGCGACGCTCTCGCCGGCGCGCAGCGGCACCAGTTCCCCTGGGTTCAGCGCATAGGCCGCCGGCGGCGACCACGCTCGGCGCTCCAGCGTCAGGGTGCCGACATTGCGCGGCAGACGATAGAAATCCGCGCCGAAGTGTGCGGCGAAATCCTCAAGACGATCCAGCGCGCCCAGCTGCTCGAACACTTCGGCATACAACTCGATGCCCGCGTGCGCCGAAAAAATGCCGGCGCAGCCGCTGGCGGCTTCCTTCAGATTTCGCGCGTGCGGCGCGCTGTCCGTGCCGAGGAAGAAACGCGGTTCGCCGCGCGAGATCGCCTCCCGCAGCGCTTCGCGGTCAGACTCGCGCTTCAGCACCGGCAGGCAGTACAGGTGCGGACGGAGGCCGCCCTGAAACAGTGCGTTGCGATTGAGTAGCAGATGGTGCGGCGTAACCGTGGCGCCCACGCCCGGTCGAGCAGTGCGCACGAAATCCACGGCGGCGCGCGTGGTCACGTGCTCGAACACGACACGTAGCGCGGAGTGGCGTTCGATGAGCGGGGCCAGCACCCGATCAATAAACCGGGCTTCGCGATCGAAAACGTCGACGGCAGGATCGGTGACCTCGCCATGCACCTGCAGGACCAGAGCGCGTTCGGCCATGCGCTCCAGCACGGCATCGAGCCGGCGCACGTCGGTGACGCCCGCTGCTGAGTGCGTCGTCGCGCCGGCAGGGTAGAGCTTGCAGCCGATGACCGCGCCGATCGTTGCAGCGCGGTCGATTTCCTCGGCCGGCGTTGCGTCGGTCAAATACAGCGTCATCAACGGCGTGAATTCCAGTCCCACGGGCACTGCGGCGCGGATGCGCTCGCGGTAGGCGAGCGCGGAAGCGGTGGTCGTGACGGGCGGTGTGAGATTGGGCATGACGACCGCACGCCCGAAGCGCTGCGCCGTGAACGGCAGCACCGCGGCAAGCACCGCGCCGTCGCGCAGGTGCAGGTGCCAGTCGTCCGGGCGGCGTATCGTCAGCTCTTGCATGTTCGTATAATACTTACATGACCGAGTCTACAGAATCTGCCGATCTCGATCCGGTTGAAACGCGCGAGTGGCTCGAATCGATCGATTCGGTACTGAAAGCCGAGGGGCCTGAGCGCGCGCATTTCCTCATCGACCGCATGGTCGAGCACGCGCGACGTGCGGGTGCCTACCTGCCCTACAGTCCGAACACGGCCTACGTGAACACGATCGCTGTCGGCAAGGAACCGCCTTATCCCGGCAACCGCGAACTCGAGCGACGGATCGAAGCGTGGATCCGCTGGAACGCAATGGCGATGGTCGTCGCGGCGAATCGCAAGTCTACGGAGTACGGCGGCCACATCGCGAGCTACGCCTCGTCGGCGACACTGTATGAAGTCGGCTTCAATCATTTCTGGCGCGGCCCGACCGACGATCATCCGGGTGATCTCGTGTTCATGCAGGGACATTCCTCGCCCGGCATCTATGCGCGCGCCTACCTGGAAGGGCGCCTCGGCGAAGACCAGCTGCGCCGATTCCGGCAGGAAGTCGACGGCGGGGGCTTAAGTTCCTATCCGCACCCGTGGTTGATGCCTGATTTCTGGCAGTTTCCGACAGTGTCGATGGGCCTGGGGCCGATGATGGCGATCTACCAGGCGCGCTTCACGCGTTACCTCGAGCATCGTGGCCTGTTGAAGCCCTCCGACCAGAAGGTGTGGGCGTTCTGCGGCGACGGCGAGATGGACGAGCCCGAATCGATGGGCGCGCTGACGATGCCGGTGCGCGAGAAACTCGACAACCTCGTATTCGTCATCAACTGCAACCTGCAGCGGCTCGACGGCCCGGTGCGCGGCAACGGCA
>JBEPVS010000201.1:0-4138 GCA_041690875.1 Gammaproteobacteria bacterium
CTCATGTGCAATGAGCACACTTCGGTCGTCGCGCGTTGCCCTGTACAATCTCGAGCACGGCCGCATCGACGTCCTAAGCGCGAACAGGCCCTAGTGGCGGCCCCGCCGCCTGAAGGAGTGCGTGTGGCCTGGTGGGTCAACCTGTCGCAGTCACGGCGTCACGAACTCGACGCCGGCTACCTGTGGTCCGATGAGCCGCAGCTCGAGTCTGCGCAGCCCGGGGAAGTCGTATACGTGCACAGCGGTGGCCGCATCACGATGCTCGGGCTCGTCGCGGGCGCTGCCTTTGCGGCAGGCAGGCCGAGCTCCGGCTCTGGCCGTAGGGCGCGCCGCGGCGCACAGGGGTGGCGATTGCCGGTGCACTTCGAGGAACTGCTGCAACCGCTGCGTGCCAAAGACCACACTTCGGCATTCAAGGGATTCTTGCCGGCGCGACATTCGCCGCTCCGGGCATCGGGCGACGCGAACCCCGCGGTCAGCCTCGCGCGCATCGATGAGCGCATGGCTTCGCTCCTGCGCGAACTGCTCGGAGGGCAGGAACAGGAACTGTTGCTGATGGCGCCGACCTTGCGCAGCGCCGAGCGTGCCGACGAAGTTGCCGAACACGCGCTGCGCGCGCGACTTGGACTGGATGCCACGATGCGCAAGCGGTTGCTCGCTGCGCGCCGTGGCCTCGGCGTATTTCGCGACAACGTGGAACGCTATGAACAATCGTGCCGCCTGTCCGGCCTCCTCGACCGGCGACACCTGCGCGCGCGGCATATCAAACCCTGGCGTGATTCGAACGACAGCGAGAAGCTCGACGGCTGCAACGGGCTGCTGCTCTCGCCGCATTTCGACCAGTTATTCGAGCGCGGCCTGATTTCATTCGATGATGACGGTGACCTCAGGGTCGCGCGGCACCTGAATCCCGCGGTGCTGCCGTCCTGGGGCGTGGTGCTGCCGCGCAACGTCGGCGCTTTTCATGCTGGGCAATGCGAATTCCTGGCCTATCATCGGCAGAAGGTGTTCGAACAGCTGGCGGGTGGGCGTCGCGCGCCGGCTGACACCGGGAACACTGCAGGGACGTAGCCACGACGGCCGGCTGACACCGGGAACACTGCAGGGACGTAGCCACGACGAGGTGGGCGCCGGGGTATGCTTCGCGCATGCCGATGCGCAAGCTGTTTCCGACTTTTGTCTACACCGCGCCGCTCGGGCGCAGCGCCGCAGCGCTGAATCGCCGCTTGTTGCGTGAGTGCCAGCAGTTGCGTCTCGAGGATCGTGCGGGCCGCGCGTGGTCGGCGGAGCATTACACCGGCGGCTATACCTCGTACAACTCGCGCAGCCGCATGCACGAGGTCTCGCCGACCTTTGCGGACCTGGCGCGGCGCATCGACCGTCATGTGCACGGGTATGCGCGTTCGCTCGATTTCGACTTGCGCGGGCGAGCGCTCGTGATGACCGATTGCTGGGTGAATGTCATGCGTCGCCACGGTACGCATAGCCTGCATCTGCATCCGCTGTCGACGATCAGCGGCACCTACTATGTGAGCACGCCGGCCGGTTGCCCCGGCATCAAGTTCGAGGATCCGCGCCTCGAGCGATTCATGGCCGCGCCGCCGCGCAAGGCTAGAGCGCGCGCGGCAAACCGCGCCTGGCAGACATTGCCGGCGCAAGCGGGACGGTTGGTGCTGTTCGAGAGCTGGTTGCGCCATGAAGTAGCGCCGGTGCGCAGCGGCGGCGAGCGCATGAGCATCAGCTTCAACTACGGCTGGTTCTAGGCCCTGGCGTGTCGATCACCACGACGCTGTTGATCGCAATCGGGGCCATCAGCGTGGCCGCGCTCAACTTTTGGCCGGACTTGCGCGACCGGTGCCTGTTCCGTCCATATTGGTTCCTGCCACGCCGCCAGTACGAAACGATTGTCACGAGCGGATTCGTGCACGCGGACTACGGGCACCTGTTCTTCAACGCCTTCACGCTCTGGTCATTCGGCGCCGCGGTGGAGCGAGCGATGGGATCGGCGCGCTTCCTGGTCTTGTACGTTTTCGGATTGCTGGTGGCCAACGCGGGCACCTGGCTCAGCCACCGACGCGATCCCAACTACGCGACGCTCGGCGCTTCGGGCGCAATCCTGGCCGTACTGTTCGCCTCGGTCGTGTATTACCCGACCGGTTCGATGTACATCATGTTCGTGCCGATCCCGGTGCCGGCGCCGGTGTTTGCGGTCGGTTATCTCGCCTACAGCTTGTACGCAGCGAAACGCAACATCGGGCGCGTCAACCACGACGCGCATTTCAGCGGCGCGCTCGCCGGGCTGGCATTCGTCGCCGTCACCGACCCCGGCGCATGGCGGCATGCAGTCTGGCTACTCACCAGCTGAATCGATGGCGCCTAGAACGCGGCAACCTGGTCGATTTTCGCCGCGCAGATGAAGTCGTTCTCGGACAGGCCGCCGATCGAGTGCGTGCTGTAGCGCACACGGCAATAGTTGTAGCCGACTTCGAGATCCGGATGATGATCGTCCATGTTCGCGATGTGCGCGATCGCATTGACGAAACTCATCGTGCGGTAGAAATCGACGAAGCGGAATTCGCGCAGCAGGCTCTTGCCGTCGCTGCCAAGTTGCCAGCCCGCCGCCAGCTTTGCGCGCTGCGCTTCCGCTTCGGCCTGCGTCAACGGAGCCGTGCCGCCTTCGCAGGGCTTGCAGCGTTTTTCAATGAGCTCAGACATGGCATGTCTCCGGTTAAATCACGACTCCGCGCGGCGCGGATAGCTGCGGCGCACGTATTGCTCGACCAGTTGCTGGAATTCCTCGGCGATGTGATCACCTTTCAGCGTCACGGTCTTGGCACCGTCTTCGTACACCGGCGCGACGGGGCGCTCGCCCGTTCCCGGCAGGCTGATGCCGATGTTTGCGTACTTGCTTTCGCCCGGGCCGTTGACGACGCAGCCCATGACCGCGACCGCGAGGTGTTCCACGCCCACGTGCGTGCGGCGCCACTCGGGCATGCGATCGCGCAGGTGCTGCTGGATGCTCTGCGCCAACGACTGGAAATACGTGCTGGTCGTGCGCCCGCAGCCCGGGCAGGCGGTGACCAGTGGCACGAAACTGCGCAGCCCCATCGTCTGCAGCAGTTCCTGGGCGACGATGACTTCACGGCGCCGATCGCCGTCTGGTTCGGGTGTCAGCGAAATGCGAATCGTGTCGCCGATCCCCTGCTGCAGCAGCACGCCGAGCGCCGCACTCGATGCGACGATGCCCTTCGAGCCCATGCCGGCCTCAGTGAGGCCGAGGTGCAAGGGCTGGCGCGAACGCGCGGCGAGTTCGGTGTAGACCGCGATCAGGTCCTGCACGGTCGACACCTTCGCGGACAGCACGATGCGATGGGGCCCAAGCCCGAGTTCGATCGCGCGCGCGGTGCTGTCGACGCATGATCGCACCAGCGCTTCGCGCATCACGAGCTGCGCCGATTGCGGTTCGGGCAGCGCGCTATTCGCATCCATCAAGCGCGCCAGCAATTCCTGGTCGAGGCTTCCCCAGTTGACGCCGATGCGCACGGGCTTTTCGTGCCGGCACGCCAGCTCGATCAGCTCTGCGAACTGGGTATCGCGCTTGGAGCCGCGGCCGACATTGCCGGGATTGATGCGGTACTTCGATAGCGCCTCCGCGCACTCGGGGTGCTCGCGCAGCAACTTGTGTCCGTTGTAGTGGAAATCGCCGATCAGCGGCACCGTGCAATTCGCCGCTGCGAGCGCATCGCGGATCGGCGCGACCGCTGCGGCAGCTTCATCGGTGTTGACGGTCATGCGCACCAGCTCCGAGCCGGCTTCGGCCAGCGCGCGCACCTGTGCGACCGTGGCGGCGACATCGGCCGTGTCGGTGTTCGTCATCGACTGCACGACGATCGGCGCGTTGCCGCCGACCCGTACGCCGCCGATGTCGACGGCGACGGTCGCATGCCGCGTGCGCTGCGGGGGTTGGGCCTCCATGGCAGGTAATTGTAGAGGCGGCAGGGCGGCAGCTGGTATGATTTGTGCCCCATCAAGAAGATCGGTCCGAAGAGTTCTCGCGAAAGCGCAGACGCCGAAGGCGCAAATTCCGCCCGGAAACGCTCAGGCACCCCGAACGGCCGATCAACGATGGGCTCTGGAG
>JBEPVS010000202.1:0-4113 GCA_041690875.1 Gammaproteobacteria bacterium
ATCGGTGGGCCTCCAGGGCCTCGGCAGCGGTTATCTCGCGCTCGCGCAAGACGGCGCGCAGCTCAAGTGGCTGGCGCCGACCGACATGTTCATCGAGCTCGGCGCGGAGACCGGCGACGGCGAGCAGTTCCCGGGCACGCGGCTTCGGGGCAACGGTGTCAACGGCGGCGCGCTGCTGCTGCACGTCGGCAACGACATCGGTGATTCCGCGAGCTGGCGCGCCGGTGTTTCATGGCTGTCGCGGCGCGCTGAAGACCGCGGCTTCGAAGATATCGACACGAGCGGCGCAGGGGTTGTCGATTCATTCACCGGCCGCTCACGCACGTGGATCGCCGACGCCATCCTGAAGTGGGCGCCGCACGGCAACGGAAACCTGCGCTCACTGAAGCTGCAGGGTGAGTACCTGCAGCGCACCGACGATGGCCAGCTTGCGTTCACCAGCACGCTGCAGCAACTCGCTGGCGGCTATCACGCGCGCCAGTCCGGCTGGTATGTGCAGGGCGTGTACCAGTTCCTGCCGCGCTGGAGGTTTGGGTTGCGGTTCGATTCGCTCGACTCCGGCGTGGTCACAGTAGGACTCGTGCAACAGGGTTTGCTGCCGCTCGCGGACTTCGGTGCGCTCGCGGGGGCAACACCTACCCGCACCAGCGCAATGTTCGACTGGAACCCGAGCGAATTCACGCGGCTGCGCCTGCAGTACGCCTGGGATGATGCGCGCACATCATTGCGCGACCGGCAGCTGATGCTGCAATACCTCTACGCCATCGGCGCGCACGGCGCGCACAAATTCTAGGAGTCCACATGAAACGTTCACTTTTCACCATGCTGTCGTTATTTGCTGCCTTCCTGGTGCTGCCGCGGCCTTCACAAGCCGCGATGCGCGTGCTCGCGACGACGCCCGAGTGGGCTGCGCTGACGCGCGAACTGGGCGGCGACAAGGTTGACGTCTACGCCGCCACCAGCGCATTCCAGGATGTCCATCGCGTCGATGCGAAGCCGAGCCTCGTGGCGCGGGCGCGCAACGCCGAGCTGGTCGTCGCCGCGGGCGCCGAGCTCGAGGTCGGCTGGCTGCCGATCCTGTTGCGCGAGTCGGGCAACGCGCGCATCCAGCCCGGCAATCCGGGTTACTTCGAGGCAGACGCGAACCTGCGACTGCTGGAGGTGCCATCCGTCGTCGATCGTTCGATGGGCGATGTGCATCCGCAGGGCAATCCGCATGCGCATCTCGATGCGCGCAATGTCGCGATCGTCGCGACAGCGCTGACGGCGCGGTTGAAGCTCGTGGATCCGGCCGATGCGGCGTACTTCGACGCGCGTGGCACGGATTTCCAGTCGCGCTGGAAAGTAGCGATCGTGCGTTGGGAAGCACAGGCAGCGCCGCTGAAGGGCGTGCCGGTCGTCGTCATCCATCGGGACCAGGCTTATCTGTGTCATTGGCTGGGCCTCGTCGAAGTCGCGGCGATCGAACCGAAGCCCGGCGTGCCGCCGAGCAGCAGTTATCTCGCGGAGCTCGTCACGAAGCTCAGCGCCGCTCCGCCGAAGATGATCCTGCGCAATGCCTACAACGATTCGAAGGCGGTGGACTGGCTCGCCGAGCGCATCCACGTGCCAGTCGTGCTCCTGCCGTACTCGGTGGGCGGCACGCCGGCCGCGAGCGACCTGTTCAAGTTGTTCGACGACACAATCAATCGCTTGACGGGAGTGACCCGATGAACGCGCTGGCGGAAAACTTCAGCATCCTGTGGCCGGCGTTGGTCGCCGGAGTGATCGTGCTCGCGAGCCATGTGCCGCTCGGCCAGCAAGTGCTCGCGCGCGGCATCGTGTTCATCGACCTGGCGATCGCGCAGGTAGCCGGTGTCGGCGTGATCTCCGCGCATTACTTCGGTCTCGAACTGCAGGGTTGGGTCACGCAGGTCGCGGCGGTCAGCGCCGCGTTGCTCGCGGCGCTGCTGCTGACGTGGTCGGAACGCAAGCGTCCCGAAGTGCAGGAGGCCCTGATCGGTGTGCTGTTCGTGCTCGCGTCCACCGCACAGATCCTGCTGCTCGCGAACGACCCGCACGGAGGAGAAGACCTGAAAGACCTGCTCGCCGGCCAGATCCTGTGGGTCACGTCGGCGCAGCTGTGGCGCGCGGCGATAGTGACCGCGATCGTGCTGCTCGCCTGGTTTCGCGCCCGCGAACGCCTTGGCCGCATCGGTTTCTACTTGCTGTTTGCCGTCACCGTAACGGTGTCGGTGCAACTTGTCGGCGTATACCTTGTTTTCACGACATTGATCGTGCCGGCGATCGCGACGGATCGCTACGCGGCGCGCCGCCAGCTCGCGATTGGCTACGCTCTCGCGGCCATCAGCTACGCCACGGGACTCGTGATCTCGGCATTGAGCGACTTGCCATCGAGCCCGGTGATCGTTTGGGCGATGGCGGTGGTCGGCATGTTGGTGCTGCTCGCGCATCGAGGCGACAGTGCACGCGGCGGCGCGCAAGCGGGTGACCCGGTTTCCGCTAGAGGCTGAACGGGCCCTCGCACACGGACTGCGCCAGCGGCCGCCGATCGTTGGGTTGCTCGCGCTTCTGCTGCGACTCGGGCAACAGCGCCGGGTCGCCGCGTTTGCCGAGCACGATCATCGCTTCGATCGCGTACGCGGACGGCACGCGCAGCACGCGACGTGCGCGCTCGGCATCGAAGCCGGCGATGCCGTGCGCAACAAGCCTCAGGATCCACGCCTGCAGAGCGATGTTCTGCCAGGCGGCGCCCGCGTCATAGGAATGCGTGGCGCAGCTGCGCCCGTCGCCGTCAAAGTGCGTGCGTGAAATCACCAGCACCAGCGCGCCAGCGCGCTCGGCCCAGCCGCGATTGCCGGCGTTGAGCAGATCGAAGTAGGCCGACCAGAAATCAGTGTCACGCCGCGCGTACAGAAAACGCCATGGCTGGAAGTTGCCGCAGGAGGGCGCCCAGCGTGCGGCTTCGAACAGCGTCATCAACTCCTGTTCGGTGATCGCCTCGCCCGACATCGCGCGCGGTGACCAGCGGTCGATGAACAGCGGATCGATCGGATGGCCGGCGATTCTCTTGTCACTGCCCTTTAGCACGGGAAGTCCTGCACGACGATTAAGGTGCGCTAATGTGAAGCGTCGCGCGTCACATTACAACAATGCTCCAGTCTGTCGGGCAGTTCTGACAGTTTGAGGTTGTTTCGATTCGGCTTGCTCCGGATAATCCGCGCGCTTTTTTTATTTCTGGAGTAGTCATGTCCCCGAATCGACAGATTGGTGCCGGCGTTGCGCTGGCGTTGCTGGCTGCAAGCGCGCAGGCCGAATGGAAAGGCAAGGGCGAGGCCGGCATCGTGTTCGCGCGCGGCAATACCGAAGCCGACACCGTGAACCTCAAGCTCGCCATGAGCGAGGAAGTGGGCCGCTGGAAGCACGCCCTCGACATGTCCGCGCTGCGCGCCACGAGCAACGGCGTCAAGAGCGCCGATCGCTTCACGGCCGGCTGGCAGTCCGACTACAAGCTCAGCGAACGCACGTTCACGTTCGGCGCGCTGCGCTACGAGCGTGATCGCTTCAGCGGCTTCACGTACCAGGCCAGCGCCAGTGCGGGCATGGGCTACAAGTTCTACGACACCGACAAGACCAAATTATCGGGCCAGGCGGGTGCGGGTTATCGGCGAATCAAGGATGACGTGACCGGACAGAACTCGGGCGATGTCGTCTTCGTGGCGGGTCTCGACTATTCGAAGGCACTGACGGCAACGACGAATGTCGTCGACAAGTTCCACCTCGAATCGGGATCCGACGACACGCTGCTGAGCAATTTCTCTGGCGTCGAAGTCAAGATGAGCAACGCGCTCGCATTGTCGGTCGGCCTTGACGTGCAGCACAACACGAAGCCGCCGGCGCCGCGCAAGAAGACCGACACCGTGACGACCGTCAATCTCGTCTACGCGTTCTGACGTAAAAAAAGGGCCCGCGTCGAGATCGACGCGGGCCTAGGGCCTGTTCACACCTGGGATATCGATGCGTTGCTGCTCAAAATGCCTCCAGACAAGGCGCGAGGGGCGATGCGTGGTCATTCCACGTGAGCGCCGAGCAACGCCGTATGAAGGCATTTTG
>JBEPVS010000203.1:0-4099 GCA_041690875.1 Gammaproteobacteria bacterium
TCGGCGGCCAGTTCGCGCGTCTCTTTGTAGGACAGCTTGCGGCGCGCGGACAAGGACGCGGGGGCGGCAGGCTCCCCCTCCAGCGACGCCGAACTGGATCTTGGCGCGGCCGACGCCGCGGTTTTAGCGGACCGTTGCGACAGCCAGTCGCGGTATCCGCCGGCGTATTCCTGCCAGTGTCCATTGCCCTCGGCCACCAGCGTCTGCGTCACGACATTGTCGATGAAACTGCGGTCGTGACTGACGAGCAGCAGCGTACCCGCGAACGACTGCAACGTGGACTCGAGCAGTTCGAGGGATTCCACGTCCAGGTCGTTGGTCGGTTCATCGAGCACCAGCAGATTGGCCGGACGCGCGAACAGTCTCGCGAGCAACAGGCGATTGCGCTCGCCGCCGGAGAGCGCACGCACCGGTGTCGAGGCGCGCTTGGCCGAAAACAGGAAATCGCCGAGGTAGCTGCTGATGTGGCGCTTCTCGCCGTTGACCTCGACGTAGTCGGAGCCGTTGCTCACTGTGTCCGCGACGCTCTTGTCCAGGTCGAGCTGCGCGCGCAACTGGTCGAAGTATGCGATCTGCAGGTTCGTGCCCAACCGCACGCTGCCACTGTCGGGCACGATGAGGCCCAGCATCAACTTGATGAGCGTCGATTTGCCGGCGCCGTTCGGCCCCAGAAGCGCCAGCCGGTCACCGCGCATGAAACGCAGTGACAGGTTGCGCACCAGCGGGCGCTCGTCGAATTGCTTTGACACGTGCGTCAGTTCCGCCACCAGCTTGCCGGATCGCTCGCTCGCATCGATCGCGAGGCGAATGTCACCGATGCGCTCGCGCCGCGCCGACCGCTCATCGCGCAACGCTTCGAGCCGCCGCACGCGTCCCTCGTTACGAGTGCGGCGCGCTTCGACGCCTTTGCGTATCCACACTTCTTCCTGAGCCCAGAACTTGTCGAACTTGCGGCGGCCGACCGCTTCAGCCGCCAGTTCGGCCTCTTTCTGTCGCTCGTAGGCCGAGTAATTTCCCGGATAGCTGCGCAGCCATCCGCGGTCGAGTTCGAGAATTGTGGTTGCAACGCGGTCGAGGAACCAGCGATCGTGCGTCACAAACACCAGCGCCGGCGCCTTCAGCAGCAACTCCTCGAGTTGTTCGATGCCGCCGATGTCGAGATGATTGGTCGGCTCATCGAGCAGCAGCAGTTCGGCTTCG
The DNA here is from genome assembly GCA_041690875.1 of Gammaproteobacteria bacterium. Lineage (GTDB taxonomy): Bacteria > Pseudomonadota > Gammaproteobacteria > Steroidobacterales > Steroidobacteraceae > FEN-1191. The sequence continues at coordinate 1,201 of JBEPVS010000203.1, forward strand.
AGCGACAGCGCAAGCGCAAGCGCGGCACGCTTGCGCTCGCCACCCGACGCTTTCGCCGGATCGATCGTGCCATCGACACCGAGGCGCGTTGCGAACTCCACCAATCGCGCTTCGCTGTGCCAGCGCCGCCGCTCGTCATGAATCTGTTCGAGACCGCCACGCTGGCGCAGGCTTTCGAACAGCGTATCCGCCGGCGGCAATTCGGGTTCCTGCTCGACGCTGGTGATGCGATGCCCATCGCGCCGCTTCACCTCGCCATCGTCCAGCGCGATGCGTCCGGCGATGACGCCGAGCAACGTGGATTTGCCAGTGCCGTTGCGACCGATCAATCCAATGCGATCGCCCTCGTTGATCGTGCAATTCGCCGCATCGAGCAATGGCGTGAGCCCGTAGGCGAGTTCGGCGTCGAGGAGTGTCAGCAGAGTCATCGCACTAGCATACCGGCGTCGGTGCCGCCTGCCACGCCTACCCGCGAAGGGGTATGATCCGGCGCCATGTTGCGCACAATAATTTCCGTACTAACGATCATCCTCGCGATCCATTGCGCGTCGGCACCGTTCGCCGACGCCGCGGATGCAGCGCCGAAGCCGCGCGCCCGCGACCTGGGGATACCGTTCGACGGCGTGCCGGGCAAGTTCAATGCCATTACCGATGTCGATGGCGTGCTGGTCGGGCACACCACGCTGATCTCCGGCAATGGCAAACTCAAGGTGGGCGAAGGCCCGGTTCGCACGGGCGTCACGGCCATATTGCCGCGTGGACCGTCTTCGATTGAACATTTTTCGTATGCCGGCTGGTTTGCCGAGAATGGCAATGGCGAGATGACGGGTACGACCTGGGTCGAGGAATCCGGCTTCCTCGAAGGCCCGGTGATGATCACCAACACGCACAGCGTCGGCGTCGTGCGCGATGCGGTCATCGCCTGGCGCGTCAAGCGTGGACCCGCCGACAACACAGGCGCCTGGTGGTCGCTGCCGGTGGTCGCCGAGACATGGGACGGGTGGCTGAACGACATCAACGGATTCCACGTCAAGCCTGAGCACGTTTTCCAGGCGCTCGACAGCGCCCGTTCCGGTCCCGTCCAGGAAGGCAGCGTCGGCGGCGGCACCGGCATGATCTGCAACGGCTACAAGGGCGGCATTGGCACCGCATCGCGCAAGCTCGATGCCAGTAAGGGCGGCTACACGCTCGGCGTGCTCGTGCAATGCAACTACGGCACGCGCGCCAACCTGCGCGTCGCCGGAATTCCGGTCGGCGCCGACATCTACGGCGAAGATCCGTACGCTTTCGTGCCTTCTGACATACAGGAGCGCGGCTCGATCATCGTCGTGGTAGCGACCGATGCGCCGCTCCTGCCACATCAATTAAAGCGTATTGCGCGACGCGTCTCGCTGGGGCTCGGCCGCGCCGGCAGCACCGCAGGCAATGGATCGGGCGACATCTTCATCGCGTTTTCGACCGCCAACCCGGATGCCAGCAGCGCCACGCCGGTCGCCACCGTGCGAATGGTGGCGAACATTTCGCTCGATTCTTTGTTCACCGCAACCGTGCAGGCCACGGAGGAAGCGGTCGTCAACGCACTGGTCGCCGCCGAAGACATGACCGGCATAGACGATCACCACGTGACCGCGTTAGACCACGCGAAGCTGCGCGAAGTACTGGCGCAGCACAATCGCTTGCTGCGCTGACGCCTCAACGCTCGCAGGATGAGCGAAACGAGCAGCCGCTCGTAGTTCGCGGCGACGTCAGCGAGGAACTGTGTGTCGCCTGAGCCCGTGATGCAGGTGCCGGATCCGGGATGGAGCGGGCGATGGGAATCGAACCCACGGCTCAAGCTTGGGAAGCTTGGGTATTACCATTATACGACGCCCGCACCAAAACCGAATGTGCCCGGAAGCGGCGGTGGATCAAGCCTTCTTCAGCACGCGCGTGATCCAGACCAGGATTACCGCACCCACAAAGGCGACGATGATCGACCCGATCATCCCGCCAGCTGGCCAGATGCCAAGCGCGCCGAACAACCAGCCGCCTAAGATGCCACCGAGAATGCCAAGAATGATGTCGACGACGACGCCGTAGCCGCCACCTTTCATCACCTGTCCAGCTCCCCACCCCGCAATCAAGCCGACGATGATCCAAGCGAGAATACCCATGGTGCCCCCTTGTTAATTGCTTTTTGAATTGAGCCCGGCGCCTTGCATCGCCAGCAGCGAGTGTAACCCCGCCAGCCCGTCTCGTCAGCTTACTTTGGGGTCGCCCGAACCGGTTCCCGGCGCCGCCTTCGCCTGCTGCCAGCGCTGCAGGATGTCGCGCGCCTTGTTGGTGGTCGGATTCATCAGCCGGTCGTGCTGCGGCGTTTTCGCGGTCAGCTCGATGACATAACCGTTCGGATCACGGAAGTAGATCGAGCGCACGAGTTCATGGTCGGAGATGCCGCGGGTTTCCATGCCGCGCGCTTTTCCCTTTGCCAGCATGCGCTCGAGCACCGGGGTCTCGACTTCGAGTGCGATGTGCAGGTCGAAGTCGTGCTGCTCCTTGAACTCGAACGGCATGTCGGGCGCTTCGAAGAACGCCAGGTAGGATCCATCGTCGAGCCGGTAAAATGTATGCAGCACCGAAGTGTCGCGGCCCGTCTTCGTCGTGTTGATCTCCAGGCTTCCACATAGCGGCAGGCCAAGGAAGTCCTCGTAGAACTGGCGCGTCTGCTCCGAATCACGGCAGCGGTAGGCGTTGTGGTGCAATCGCTTGATCATGTGCAACCTCGGTCGCCGGTGTTGCGGCTAGAGTCCGATGAAAGTCTTGTCGCGGTTCGGCGTGACGAGGTATTTGTAGAACGCCTCGTTCAACCTCGCCCAGCTCGGCAGCGCCTTCATGTTGTCGAGCCAGCGCGAGATGTTGG
>JBEPVS010000204.1:0-4079 GCA_041690875.1 Gammaproteobacteria bacterium
GCCATACCCTCGTGGCTGCGCCGACCGGCTCGGGCAAGACCCTGACCGCGTTCATGGCCGCGATCGACACCCTGGTGCGCGAAGGTCTGGCCGATTCCAAGGCTGGCGACGAAGGCAGCGGCCTGCCCGATGCGACCAGCGTGGTCTACGTTTCACCGCTGAAAGCCTTGTCCAACGATATCCATCTCAATCTCGAGGCGCCGCTGGCCGGTATCCGCGAGGAACTTGCACGTCAAGGTTTGCCCGATGTCGCCATCCGCACCGCGGTGCGCACCGGAGACACCCCGCAATCCGAACGCGCCGCACTGCGCAAATTGCCTCCGCACATCCTGGTCACCACTCCGGAATCGCTGTACGTGCTGCTGGGATCCACCTCGGGGCGGGCGATGCTGGCCACCACCCGCACGGTGATCATCGATGAGATCCACGCGGTTGCCGCCAACAAACGCGGCAGCCATCTGGCCTTGTCGCTCGAACGGCTAGAGGCGTTGTGCGGCAGGCGCCTGACCCGGATCGGGCTATCGGCGACCCAGAAACCAACCGACGAGGTGGCGCGTTTTCTGGTGGGTACGGCGAATGTGCTCCGCGCTCCCGGACAGGCAGCGTCAGAACCGGGCGTGCCGGATTGCGCGATCGTCGACATCGGTTACGACAAGCCGCGCGACCTGGCCCTGGAGCTGCCGCCGGTGCCGCTGCAGGCGGTAATGTCGAACGAGCAATGGGATTTGGTGTATGCGCGTCTGGCCGAGCTGGTGCAGGCGCATCGCACTACGCTGGTGTTCGTCAACACCCGGCGCATGGCCGAACGTGCAGCGCGGCACCTCGCCGAAAAACTGGGTAAGGCGGTCGTCGCCGCGCATCACGGCAGCCTGGCCAAGGAATTGCGGCTGGATGCCGAGCAACGGCTCAAGCGTGGCGAGTTGAAGGTCTTGATCGCGACCGCGTCGCTGGAGCTGGGCATCGACATTGGCGATGTCGATCTGGTCTGCCAGCTCGCTTCGCCGCGCTCCATTGCCGCTTTCCTGCAGCGTGCCGGCCGCTCCGGTCACCACGTTGGCGGAGTACCGAAGGGACGGCTGTTCCCGGTGTCGCGCGACGACCTGGTCGAATGCGCGGCGTTGCTCGATTGCGTGCGTCGCGGCGAACTCGATGCGCTGACCGTGCCGCTGGCGCCGTTGGACGTGTTGGCGCAGCAGATCGTGGCCGAAGTTGCCTCGACCGAATGGAGCGAGGATGCGCTGTACGACTGGATGCGCCGCGCTTGGCCGTATCGGGATCTGGCGCGCAATGATTTCGACGCGGTCGTGCGCATGCTGGCCGAAGGGTTCAGCACCCGCCGCGGGACCCGCGGCAGTTACCTGCATCGCGACGCCGTTCACAAGCGCCTGCGTGGACGCCAGGGCAGACGCATGACCGCGGTGATGTCCGGCGGTACCATTCCTGACACCGGCGACTACGCGGTGATCATGGAGCCGCAGGCGCTGATGATCGGTACAGTCAACGAGGATTTCGCGGTCGAGAGCCTGGCCGGCGACATCTTCCAGCTTGGCAACGCGAGTTACCGGATCTTGCGGGTGGAAGCCGGGCGCGTACGGGTGGAGGACGCACAAGGAATGCCGCCGAGTATTCCCTTCTGGCTCGGCGAGGCGCCGGGGCGGAGCGACGAACTGTCGGCCGGCGTCTCGCGTCTGCGCGCCGAGGTTGCTACGCGACTGGCTAAGGCCGCCTCGCCCGCAACCGAAAAAGACGATGTGGAAGCCCACTACGACGCGACAACGCCGGCACAAGCCGCACTCGTCCCGGCGGCGGAACTCGAAAACGCGCATCGCTGGCTCATCGACGCCGTCGGTCTGACCAGCGAAGCCGCGTACCAGCTGGTCGATTACTTCGCGCAGCAGCAGGCCGCGCTCGGCCTGTTGCCGACCCAATCGACCTTGGCGATGGAGCGTTTCTTCGACGAATCCGGCGGCACCCAGTTGATCATCCATTCGCCTTACGGCAGCCACATCAACCGCGCCTGGGGCCTGGCGCTGCGCAAGCGTTTCTGCCGCAAGTTCAATTTCGAACTGCAAGCGGCCGCGACCGAGGATGCGATCGTCCTGTCGCTGTCGACCAGTCACAGTTTCCCGCTGATCGAGGTGGCCGGATACCTGCATTCGAATTCTGCGCAGGATGTGCTGGTGCAGGCGCTGCTCGATGCGCCGTTGTTCGGCGTTCGCTGGCGCTGGAACGCGACCACGGCGCTGGCGCTGCCGCGTTTTGTCGGCGGCAAGAAGGTTCCGCCGCAGTTGCAGAGAATGAAGTCCGAGGATTTGTTGGCGTCGGTGTTCCCCGATCAGGTCGCATGCGCGGAAAACCTCGTCGGGGAGCGCGAAATCCCCGACCACCCGCTGGTCGCGCAAACCCTCGACGACTGCCTGCATGAGGCGATGGACACGCAAGGCTGGATCACGCTGCTGCGCGCTATGGAATCGGGCCAGGTGCAGATCGTGGCGCGCGACCTCACCGCACCGTCGCCATTCGCGGCCGAGGCCTTGAATGCGCGCCCGTACGCCTTTCTCGACGACGCACCGTTGGAAGAACGCCGCACCCAGGCAGTCGCGAGCCGGCGCTACGCCGATCCCGCGAGCGCCGGCGATCTGGGCCGGCTGGATTCGGACGCGATCGCTTCTGTGCGCGAGCAGGCGTGGCCGCAAGCGCGTACCGCCGACGAGATGCACGAAGCATTGATGGGCCTGGGCTGCATCACCGCCACTGAGGCGATGGCACAGACGCGTTGGCCCGAATTGCTGCGCAAGCTCGCTACGAATCACCGCGCCGCTCGGATCGAGATCGGCGCCAGCCTGTGGTTCGCAGCCGAGCGCCTGCCGCAAGCGCAGGCTTTGTATCCACTGGCAAGACGCTCGCCATCCATCGATGCGCCGGCAGAATTCGCGCAGCAAGCCTGGCACAGCGAGGACGCGCTGGTCGAATTGTTGCGCGCGCGCCTGTCCGGCCTCGGCCCCGTCACGGCGATCGCGCTGGCCGACGCACTGGCCTTGCCGCAGCTGGACATCGACATGGCCCTGATGAAACTCGAGGGCGAAGGTTATGTAATGCGCGGACGCTTTACCCCCGGCACCCAGATCGACGAATGGTGCGAGCGGCATCTGCTGGCGCGCATCCATCGCTACACCATCGGGCGCCTGCGGCGCGAGATCGAGCCAGTCGAACGGCACGATTTCATGCGCTTTCTTATCGACTGGCAACGCGTGTCGAAAGCTACCCGAGTCAGCGGTCCCGAGGCCTTGAACAGCGTCCTGACCCAGCTTGAAGGATTCGAGGCGCCTGCCGGCGTCTGGGAAAGCGAGTTGCTGCGCGCGCGGATCAGCGATTATTCAATTTCGTGGCTCGACGATCTGTGCACTGCCGGCCGAATCACATGGACTCGCCTGCGTGAGGCGACTTCCGATAACGAGGGTCGTGGCGCGCAGGTACGCAGCACACCGGTGGTCCTGCTGCCACGCCCGCAATTGCCGCTGTGGATCCAGCTTGCCGAGCACACGGACGATGATCTTGCGCTCTCCACACGCGCGCAGAAAGTCGCCGAACACCTGCGCGCGCATGGCGCCTCGTTTTTCGACGAGCTTATGACAGGGGCGCAACTGCTGCGCACCGAGCTAGAGGACGCGCTGGCCGAACTGGTCGCGCGCGGACGCGTGCACTGCGACAGCTTCGCTGGGCTGCGTGCGCTGCTGGTACCGCAGTCGAGACGGCGTACAGCTTGGGCACGACGCAGCCGCCGCAGCGCGATGCTCGGGATCGAGGACGCGGGGCGTTGGACCCTGGTGCAACGCCTTGCACCGACGGACGATCCAGCCGACGCGGGCCGGAATGCAGGGCACGACAAACCATCCGATCCCGAGACAATCGAATACGTCGCCCGCGTCCTGCTGCGCCGCTATGGCGTGGTCTGCTGGCGGATGCTCGAGCGCGAGGCGCCGTGGCTGCCGTCGTGGCGCGAGTTGCTGCGCGTCTATCACCGTCTGGAGGCCCGCGGCGAGATCCGCGGCGGGCGTTTCATAGCCGGCTTGAGTGGC
>JBEPVS010000205.1:0-4007 GCA_041690875.1 Gammaproteobacteria bacterium
GGTATTTCGTGTTGAGCGGCAAAGGCGACGGCACGTTCGGTACGCCGAAGGCTCTCATCGCTTCTACCGTCGCGCTCGGTGGATTCAGTCCGCCGCAGCCACCGACCGCACCGGCCGTGATTGTCGACGTCAACGGTGATCACTTTCCGGACCTGGTCGTCGTCCAGGGCACCGGCGTCGGCACACTGCCAGGCGGAGGGCAAGGCAGTCGACTGGTACTGTTCCGTGGCAATGGTGACGCAACGTTTGGTCCTGCCAGCGTGTTGCCGGCGGCACCCAATCCGTTCAGTGCGCCGGGCTTTGTCGTGGCAGCCGACATGAACGGCGATGGGCGTCCCGACCTCGTCACCCTGGGTCAAGCCGAAGCCGACGGCAACGGTTATCTCGCGATCTCGCTCGGCAATGGCGATGGCAGCTTCACCACGCCGATCACCTACGTGCTGCAGGCGCAAGGAATAACCTTCGATGGTATCGCGGTGGCCGATTTTGACGGCGACGGAAAGAATGACATCGCGTTGACCAATTTCGAAGTGCCGGGCGGCATCCTGCTGGGCAAAGGCGACGGAACTTTGGGGACACCCTACCTCGATAGCGGCAATGTGATGCCCTCCCTTCAATTCATCTTGCAGGGAGGCGGAGCCACCATTGCCGCCGACATCAACGGCGACGGAGTGCCGGATATCCTCAGCGGCAATGTGGCCCTCGTGAACATCTCGAAAAGTGTTTCGACTGGTTCGGGCACGCTGAATCTGAACCAGCATGGCTTGACCGGCGCTTGGTATAACCCCGCAACCAGCGGGCAGGGATTGCTGATCGAGACGTACCCGAACCTCACCGGCAGCGGTCAGGGCTACCTCGCCGCGGGCTGGTATACTTTCGACGCGACGATCGCCGGTGGGCAGCGCTGGTATACGCTGCAGGGGCCTGCGACGAGCACCGCCGCAAACATCCCGCTAGACATCTTCGCGGCGACCGGCGGCAACTTCAATGCGACGCCGAAGGTGGCAGCCGTGAAGGTCGGCACCGCGACGCTGGGCTTCAGCGATTGCACTAACGGCACGCTCGCGTTCAACTTCAACGACGGCCGCAGCGGATCGATCGCGTTGTCGCGCGCCGATGCCAATGTGACCTGCGCGGCATCCGGCGACAACGGCAATACCCCGTCGAACTACCTGTTGTCGGGCGCGTGGTACGACCCCGCGACGAGCGGCCAGGGATTCTTCTACGCGATCAACCCGCTGCAGAACCTGCTGTTCGGCGCCTGGTACACCTATGCGCCGAACGGCGCGGGCATCGGCGGCGGCGCGAGCCAGCGCTGGTACACGATCCAGGACAACAACTTCGTGCCGGGAACGAAATCAAAGAATGGCCTCAACATCTACGAGACGATCGGCGGCGCATTCAATTCCGGCAAGGTCAGCGCGGGCTCGCCGGTCGGCACGGCCAACATCGCGTTCAACAGCTGCACGTCGATCGCGCTGAGCTATACATTCACGGCCGGCACGAATGCGGGACTCAGCGGTAGCGTGACGCTGGGCCGCGTCGTCGGCGCGCCGGCAGGCTGCAGCCTGTAGAGCCCCCCACCTGCGATCCAAACGCGGCGCCGGATCGCAGCAGTGGCGGAAAGCTGCGCAGCCGGCGCCCGCTGTGGCGCCCTCGATTCGCCGCCGGCGCACTGAGGATTGGCGGACACCCTCCTTGCGCGCCCGCATCGGTGTGGCGCAATCCTGCACCCGCGACTCGAATCGGCTACCCACGCGTTTCGAGCGCATGTTATCGGCGGAGCGTCGATGTCTGCAGATCACCCGTCGGGCATCGTCGCGATGCGACGCCACGTGCCCAGCAAGGACTAGGGCCGAGCCTCGCCCCATACGCCTAGCGGACCGTCAGGCTGTCGGCCAATTTGACGAGGCGGCTCGGCGCAGCACGCAATTCGGCGAGCGTGGCCTTGCCCTGCGTCGTCAACGCCGGCGCGTCCGCATTGCCTAGGCGCAGCGCGGCCTGCGCGTGCAGCAGCATGGCTTCCGCGCGCAACGCCGCATCGGGGCTCCGCGATTTCGCCAGCGCAGCCGTCGCTTGTCTCAACAACGTCAGCGCTTCGTCGGGCTTGCCCGTCTGCAGCAGCGCGCCGGCACGAAGCGTGGCTGCGCGTTCGCTCCAGTCCGAGGAAGACTTGCCGAGACGGGCCACCATCACGTCCATTTGGTCCAGCAGCGGCAAAGCGGCGGCCGCGTCGCCGCGTTCGAGTCGCACGCGCGCCCACTTCTCGTAGACTCCGGCCAGCTCGTCCGCGTCGGGTTTATTCTCGGCCTGCAGCGACGCGATCGCATGGCGCAGCTCCGCTTCGCCCGAAGGAATGTCGCCCGCGCACGCTAGCGCCACTCCGAAGTCGGCGCGCACGCTTGCCGTCTTGCCGTGCTCCGCACCGAATTTCGCCTCATTCAATTCCAGCGCTTCGTGAAGCGGCGCCACGGCGGACGCATAGTCCTCGAGCTGCATCTCGATCGAGCCGACGTGGGAAAGCTCCACCGCAGATTCGGTTGCGTTCTGGTTCGCCCTGTCGATTCGCAGCGCTTCGTTGGTCGCATCGAGCGCCGCGGGGTAATCCCTGCGCGCGACCAACACCATCGTCAGCGCATTCAAGTGGAGCGCATGGCGCCAGTCGTTCTTGCCGAGTATCGAGGAGTCGATCGCCAGCGCGGCGCGAATATGTGATTCGGCCGCATCGATGTTGCCTGTTCTGCGATAGGCGCGGGAAAGATTGGAGTGCGCCGTCGCGACGAGGACATGGTCGGGGCCGTAGAGCCGCTCGTTGAGCCCGAGCAGTTCTTCGTATGTGCTCACGGCACCCTCGACATCGCCCAGCGAGAGCTGCAGATTGCCGAACTCGCTCAGCGCCCATCGCAGGTCGGCGGGGTCTCCGTCCGCGCGCACGAGGCGCAGGCCCAGCTGCCCATCGGCCTGCGCTCGGTCGAGCTGATGCTGCTTCGTCGCCACGCTGGATGAGTCTAGCAGCAGCGCGCCGAGCATCTGATCCTGGCTGGCGCGAGCCTGATCGAGCAAGGCGTCGACCAGCGCTCGCGCGCCGGCGTTGTCACCGACGGCTTCGAGTGTCTTGAAGAGTTCATGCCCCGCCTTCAGCGTGTTCGGCGCACCGTCTCCCAATTCGGCACGCGCGGTGTCGTAGTTCCAGCGCAGCATGTCGCGCGCCTTCTCGGCGCTGCCCTGCCGCCGCAGCACGCCGCCGAGCTGGGTGATCAACTCGATGCGCACGGCATTGTTCATCTGCCGGTCCTTGCGCGCCTTGTCGATCGCCTGTTCGACTACTTCGGCGATATTCGGGGGGCCCGCGCGCGGAACGCTCGGTTCCGCCTGCTCGAACGCAGTGAACATGAAGTCACGCATCGCGTTGGCCCTGTCTGCCTCGCTGCGCGCGACGTTGCGCTGCCACAGCATCAACCCGAGTGCGGCGAGAATCCCGGCGGCCATCAAGACGGCGAGCGCCACGCCGACACGATGTCGCTGAATGAACTTGTGCACCCTGTAGCCGACGCTGTCGGGCGCGGCACGCAGCGGCTTGCCGGCGACATGGTTTTCGACGTCCTCTGCCAGCGCCTGCGCCGACGCATAGCGGCGCTCTGGCTCCTTGTGCATCGCCTTTCCGATCAGCGTGTCGAGTTCGCCCCGCAACGCGCGCGCCAGCGGTGGATTGCCTGTCGCGGCGACGCTCGGCAACGGCACGTGCTCGCCAATGCGAACCTGCGGCAGCGACGCTCCGCTCAACATTTCGTAGAGCACGCATCCCAATCCGTAGACGTCGGTCGCCGTCGTCAGCCCGTGCCCGCTGCGCTGCTCGGGCGCGGCATAGGCGGGGGTGAACACCTGGGTGGCGGTCTGGTCCGCGTGCGTCGGATCAAGCAGCTTGCCAATGCCGAAATCCAGCAGGACCGGAGTGCCGTCGCTGCGCACGAGGATATTGCTCGGCTTGATGTCGCGATGCACGATCA
>JBEPVS010000206.1:0-3969 GCA_041690875.1 Gammaproteobacteria bacterium
CCCCGGCCGCCACCGCCGCCCCCACCCGCCCCCCCAACCCAGCATGCTGCTGCCGCCCCCCAACAACCCCCCCGGGGCCGAGCTGGAGCGCCCGCGCCAGCCCTTCATCGACGACAACCTGAACCGCCTGCAGCACGCGCGGATCTTCTCCTTCCGCGTAGATCAGCCGTTGCGGATGGCGTTTCGCGGTCGCGAACACGGCACGCATGGCCGAGGCGGACTGGTACACGAACTGCGACAGGCTGGCGCGGTAGGCATCGAGGTCGGCGATCGGCCGCGTCGCTACGCCGCTGTCCATCGCGGCACGCGCGACGGCCGGTGCGATCGTCGTGATCAGGCGCGGATCAAAAGCGCGTGGAATCAGGAACTGCGGTCCGAAGCTGACGTCGCTCTCGCCGTAGGCCGCAGTGACGACGTCCGATTGTTCGGCGCGCGCCAGCTCGGCGAGCGCGTGCACGGTGGCGAGCTTCATCGCTTCGTTGATGACCGTCGCGCCGACATCGAGCGCGCCGCGAAAGATGAACGGGAAGCACAATGAATTGTTGACCTGGTTCGGATAATCGGACCGCCCGGTGCATACGATGCAGTCGGGCCGCACCTCGAATGCGAGCTCGGGCCGGATCTCCGGTTCGGGATTGGCGAGCGCCAATATCAACGGTTGCCGCGCCATCTTCGCGACCATCTCGGCCTTGAGCACGCCGGGCCCGGAAAGGCCAAGGAAGATATCGGCGCCGTCGACGATCTCGGCCAGCGTGCGCGCCTTCGTCGTGCGCGCGTAGCGCAGCTTGTCGGCATCGGTATTCGGCCGCCCCGAGTAAACAACGCCGTTGCTGTCGGCGATGGTCACATTTTCCTTGCGCAAACCCACCGCGACCAGCAAGTCGAGGCAGGCCAGCGCCGCGGCGCCGGCGCCGGATCCCGCAACCTTCACGTCGGCAATGTCCTTGCCGACCACCTGCAGGCCATTGAGCACCGCGGCGGTAACGATGATCGCCGTGCCGTGCTGGTCATCGTGGAATACCGGAATCTTCATGCGCTCGCGCAGTTTCCGCTCGACGTAGAAACACTCGGGTGCCTTGATGTCCTCGAGATTGATGCCGCCGAAGGTCGGCTCGAGCGCGGCGACGATGTCGACCAACTTGTCGGGATCGTTCTCGGCGACCTCGATGTCGAACACGTCGATGCCCGCGAATTTCTTGAAGAGGCACCCCTTGCCTTCCATGACCGGCTTGGCGGCGAGCGGACCGATGTTGCCGAGCCCGAGCACCGCGGTGCCGTTCGTGACCACAGCGACGAGGTTGGCGCGCGCGGTCATGCTGGCCGCTTCGAGCGGATCGTTCTTGATCAGCAGGCTCGCATAGGCGACGCCCGGCGAGTACGCCAGCGACAGGTCGCGCTGGTTGGCAAGCGCCTTGGTCGGCGTCAGCGCAATCTTTCCCGGCGTGGGCAGGCGGTGATAGTCGAGCGCGGCTTTCTTGAGCTCTTCTTCCATGCGGGATCCCCTCCCCGCCCTTGCCGGCTTAAGGTCAGGGCGGATTCACGCGCCGATCTTCAACGCCGGCATCTTTATGGTACGCGACAACAGGCCGCCGCCAAGGAATTCCACCAGCTCGTCGCGCTGCGCGCGCGCATCGCGGATTCCCAGCTCGATCAGTTCGCTCGTGAAAGTGGATTCGAACATCAGGTAGCTCGCCAGCTGCGCGCCTCCACTGCCGCGCGCACCCATCACGCGCAGCAGCGTACGCAGGCTCCGTGGCAGGCTGCGGATGTGGCGGCTCGCGATTTCGCGCAGATCCTGGCTGGGGGCAATCATCAGCGTCGCCACCTTGTGCACGCCCGGCACCGCAGTCGGCGCGACTTCCGCTATCTGGTTGAGGCGCGCTATGTGCTCGACGTTGGCGTAGATCTGGTCCATGAACAGCGTATCGAGCATGAAGCCGAACAACTGCCCCATCGACGGCGCTTCGACGGGCGCACGGCCGCGCTCGATGACGCCGGCAGCCTTCTCGGAACGCACGCCGATCACCAGCAAGCGATCGGCGCCGAGATGAATGGCCGGACTCAACGGCCACAACTGCCGTTGCGCACCGTCGCCGTAGTATTCGCCATCGAGCATCACCGGCGCAAAAAGGAAAGGCACGGCCATGCTCGCCATCAGGTGATCGAGATTCAGTTTCTCGCGCCGGCCGATGCGTTGGTGTCGTTCCCAGCCCTCGACATTTGCAGCGCCATCGAAATAAGCCACCGAGGCCGCACTCGTATAACTCGTGGAGCACAAGGCGAGTGCGCGCAATGCACCGCGCCGCACGCTGACGTTCAGCCGGCCCCAATGAATATTGCGCGCCAGCAGTGCGCGGAGCGGTGAGTTGTCGAACATGGCTGCAGGGGGCGGCAACATCATGCCGCCGGAAACGAGCGCCGTCGCCCAGTGCAAGCCGGAGCGCAACATGCTGAGGGCATCGGCCTTCAGTACCTGGTGGACGTGGAAGTGACGCCACACGCGCTCGAGCGAATCGACCGCCTTATGCCAATGGCAGGCTTCGGTGGCCAGCACTGTCGCCGCGACGGCACCGGCCGAGGTGCCGACGATCACGGGAAATGGATTCGGCACACCGGGCAGCATGTCCGCGATTGCGCGCAATACGCCGACCTGGTATGCAGCGCGCGCGCCACCACCGGGCAACACCAGGCCGACTGTATTGCCAACGCCCTGCCTCGGATTGAGTGACGATGGCGCGTCCACCGGCATAAGATACTCGCAATCAGCGGAGGACCGTCATGAATGCAAGTCTCGTTTCCCGCATTGGCACGCTGTTTTTCGCACTCGCGCTGCCGTTCATTGCGGCGGCCGATCCCGCCACCGGCTCGCTGGCGCCCAATTTCAGATTGCAGGACCAGCACGATGCGTGGATCAGCCTCGCCGACCAGCGCGGCAAATGGCTGGTGGTTTATTTCTATCCGATGGATGAGACGCCAGGCTGCACCACCGAAGCCTGCGAGTTTCGAGACAATATCTTTGCCTTCCGCAAGCTCGGCGTGAACGTGCTCGGCATCAGCGTGCAGGATGTCGCATCAAAGAAGGAATTCGCCGCCAAGCACAGCCTGCCCTTCTCGGTGCTCGCCGATGCCGATAAATCGGTGGCGAAATCGTACGGCGTGCTGAGCATGCTCGGCTACGCCCGCCGCGAGACTTTCGTGATCGATCCGAAGGGCCGGATTGCGAAGCACTATCCGGACGTCGATCCGAAAACCCATTCCAAGCAACTTCTCGTCGACCTGAATTCGCTGCTCAAGCCGGCGACCTGAATCCCTCAGGGCGGCGTCACCCGCACGATCTGCATCGAGTTCGTCCCACCCGACACGCCCGTGAGCTCACCCTTGGTGAGAATCACCAGGTCATCGACATCGACCAGGCCCTGGCTCAGCAGTCGCTCGAAGATGGCGCGGTACAGTTCCTGCGGGCGACTGTCGGTGATGTCGAAGGGCACGGCGTATACGCCGCGGTACAGGGTCACGCGGCGGCGCGTGGCATCGTGCCGCGTGAAAGCAAAGATCGGGATATCGGCGCGGATACGGCTCATCCACAGCGGCGTCTGGCCCGATTCAGTCAGCGCGACGATAGCGCGGACGCGCATGTGATTGGCGGTGTACATCACCGCACGCGAAATCGCCTCTTCGGTGTTGCCGAATTCGTCCTCGACGCGGATCAGGCCGCTCGGCGCGCCGAGCTGGTATTTCTCGGCGCCGCGAATCACATCCGCCATCGCCTGCACGGCCTTGACCGGATATTTCCCCGCGGCGGTTTCGGCTGACAGCATCACGGCATCGGTGCCGTCGAGCACCGCGTTCGCCACATCGCTGACTTCGGCGCGCGTCGGCATCGGATTCTGGATCATCGATTCCATCATCTGCGTCGCGGTGATCACCACGCGGTTGCGCGCCAGTGACTGGCGGATGATGGTTTTCTGC
>JBEPVS010000207.1:0-3966 GCA_041690875.1 Gammaproteobacteria bacterium
GCGCGGCGAAGCCTTCCCCCATCGTGAGATAGAGCGCCTGGACGTCGCCGACCGTGAGCCAGGGCACCTGGCCGCCCGCGATCGTGAGCGGTCGCAGTGGCCGGAAGTCGTCGGCACTTACGCTGCCGCTGCGCACGAAATAGGTGAACGCCGGGCGCTCGGTGCTGAACAGGCAATGCGCGACGCGCTCAGGCTCGGCGGCGAGTCCCTTGACGACCGCATCGCTGTATCCCGCTAGACCCCACAGCGCCGGGGAGCCCAGCACGTAGACCTGGCATCCCTGCGCGGGCAATTCGCTGCGCGCGAGCGTCTGCTCGAGCGCCTGCAGCGGCGCGGTCACCTCGCGCGAGCGAAACGCGTAGTCGCGCGCGATTCCGTTGCTCGCGGGCAGCAGCACCACGCATGCGAGCAGCAACGCCGCGGCGACGGCGAGCCGCGGTCCGCGTCGCGTCGCACCGAGCGCAACGAGCGGCGCGCAGGCGAGCATCAGCGTGGCGATCAGCCCGCTCAACGCGAGGTGGTAAAAGCGCGAGGCGACGATCAGCGAGAACCAGAAGCTCGCAGCGTCGATCTCGCCGAGGTGATGCGCGGCGACCGGCGCCTGCACGAGGCCGGGCAGCAGGCTCAACGTCGCGATCGCCGCGGCGACATGCCAGCGCGTCGCTTCGCCACGCAACCCGCGGCGCGCGGCGACCGCGGCGACGAGCCAGAAGCCCGCGGCGATCGAGAGGAGCGCGCCGCCCCAGCGCGGCACGCGCGGATCGCCCACGAGAAACTCGGCGCCCGTACGCAACCAGCGCGTGCCGCCCTCGACGAACGTCGCCAGCGGGATCAGCGGCGCCGAGACGCCGGGAATCGGCGTCAGCATCGCGTGCCGGTACGCGAGCCAGCCCAACGTCAGTACCGAGATCGCGCTGAGCGCGACCGCGCGATCGCGCGGCACGAGCGCTCGCCGCGGCGCCAACGCGATCGTGGCGAACGTCGCGGCCGAAGCGACGACACCGAGTTCCTTGCTCAGCAGCGCCGCGAGCAGCGCCGCGAGCAGCGCCGCGAGCGTCGCCGCGCGCGGGCGTGACGCGTGCGCGAGCGCCGCGCACACGGCGAGCAGCGTGAACAGCGTCGTCAGCAGGTCGAAGCGGTCGGACAGCCACAGCGCGGTGCCCACGGCGAGCGGGTGCACGGCGAACAGCGCGGCCCACAGTCCGTTGAGCCACGCGTCGCGACGCAGGCGTTGCAGCATCGCGTAGAGCGCCGCGACGCAGCCTAGATGCAGACCCAGGTTGACCGCGTATTGCGGCCACGGCTCCGCGCCGGCGACCGCGCAGACCGCCCACCAGACGAATACGCCGAGCGGACGGAAGTACAGGCTCGCGGGAAAATGGTCGCGCACGAACACCAGCCATGGCGCGTGCAGCAGGCGCACGAGCGCGAGAAACGCAAAATCGTCCTGGGCGAAGTAGGCGCGCAGCGCGGGCGCATAGCTCGCGGCGCCGAGCGCCAGCGCCAGCGCCAGCGCGCCGAGCGCCGCGAAGCGCCGCCGAGCGCGCCCGACGTCATCGGTGATCTGCGTTGTATGCATGCGTGTTGTTGGCGTCGACGATGGCCGCGACTATAGCGGCGATGCGCGACGGAACGAAGCCTGCGGGAGGCGGTGCGGCGCGTACCGCGCGCGCCTACGCGTTGTCGATGCGCGGGCGGCGCCGCGCTCGACGCCGCAACGTCCTAGTGCGCGAGCGTCGCGCTGCGCTGTTCCGGCGACATCGACAGCAGTTGCCGCCGATAGTCGCCGCGCTGCTCCACGGGCAAAGCGCGCCATGCACGGACAAATGCCATGCGCTGCGCCGGCGTGAAGCCCTCGAGCATCTCGCGCGTTGCGCGGCGCTCATCCTTGGGCATCGACTGCATGAACTCGTGCACCGCCGCCGCGCGATTCTGCGCACCTGCACCGGCGAGAAACGCCTCGCGCTCGGCCGGACTCATTCGCTCGAACCGCTCGCGCAGTTGCGCGCGTTCGGTATCGGGCAAAGCATCGAACCGGCGGAACGCATTGCGCAGCTGGTTTTGCTGCTCCGCAGGCAGGCTCTGGAACTGCTGGTAACGACTATGCAGCTTCGCGCGCTGCTCGGCGCTCATGGCCGCCCACTTCTGCATGCGTTGGGTAATCTGCTCGCGCTGCTCCGGCCCGAGGTTCGGCCAGCGCTGCGCCA
This sequence comes from Gammaproteobacteria bacterium, assembly GCA_041690875.1. GTDB lineage: Bacteria > Pseudomonadota > Gammaproteobacteria > Steroidobacterales > Steroidobacteraceae > FEN-1191. The sequence continues at coordinate 2,208 of JBEPVS010000207.1, forward strand.
CCTGACGCAGATGCTGCTGCACGTCGGGCGGCAGTTCGTCCCAGACGGCGCGGACCGGTAGGAGCACCTGCTGCTGCACCGCAGACAACATCGACCATGCCTGCAGCAGCGGTTCGCGCTGGGCCGGTCCGGCGGCGGACGGGACCGGCCCTGCCTGCGCCGCGTGGATCACCGGCGTGGAAAAACCGAGCGCGACGAGCAGCACGCCGCGCGAGAGGGCTTCGGCGGTTGTCATGCGGGTCAGCCCGCGCCGTCCTTGCGCTGCGCGTCGAGCCACGCATAGAAATCGAGATCCTGGTAAAACTCGGGCGAATCGTCGCTGGCCAACGCATCACCCGCGTCGGTCGAATCCGTTGCCTGCGACGTCGCCGGCGTATCGGCGCGGATCGCGCCCGAAACGCCATGCCGCGGCATCCAGACCGCGGCGGCGAGCAACAGCGCACAGGTGCCCGCGAGCCCCGCCGGCAGCATCCAGAAATGGCTGCGCCGTGCGCGTGTCGCGAGCGCCGCCTGGCGCGCGCGATTGAGGCGCGACAGCGTCGCGGCATCGAGGCCATCCGCAGACTGATCGAGCAGATCGCGCGCCTGGGCGATCCAGCCGGACTTGTCGAATTCGTTGGGGTCGGGTGCGTTCATTGATGGTCCTTAAGCGAACGCCGCAGCGCGGCGAGCGCACGCGAGAGGTGCGTCTTCACGCTGCCCTCGCTGCAATGCATGACTTGCGCGGTCGTTGCCACGTCGAACCCCTCCCACAGGCGCAGCAGGAATGCCTGACGCTGACGCAATGGTAGCGCCTTCAGCGCGCCTTCGAGCGCTTGCCCCGCCTCACCACCGGCGAGACGCATCAGCGGGCCGGGCTCCTGCAGGTCGGGCGCCTGCGCGATTGGATCCATGTCGCCGTCTTCTGTATCCGGGCGATCGAACACTGCGAGCCAGCGGCTACGCACAGTGCGCCGCCGGCGATAGTCGTTGAGCCGGCTGTCGAGCACGCGATAGAACAGCGGCGCCCAGTCCGCCTGGGGCTTTTCAGCGTAGTGGCGGACGAAGCCGCACATCGCGTCCTGCACCATGTCGAGCGCGTCGTCGCGACTGCCGCAACCGAGTTCGGCCATGCGCAGCGCGCGTCGTTCCACGCCGCGCAGGAACTGGTCGAGTGCGCGCTGATTGCTGACTGCGTCCAAACGTGTCGGCGAGGCCATCGACGGAAGGGCAGGTATTGTGCCAGCGAGGGAGGGCATGACGTATGCTCTGGTGTCGTAAATCATCCAACGCATGGAGCCGCACGGCGTTGACCGGCGCGGGCATACGGCGAGGGTTGTGCACAAGCGACTGCGTACGCGCCGAGCGCACCGCGAGAATTGCCAGAACCATCACAAACCGCGCAGGTGCAGGCTCTCAACATATTGATTACAAATATATATTTCAAACTGGTTAAACTTTCACCAAGCCAAGGCCGGGCATGTTGTCATGCGCCTCGCACGGGGCTTGACCCTCGCCCGTCCACAGACTTATCCACATCAGTTGTGGATAAGGGAGAAAGTTTATTCACACCATTGGGTTGCAAGTCGAAGCTGAGACGTTACTTACATTGTTCACGCAACTCGCGCATTTCCACCACATGCTTGCCTAAGTGACCGCTTGAAATGTCTTGTTTGCCGCGGCGCAGCAATCTGATCCCCCTGATTTCGGGCCTCGCCCGGGCTCCGGCATGCCGACCGTCCTGCGCGGCCTCAAGCATCGTTCGGCCAACATCACCGCC
>JBEPVS010000208.1:0-3942 GCA_041690875.1 Gammaproteobacteria bacterium
GGCGCAACGCGACCTGTTCACGCGCCGCGCGAACCAGATGCTCATGATCGGCGCCGATGCGGAAGCCGTAAGCCGCGAGCAGTTACGCAAACTCGTGCCGCTTGTCGATCTCGACAACGGGCGCTATCCCGTGCTCGGCGGATTCCTCCAGCGTCGTGGCGGCACGGTGCGGCACGACGCGGTGGCGTGGGGATACGCGCGCGCGGCATCGGCGCTGGGCGTGGACATCATCGAGCACTGCGAAGTGACCGGGATGCGCCGGGAAGGCGCGCGGGTGACCGGAGTTGAAACGGTGCGAGGTCCGATCGGCGCCGACACGGTCTGCCTCGCCGTCGCCGGCCATTCATCACGCCTCGCTTCGATGGTCGATTTGCGCCTGCCTATCGAGACACATGTGTTGCAGGCCTTCGTCACAGAAAGCATCAAGCCCATACTCGATGTCGTGCTGACCTACGGCGCCGGCCATTTCTACGTCAGCCAATCCGATCGGGGTGGACTCGTCTACGGCGGCGCCATCGATGGCTACAACAGCTATGCACAACGCGGCACATTGCCGATGGCGGAAGAGGTCGCTGCCACCGCGCTGACCGTGATGCCCGGTCTGGCGCGATTGAAAGTGGTGCGCCAGTGGGGTGGCGTCATGGACATGAGCATGGATGGCTCACCGATCATTTCGCGCACGCCGCTCGCGGGACTCTTGCTCAACGGCGGCTGGTGCTACGGCGGCTTCAAGGCGATTCCGGCGGGCGGGATGACCACCGCCCACCTGATTGCAACCGGCGATCCGCATCCGCTTGCCGCGCACCTCTCGCTCGATCGCTTCGCCACCGGCCATACGATCGATGAACGCGGGCTCGGCCCGTTCCCGTACGCGCATTGAGACGCCGTAGACGATGCTAAGGATCCACTGCCCCTGGTGCGGACTGCGCGACGAAATTGAATTCCGCTATCGCGGCGATGCGCAGCGACAGCGTCCGGTCGCCGACGCGCCGGCGGACGAATTCGTCGCGTTCGTCTATGAGCGCAGCAATCCCCGCGACTGGCACGTGGAATGGTGGCTGCACACCGGCGGATGCCGGCGCTTGCTGCGGGTCGAACGCCACACGCTGACGCACGAGATTCGCACTGTGAGCGATGCCGGTACCGCTGAGGATCACGCTTGATGCAGGGCCCGATGCGCATTGGGCTGGGCTCTGAGGTCAATCCGGCGCAGCCCCTTCGGTTCTGTTTTGACGGCCGTTGGATGCGGGGGCTTGCCGGCGACACACTCGCTTCCGCCTTGCTTGCGAATGGCGTGCGCGTGGTCGCGCGCAGTTTCAAGTATCACCGTCCGCGCGGCATATTGACCGCCGGCGAAGAAGAACCCAATGCACGGGTCGATTTGATTGGAGCGTTTGCTCGCGAACCCAGTGTATTGGCCACGACTCTCCGGCTTTACGCGGGGGTCAAAGTGGCCAGCCAGAATCGTTGGCCTTCGCTCCGATTCGACGCGCTCGCCCTCAACGATCGGCTCGGCCGATTCCTGCCTGCCGGTTTCTACTACAAGACTTTCATGTCGCCGGGGTGGGCCTGGGAGCGACTTTATGAACCGGCGATCCGGCGTGCGGCCGGCTTCGGGCGGATCGATGCGGCGGCGCGCAGTCGAACGTCTTTATGCACGCATCGCGTCAATGAAACCGTGCACGACCATTGCGATGTAATGATCGTGGGTGCGGGAGCCGCCGGACTCACAGCGGCGCGGGTGTTGGGATCGGCAGGCATGCGCGTGCAGCTCGTGGACCAACAGCATGAGTTGGGCGGCGGCACGCGTCTCGATCGGCGCTGGCAAGCGTGGCGCGATGCGATGTGCGCTGCGCTGCAGGGCATGAACAACGTTCGCAGGTTTCCTGCAACAACGGTGATCGGTGCCTATGGACAAGGCGTGTTCGCGACCATGCAGGAGCTACCGCCCGAGGAAACCGTGGATTTTGAAGGGATGCGAGAGCGCTTGCACATTGTCCGCGCGCGCTGCGTGCTCATTGCGACCGGCGCGGTCGAGCGCTTGATTGCTTTTCCCGGCAACGACCGTCCCGGTGTCATGATGGCAGGCGCGGCCTTGAGTTACCTGCATCGATTCGGCATCGCTGTTGGCCAACGCCCCGCATGGTTTGTCAACAATGACGAAGCCTACGACTCGGCGTTGGCGTTGCGTGCCGCGGGCATTGAATGCGCCGGTGTCATCGATGTGCGCGCCGATTCCATAGCGGCCGCGCGCGCGCGCGCTGCGGGCATCGACGTGCATGCCGCAGCCATTGTCGATGACGTAGCGGGACGACAAGGCGTCAGCAGCCTGCGCGTTCGCAGTTTGAGCGACGGACGATCGTGGCGCTTGAAGGCCGATTGCCTGCTGGTGTCCGGCGGGCATTCGCCGTCAACCGCGTTGGCCTGCCAGCAGGGCGCAGACCTGGAGTGGAACGACTCGATCGCTGCGTTTGTCGCGAAGCTCGCACCCGAATCGGGGCAGCTTGCCGGCGCAGCACGCGGTGTGTTCGGCATCGAGGCGTCGGCGCATGACGGCGCCGCGGCGGCGCGCCTGCTTGCCACGCAACTGGGCGTCAATGCGCTGGCTTGGGATCTCGATGCAATCTCGTTGCCAGCGGATCCATTAGTGACGCCGGTTTCTGCGCTCTGGGAAGTGCCCGGCACTGGCAAATCATTTGTCGACCTGCAGAACGATGTAACCACCGCCGATGTGCGCCTTGCCGCGCGCGAGGGTTACGAGCACGTCGAACACATGAAGCGCTACACGACGCACGGCATGGGCGCCGACCAGGGACGCACCGGCGGGCTGGTCGGCAGCGCCGTGCTGGCGGCGGCGCTCGGCAAGCCGTTGCAATCGGTGGGGCAGGCGACGCCGCGTCCCTACGCGCAACCCGTTCCGCTCGCGGTGCTGGCCGGCGAAGAGACCGGCGTGCACTTCAAGCCCAAGCGCCGTTTGCCGCTGCATGATTGGCACGAAGCAGCCGGCGCAACTTTCGTGTCGCTGGGATTGTGGCTGCGGCCACTGGTGTACTCACGCGAGGGCGGATGGGATGCGGTGCTGGCGGAAGCGCGCCACGTGCGCAGCGCGGTCGGCATCACTGATGTGTCGACGCTCGGCAAGATCGATGTGCAGGGCGCCGATGCCGCGCAGTTCCTCGACTACATCTACGCGAATGCTTTTTCGACACTGCCGGTGGGCCGCGCGCGCTACGGCATCATGTTGCGCGAAGACTCGATGCTGCTCGACGACGGCACGACCAGCCGCCTTGGGCTCCGGCATTTTCTCGTCACGACGACGACGGCCAACGCTGCGGCAATCCTGGAGCACATGGAGTTCCAGTTGCAGGCACATTGCCTACAGCTCGACGTGATGCTGACCGATGTCAGCGATCAATGGGCGCAGTTCGCGATTGCAGGACCCAACTCGCGCGAAGTCGTGGCGTCGGTCGCCAGCGGCCTCAACCTGGACAATTCGGCATTCCCGTTCATGGCGGCGGCACCCGCGCAGATCGCGGGTATCGCAGGCCGCCTCTTTCGCATCTCCTTCTCGGGCGAACTGGCCTACGAAGTCGCAGTGCCGGCGAACCGGGCGACGGAAGCGTGGCTGGCCCTGCTCGAAGCTGGCAAGTCGCACGGTGTACGGCCCTACGGACTCGATGCGCTGAATTCCTTGCGCATCGAAAAGGGCCATGTCACGGCAGCCGAGCTCAATGGCAATACCAGCGCCGACGACCTCGGATTCCAGCGCCTGCTGAAAGCCCGTGGTGATTTCGTCGGACGCGCGCTGGCGCATCGTGCGGGGCTGGGCGGAGCGGGGCGCCTGCAACTGGTCGGCGTGCGTCCGACGGATTCCGCAACGCGGCTGCGCAATGGTGCGCATCTCGTGACCGCCGACGACCGCAAACAGAGCCAGGGTTACCT
>JBEPVS010000209.1:0-3911 GCA_041690875.1 Gammaproteobacteria bacterium
GCCGGTTCTTCCGGGCGCGAACATGAATCCGCCGCGCAAGTTCTCGACTTCGAATGCCAGCACTTACTACATCGCGCCGGTCGGCTCGCTGGCCGATGCCGCGGCGCGCCTCGACATGAACCAGGACTTCGACCATGACCGCATCATGTCCACCGGCGCGCACGAGGTGATGCCGGGCCACTACCTGCAGGAGTCGATCGCGAAGCGGCATCCTGATTTCATCCGCAAGATGCAGGACAGCCCCGTGTTCGTCGAGGGCTGGGCTTTCTACGGCGAAGAAATGCTGGTGCGCTTAGGGCTGTACGGCGAGCGACTGGACGGGAGATTGTTCACGGCGCGCTGGGAACGCGTGCGCGGCGCCCGCGCGATCGTCGATTCGAAACTGGCCAGCGGTGAGTGGACCTACGAGCAGGCCGTCGATTTCTACACGACGCAGACTGGCTTCACGCACGACGCGGCCGCGGCCCAGGTCGCCGATATCGCCTCATCGCCCGGCTATTACTTTGCCTACACCGCCGGCCGCGCGCAGATCGAAGATCTATACGCCTCGTATATCGTGAAGATGGGCACGAAAGGATCGCTCCACGATTTCCACGATCGCCTGCTTTCCTACGGCGCCACGCCGTTGTCAATCGTCGGGCCCGAGCTGATGGCCGACCTCGACAAGCCGGCGGCCGCCGTGCGCGCTGCCGCGAACTACTAGACGCACGGACACGGCATCGCACATGGGCAAGCGTATCGATGTCGCGGCCATCGCTCCATTGATGGGCAGTCTGTATCCACCGCCATACGATGAGCCGTGCAGGAACCGCGAGCGGCGCCGGCTCGGTGACGCAGCGGGCCTGACCCAATTCGGCGTCAATCTGTTGCGCCTCGCGCCGGGCAGCTGGTCCAGCCAGCGCCACTGGCACAGCCATGAGGATGAGTTCGTGTACGTGCTCGCCGGCAGCGTGACGCTTGTTAGCGAAAACGGCGAGGAAGAATTGCGCGCCGGCGACGCCGCGGGTTTCAAGGCCGGCGAATCAAACGGACATTCGCTGCAGAATCGATCCGGCGCGGTGTGCGTGCTGATCGAGGTCGGTTCACGCAACGAGACGCACGATGTCGCGACCTATCCGGACATCGACATGATTGCGCCCGCGGGTGGCAAGCCGGCGCATTTCACGCGCCGGGACGGTACTCCGTATGCGACTGTCGTTCGCCGCAGCGCGTAACGCCGCGAACGCTGAATTGATATGACCACTCCAGGCGAGTCACGCTCGCAACTGATCGGCAACGCGATCCTGCTGACCTGCGTGGCCGCGCTCGTGTGGGGCACGCTGGCGGTGCTGCGACCATTCCTGCCCTCGATACTGTGGGCGGGCATCATTGTCGTGGCGACGTGGCCGATCATGCTGCGCATCGAGCGGTGGTGCGGCGGAAGGCGGAGCCTTGCGGTCGCCGCGATGAGCGGCGGATTGTTCATCGTCGTCGTGGCTCCCGTGGCCTTGCTGCTCGGCACGCTCGTCACGCGACTTCCGGATTTGCGCGATCTCGGTGGACGAGTCATGTCGGGCTCATGGCCGGGACCGCCGCCGTGGGTCACGCGGCTGCCATTCGGCACGCAGTTCGCTGCGGAGTGGAGCAAGGCCGTTGCGCAAAGCCCGGAATATTGGACCGCATTTGCGCAGCCCTATCTTGGCAAGTCGGCGCTATGGCTCAGCCAGCACGTCGGCACGATCGGCAGCATCACGCTGGAATTCCTGCTGACACTGGTGCTGGTCGTCGTCTTCTTCCTGCATGGCGAAGCGCTGGCCCTGACGCTGCGCCGGCTCGCGCGGCGCACCGGGGGCGCGCGCGCCGAAGAGGGTGCGGTGCTCGCCGGGCAGGCGATGCGTGCCATCGCGGCCGGCGTCGTGCTGACCGCGCTCGTGCAATCGGTGCTCAGTGGCTTCGGGCTTTGGGCAGCGGGTATTCCCGCCTCGGGCGTGCTGACCTCGGTCATCTTCATGCTGTGCGTCATGCAGCTCGGCCCCACTCCGGTGTTGGTGCCTGCGGTGCTCTGGCTCGCTTTATTCCAGCATCGGCTCCCCGCGGCGGTGGTGCTGACGCTGTGGACGGTGTTGATCGCCGGTGGCGATGCATTCCTGCGGCCATGGTTGATCCAGCGCGGCGCAAAAATGCCGTTCCTGCTGGTGCTCGGTGGCGTGATCGGCGGCCTGCTTGCCTTCGGCGTTGCCGGAATTTTCATCGGCCCCATTCTGCTGGCGGTCGTGAAGCGGCTGATGGAACGCTGGGCGGCAGACCGATGAACGAGCAAGCAGTGGCGAGCAGAGAACGCGACTCCGTTCGCGCCGCATCGCAAAGGCTCGTGAGCTGGAACCTGGCGGTGATCGGCGGCGGGTTCGCCTATTTTTCGTACATCGACGCGCCGATCACCGATGCGGCGATGTGGCTGTTCGGCGCGGCCGTCGCGATCTCATTGCTGTCGTTGATCTTCGCGCTGATTGGCGGCGAAGCCGGCGCGCCCGCTTACGGTGCTCGGTCCCGCCGCATCGCGCTGCTGCTGTTCGTCGCCGGCCTGGCGTTGCTGCTGATGACCGCGACGCTGACGATGAACCTGAAAGGCACGGCGACCGACGATGATGACACGCAGACAGCCGGCGTGAGCCGTGCCTAGCGTGGCTTAGTTCGACGACGCGTGCGGCACGGCCGCAAGCAATGCGTCGACGTCGGTGCTCGTCATGTCGTAGGCGGTGACGAGGCGCACGACCGGCTGCTTGTCGGCGCGCTTCGCCGGCCATTCGTAGAACTCAAACCCCTGTGCGCGCAGCGTCGCGATCATCTTCGGGCTCATCAGCGCGAACACCTCATTCGCCTCGACCGCCTGCACCAGTTCGATGCCACGCTGCGTGAGTCCCCCGGCCAGCCGTGTCGCCATCGCATTGGCCTGGCGCCCATGGCGCAGCCACAGCTCGCTTTCGAGACAGGCACAAAGCTGCGCGCTCATGTAGCGGAGCTTCGACCACAGATGGCCGGCGCGCTTGCGCCGCAATTCGAAATCGCGCGCCAGGTCGGCATCGAAGAAGATGACGGCCTCGGCTGCGAGCGCGCCATTCTTCGTGGCGCCAAAGGTCAGCACATCCACGCCGTTCTTCCAGCTCGCCTCCGCAGGCGTGCACTTGAGATGTGCCACAGCGTTCGCGAAGCGCGCGCCGTCCATGTGCACGCGCAAGCCGTACCGGTGCGCGGCGTCGGCCAGCGTGCGCAGTTCAGCAGCCTTGTACACGGTGCCCCATTCGGTGGCCTGCGAAATGCTGATCGCGGCGGGCGACACATGGTGCACACCCATCTCGCGCGCGTGCGCGATCGGCGAATCGAGCGCCGATGCGTCGAGCTTGCCGTCGGGCGATGCGAGCGGCAGGAGCTTTGCGCCGCCGGTGTAGAACTCCGGCGCGCCGCATTCATCAGTGTTGACGTGGGCCGCCTCGTGGCAATACACGCCGCCAAAGGGTGGCACGAGCACCGCCAGCGCCAACGCATTGCCCGCGGTGCCGGTGGCGACGGGGAAAATGGCCAGCTCGGTCTCGAAGACTTCGCGCGCCAGCACGCTGAGCCGCCGCGTTTCCGGATCATCGCCGTAGGAGTGTACGCTGCCCTGGTTGACACGCTCCAGGGCCGCCATGATTTCCGGCGCGGCCGGCGCGACATTGTCGCTGGCAAATGAGCGTCTGGACTGAGACATGCATCCCCCGGCAGCCTTTGCGGCAGGACGATAATCTACTGCATCGGGCGGGCAAGGGCCTGTTCGCACTTAGGACATCGATGCGTTGCTGAGCGCAACCTTCCAGGGCCGGCTTGAGATTGTACAGGGCGACGTTGCTCCTCCCTCATGTGCAATGAGCACACTTCGGTCGTCGCGCCTTGCCCTG
>JBEPVS010000210.1:0-3892 GCA_041690875.1 Gammaproteobacteria bacterium
GCCGACAGCCTCGGCCGCATGCTCGATGCGCTCGGCTTCCAGGGCATGGTCGATGGTGGCAAGACACACGCGGTGCTGGATGCGGGCTGGCCCGGGGTGCCGGCGGATTTCGCGCTGGCGCGGCTCGACGGCAAGCTCGAACTGGACGTCGGCAAAGGGCGCCTGCTGGAGGTCAAGCCCGGCGCCGGACGCTTCCTGGGGTTGATCAGCCTGGCCTCGATTCCGCGCCGGCTCAGCCTTGATTTCCGCGATTTCTTCGACAAGGGTTTCGCTTTCGATACGCTGAAAGGGCATTTCGCATTCGGCAGCGGCAAGGCGCAAACCAATGATCTGCAGATCAAGGGGCCGGCAGCCGACATCCGCGTGCGCGGCAGCGCCGATCTGGTCGCCCAACTCTACGATCAGACCATCGAGGTATCGCCGAAAGCCGGCGGCATGATCACTGCGGTCGGCGCAGTCGCCGGCGGCCCGATTGGCGCCGCGATCGGCGCGGTCGCAGGGGCGGTGCTCAGCAAACCGTTGTCGAAGATGACCCGCAAGCTCTACCACGTTACCGGACCGTGGAAGAATCCGGAGGTGAAGGTGATTCAGGGCGACGCGGAGCGCTCGCAAGTACAGGATCAGTTCGGTTCTGGTTAGCGGCCGGATACCATCACGCATCGTGGCAGGCTTGTCGCTGCGTCATCGTGCCCTTATCTCAAGCACTCACACTATCCGGCGGCACCATGACTCAGCATTCAGATGCACTCGTTCTCGCGGAATCACGGCTGCTCGCGCCTGCCGGCCTCGCCCTGGATTCGCTCGATAGCGCCTTCGCGCGGCTGCTCGGGCCGGGCATCGATTTTGGCGACCTGTACTTCCAGCATGCGCGCCGCGAGAGCTGGGTGATCGAGGACGGCCTGGTCAAGGACGCGGCGCATTCGATCGATCAAGGCTTGGGCGTGCGTGCGATCAGCGGCGAGAAAACCGGCTTCGCGTATTCCGACGACATCCGCGTGGAAGCGCTGCTGGAAGCAGCCGGTGCCGCGCGGGCGATTTCGCGTAGTGGGGTGGAGGCGCCTGGCGGCCAGCGCTTGCGCGTGGCGGGTCGCGCGCTGTATCCGGCGCTCGATCCAATCGACACGTTGGATGCTGACGCCAAGGTGCGCGCATTGCAGGACATCGATCGCATGCTGCGCGCTGCCGATCCGCGCGTACGCCAGGTGACCGTGAGTCTGTCCGGTGGCGTCGACACAATCCTGCTCGCGCGCTCCGATGGCGTGACCGCCGCCGACGTGCGGCCGCTGGTGCGCATGGGCGTGCAGGTGATCGTCGAGTCGAATGGGCGTCGCGAACAGGCGCAGTCCGGTGGTGGCGGGCGCTATGGGTATCTCGAACTGCTCGCCGGCGGCAAACCGGAAGCCTGGGCACGCGAAGCCTTGCGGCAGGCGCTGGTGAACCTGGATGCGGTCGATGCCCCGGCTGGCACCATGCCCGTGGTTCTCGGCCCCGGCTGGCCGGGTGTGCTGTTGCACGAAGCGGTCGGCCACGGACTGGAGGGCGATTTCAATCGCAAGGGCACCTCAACTTTCAGTGGACGGATGGGCGAGCGTGTCGCCGCCAAGGGCGTCACTGTGATCGATGACGGGACGATCGAAGGCCGCCGCGGCTCGCTCAATGTCGACGACGAAGGCACGCCGACGCAACGCAACGTGCTGATCGAGGACGGCATCCTGATCCGCTACATGCAGGACAGCCTGAATGCGAGGCTGATGGGCGTTGCAGCAACCGGCAATGGCCGCCGCGAGAGCTATTCACACCTGCCGATGCCGCGAATGACCAACACCTTCATGCTCGATGGCGCGCACGATCCAACCGAGATCATCGCTTCGGTGGAGAAGGGGTTGTACGCGGTCAATTTTGGCGGCGGCCAGGTCGATATCACCAGCGGCAAGTTCGTGTTCTCCGCCAGCGAGGCCTACCTGATCGAAAACGGCAAGGTCACGCGGCCGGTGAAAGGCGCGACGCTGATCGGCAACGGGCCCGAAGTGATGAATCGCATTTCGATGATTGGCAACGATCTCGCTCTGGATGAAGGCGTGGGCGTGTGCGGCAAGGATGGACAGTCGGTGCCGGTTGGCGTCGGGGTGCCGACGCTGCGCATCGACGCGATGACGGTGGGCGGGACGAGGGCGTGATGAAGCGGGAAATCGAGAGTCGAGAATGGGGAATCGTCAAGCGCAGTGACAGGGCCATTTCGCCCCGCTCCTGCGGCTTGCCCTTCGGGCCGGCTTCGCCGTTCGCCCCGACTTCATGTCTCCGCAGTTCCATTCTCGATTCCCGGCTCCTCAATCAACTCCCGCAACTCACGAAACAATTCGCGATACGCATGCAGCGGTTTGTTGCGCAGGCGCTCGTCTTTTGCATTGCGCGCGAGCTGCCGCAGGTGCTGGCGATCAGCGGTCGTGTGCGTGGTGATCAGCTCCGCCAGCGCGCTGTCGCCTTCTTCGATCAATCGTTCGCGCCAGGCCTCGACCCGATGCAGCGCGGCGGTTTCACGGCGCGCGTCGGCCTTGCCGTGCTCGAGCGCGTGGCGCAGCGTTTCCAGCAGCTCGGTATCCTCGCGGCGCAGATTTTTCGCGAGAAATGCCAACTGCCGCTTGCGCGCGATCTGCTGGGTGATGCGCTGCGATTCGCGTATCAATACGCGCAGTTCGTCGGACAACGGCAGGCGCGCCAGCTCGGCTTCGTTCTGTTCCACCAGCCGGGCAGCGAGCGCGAGCACGTCCAGCGCGTCGCGCCGACGCTGGCTGCGGCTGGGGCCCTCGTCGGTGTCGAGGTCGTTTGCGTCTGAATCAAAGTTATCAGGGCAGGTCATTGTCGGAACACATATCGCAAGAGCGGGTCATCACCAGGCATCGCATCGCAAATACTCCAGTACAGGATACGGAAAAGTGACCCAGAGCATTGCAATCACCCCTGGTGCGTCCCGTGCCGCGGACATTTCGGCCACACGCATTGCCGAACTTTCGGCCTTGGCCGACGACCTGATTGGACGAGCGCGTGCGCGCGGCGCCGACCAGGCCGAACTGATGCTCAATGAAAGCCGCGGCCTCAACGTCGGCGTGCGCATGGGCGATGTCGAGACGGTGGAATACATGCGAGACCGCGGCTTGTCGCTGACCGTGTATTTCGCCGCGGGCGACGGCGGCCGGCGCAAGGCCAGCGCGAGCAGCGCCGACCTGTCGCCAGCCAGTCTGGAAGCCACGCTCGACCAGGCCTGCGCGATCGCGCGCTATACCGAAGCGGATCCTTTCGCCGGGCTGGGCGATGCCGATCGCATGGCCACGGAATTTCCCGATCTGGACCTATGGCATCCGTGGGCGCTCGATGCCGATACTGCAGTCGAATTGGGTATCGCCTGCGAAACCGCCGGACGCGAGGCCGACGCGCGTATCACCAATTCAGAAGGCGCGTCGGTGTCGACCGGCGAACAGATTTCGGTGTACGCCAACAGCCACGGTTTCGTCGGCGGCGAACGCGGCACGCATCATTCGATCAGCTGTTCCCTGATCGCCGGACAGGGCGATGCAATGCAGCGCGATTACTGGTACACCACCGGGTTGTCGGCGGGCGACCTGGAAGCGCCTGAAGCGGTCGGCCGTCGCGCCGCCGAGCGCACGGTGCGCCGGCTGGATCCGCGTCCACCGCCGACCGGCAACTTCCCGGTGCTATTCTCCTCGGAAATGGCCCGCAGCCTGATCGGGCATCTGCTCGGTGCGGTCGCTGGCAGCGCGCAATATCGTGAGGCCAGCTTCCTGCTCGGCGCGATGGGCGAACGCATATTTCCCGAATGGTTTTCCTTGCGCGAGCGACCGCATCAGCGGCGCGGATTGAATTCGGCGAACTTCGA
>JBEPVS010000211.1:0-3767 GCA_041690875.1 Gammaproteobacteria bacterium
CCGCGCCATGGACGGCGCGGCCGGAGCCTCCATGGACGGATTCACGGCGTTCCCGAGAACAGCATCTCGCGTCACCGTGCTCGCCGCTGATACCCAATTCGCTCCAGCGCGCGGCTACACCTGGTTGGGCCGCTGCACCACCTTGCACTCCACTTCGCGCACCTCGGTGCCACGCTGTATGCGCAGCTTTACGGTGACGCCGGGCTTCTCGGTGGCGACCCGCGTCAGTCCGTCCTGTGCATTGCGCAGTGCGCGACCGTTGACGGCCAGCAGGATGTCACCCACGCGCACACCCGCATTGGCGGCAGGGCCATTCGCGTACAAGCCCGTGATGACAACCCCGCCGTGCGGCAATCGGTAATACGCGGCCTGCTCATCGGTGAAATCGTCGGCGTAGATGCCGCTCCAGCCCCGCACGACGTGGCCGCGCTCGAGGATCTCGCGGATCACGCCACGCGCGAGGTTGACGGGAATCGCAAACCCGATGCCCTCGACGCCGCTCGGATCGGAATTCTTGGCGATCACCGCGGTGTTGATGCCGACGAGTTCGCCGTCAGCGTCGATCAGCGCGCCGCCGGAATTGCCTTCATTGATCGCCGCGTCGGTCTGGATGAAATTCTCGAACGTGGCGAGGCCGAGCTGCTTGCGGTCGGTGGCGCTGACGATGCCGTGCGTGACCGATTGCTGGAGGCCGAGCGGATTGCCGATCGCGAGCACTTCATCGCCGACCTGCAAGCGATCGGAACGTCCCAGTGCCATCACCGGGAGCTTGGGTAGCTTGATCGCGAGCAGCGCAAGATCAGTATCGGGATCGCGCCCCACCACGCGGGCATCGGCGCTGCGTCCATCGGCTAGCCGAACCTTGATAATCGTGGCGTTGGCGATGACATGGTTGTTCGTGACGATGTGGCCGGCTTCGTCGATGATGACGCCGGAGCCCAGCGCCCGTTGCACATGTTGTTCGGTGCGCGGCCCGTTGAACAATTGCTCCAGGCTGTTGGGTTGCACCTGTTCGGTGACGAGCCGCGCCGTATAGATGTTCACGACTGCGGGCGCCGCGCGCCGCACGGCCTGCGCGAACGAACGCATCGACACCGCTGCAGGTCGTGCGTCGGGCGCCGCGTCGACTTCTGCGGCGGGTATGGTGCCAGCGGGCGGCAGCATCGTCAGCGGCGCCGCCGCGGGCGGCGCAACGGTGCGTGTTCGCACCAGCAGGTCGGGCCGGAAGTACACCACAAGAAAGGCCAGCGCCAGCCCGCCGATGATCGCACCGGCAAGGAACACCAGGCCGACGCCCAGCTTTCGGAAAGTCATCCAGGCTCCTCGAGAACGGCGCCCACGCTCGCGGGCCGCCACAACGGGATGTGTATAATGCGACACTTCCCGAGAAAATCGAGAGCCTCGTCCTCAAGTGCCGCCGGCTGCGCGGAGCAGCGGGACCGGTTTGGGGGTAGCGGAGTAGCGACAGATGGCAGATGTGGACCAGGACCGACGTAAATTCCTCACCGTGGCCACCGGTGCCACCGCGGCTGTCGGCGCGGCATTTGCGGCCAGCCCGTTCGTGTCGAGCTGGGGTCTTTCCGAGCGCGCCAAGGCGCTCGGTGCGCCGGTGTCGGTTGACCTCAGCAAGCTCGAGATCGGTCAGATGATCACGGTCGTGTGGCGCAGGCAGCCGATCTACATCTTCAAGCGCTCCCCGGCGATCGTCGCGGAGCTCGTCGCCAATGACCCTCGCTTGAAAGATCCGAAATCGAAGGAATCCGACCAGCCCGCGTATGCGGTGAACGAGTCGCGCGCGCGCCGTTCCGACATCGCCGTGCTGATCGCCATCTGCACGCATCTGGGATGCCTGCCCAAGCAGCATTTCGAGCCCGGCGATGCCGAGCTCGGCGCCGACTGGCCGGGCGGTTTCCGTTGTCCTTGCCACGGATCGCGTTTCGACATGGCCGGGCGCGTCTTCAACGGTTCGCCCGCGTCAGTAAACCTGCGCGTGCCGCCGTACAGCTATCCCACCGACACGACGCTTGTTATCGGCCAGGATGACGCGGTCCAGGGAGCGGCGTGATGGCAGGCAACGATACGCAAGTCCAGCCCGGATTCCGGGGTTGGCTCAACAAGCGGTTGCCGGTCGACAAATTCGTGCGCGAGCAGCTGCTCGAGTACTACGCACCGAAGAATTTCAACATCTGGTATTTCTTCGGTTCGCTCGCGCTGCTGGTGCTGGTCATGCAGCTGCTGTCGGGCATCTTCCTGACGATGTTCTACAAGGTCGGCGACACGACCTCGTTCGATTCGGTCGAGTTCATCCGGCGTGAAGTGAACTACGGCTGGTTGATCCAGTACCTGCACTCGGTCGGCGCATCGGCGTTCTTCGTCGTCGTCTACCTGCACATGTATCGCGCGCTGTTGTACGGGTCATACAAGGCGCCACGCGAATTGCTGTGGCTGTTCGGCATGTTCATCTACCTCGCGTTGATGGCCGAGGCCTTCATGGGCTACGTGCTGCCGTGGGGCAACATGTCGTACTGGGCCGCCACGGTGATCATCAACCTGTTTAGCACGATTCCAGTGATCGGGCCCGGACTGGTCGAGTGGATTCGTGGCGACTACGGCGTCGCCGATGCGACGCTGAACCGCTTCTTCTCGCTGCACGTGGTGGCGATCCCGCTGATCCTGCTGTTGCTGGTGGCGCTGCACCTGGTGGCGTTGCGGCAGACCGGCTCGAACAATCCGGACGGCATCGAGATCAAGGAGCGCCGTGGGAGCGACGGCAAACCGCTCGATGGCATCCCGTTCCACCCGTATTACACGGTGAAGGACATCGTTGGCGTCGGCGTGTTCCTGACACTGTTTGCGGTGGTCGTGTTTTTCGTGCCGACACTCGGCGGCTTGTTCATGGAAGACGCGAACTTCGAGCCCGCGAATCCGTTGTCGACGCCGGAGCCGATCGCGCCGTCGTGGTATTTCACGCCTTACTACGCGATCCTGCGCGCGGTGCCGAACCAGCGCCTCGGCGCGTTGTTATTGCTGCTCGCAGTGCTGGCGTTTTTCTTCCTGCCGTGGCTCGATCGATCGCCGGTGAAATCGGTGCGCTATCGCGGCTGGTGGTTCAAATTCTTCCTGGCCGAATTTACGGTGTGCTTCATCGCTCTCATGTACTTGGGGCTAAAGCCGCCGACCGGCGGCTACGTGATTGCCGCGCGCGTGTTCTCGATCGGCTACTTCGCGTTCTTCGTGTTGATGTACTGGTATTCGCGCTGGGACAAGGTCAAGCCCGTCCCTGAGAGAGTCAGTTACCATGCGTAACGCAGCCGCCATGCGCCACGCGCTCCTGCTCGTATTGGCGCTGCTGCTGGCTCCAGCGGCCTTTGCGGCCGAAAGTAAGGGCGCGAACGCCCCACTCGACTGGGAGAGCTGGCACGCCGGCAATGTCACCAGCAACACCGCTTCGCTCCAGCGAGGCGCGCGCAATTTCTTCAACTACTGCGCCGGCTGCCATTCACTCAAGTACCTGCGTTACTCGCGCCTGGCGAACGACCTGCGAATCACGCCCGCGCAGCTGCAGGCGAACCTGATGCCGGCCGGAGCGGCGCCCGGGGACTACATCAAGGCCAGCCTGGAGGCGGCGGATGCGACCGCCTGGTTCGGCAAGGCACCCCCCGACCTGTCCCTGGCCGCGCGCTCGCGTGGTCCTGACTGGATCAGCCGCTTCCTGCGCACCTTCTACGTTGATACGAACAGCCCGACCCGCTCCAACAACCTGCAGC
>JBEPVS010000212.1:0-3706 GCA_041690875.1 Gammaproteobacteria bacterium
GACCGTGCTCGCCAACGAGCAGGTCATCGACGGCCGCGGCTGGCGCACCGGCGCGCTCGTCGAGAAGCGCGAGATCCCGATGTACTACCTGCGCATCACCGCGTACGCCGAGGAATTGCTCGGCGCGCTGGATGAGTTGCAGGGATGGCCCGAGCGTGTGCGCACGATGCAGGCGAACTGGATCGGGCGGAGCGAGGGCTGCGATGTGTCGTTTCCGTATGCGGACGACACACGCGCGGCGCTCGCCAGCGCCAGCGCGGGCGCGAGTGCAAGTGCAGGCGGCGGCGTCGCGGATGCGCTCAAGGTATTCACGACGCGCGTCGACACGCTGTTCGGTGTCAGCTTCGTGGCGGTCTCCGCCGAGCATCCGTTGGCCACCGCGGCCGCGACGCGCAGCGCTGCTCTGGCGGAGTTCGTCGCCGAATGCCGGCGCGGCAGCACGATGGAAGCGGACGTTGCGACGATGGAAAAGCGCGGCATGGCCACCGGGCTCCACGTGCGTCATCCACTCACTGGCGAAGCGATCGAGGTTTGGGTCGCGAACTACGTGCTGATGAGTTACGGCGAAGGCGCCGTCATGGGCGTGCCGGCGCACGACGAGCGCGACTTCGAGTTCGCGAAACGCAATGGGCTGGCGATTCCGACCGTGGTGCGGCCGGAGGGCGCGGCGTGGCAACAAGTCGGCAATGAATGGTCGAGCGAATACGCCGCACACGGCCTCACGGTCAATTCCGGTGAATTCAGCGGGCTCGATTTCGACGCAGCGATCGACAGGATTTCGGCCGCGCTCGAAAAGCGCGGTCTGGGCAAGAGGCGGGTGCAATGGCGGTTGCGCGATTGGGGCATTTCCCGCCAGCGCTACTGGGGTTGCCCAATTCCGCTGGTGCACTGCGCGGTCTGTGGCGAAGTGCCGGTGCCCGACACCGACCTGCCGGTACGCTTGCCTGAAGACCTCGTGCCCGATGGTTCGGGCAATCCGCTGGCAAAGTCGGCCGCGTTCCTCAATTGCGCCTGCCCGAAGTGCGGCAAGCCCGCGCGGCGCGAAACCGACACGATGGACACCTTCGTCGATTCGTCCTGGTATTTCCTGCGGTTCGCGAGCAGCGATCAGCACGCCGCGCCGGTCGATGAGCGCGTGCAGTACTGGCTGCCAGTCGACCAGTACATTGGCGGCATCGAACACGCGATATTGCACCTGCTGTACTCGCGTTTCTGGACCCGCGCGATGCGCGACCTGGGTCTGCTTTCGCTCACCGAGCCGTTTGCGAAACTGCTGACGCAGGGCATGGTGCTGAACCACATCTACTACCGGCAGCCGGCCGCGGGGCGGCGCTTGTTCATCAATCCGGCCGAAGTCGAACTGCGCACCGGTGCAGGCGGGCAGCGCACGGCCGTCTGGATGAACGACAACGCGCCCGTCGAGCAGGGCGGTCTCGGCACGATGTCGAAGTCGAAGAACAACGGCGTCGATCCGCAGAGCATGGTGGAAAAGTACGGCGCCGATACCGCGCGCCTGTTCATGATGTTCGCTTCGCCTCCCGAGCAGACACTGGAGTGGTCTGAAGAGGGCGTGCAGGGGCAGTACCGATTCCTGCGGCGGCTGTGGAAAGCGGTGCACGATCATGTCAATGCGGCGGCGGTCGACATGCACCAGGGATTGATCCGCGTTGGCGGCGCACCGCTGGGCACCGCCGCCACGCAGCTGCGCTGGCAGACGCATCACACGCTGGAGCGCGTCACCGGCGACATCGCGCGCCGGCGAGTGTTCAACACGGCGATCGCGGCGACCATGGAATTGCTCAACGCGGTCAGCCGCTACGACGAGACTGGATCGGCCGCGCGCGGCGTGCGACACGAGGCGCTCGAAGTGATCGTGCTGTGCCTGTCACCGATGGTGCCGCATATCTGCCACGAGCTTTGGCAGGCGCTCGGCCATGAGCAGGCGTTGATCGATGAATCATGGCCGAAGCCCGATGCCGCCGCGCTCCGGCAGGACACGATCGAGATTATCGTGCAGGTCAACGGCAAGCTGCGGGGCCGCGTGCAGGTCGCTTCAGGGGCGGACCAGGCCACGGCGCATGCCGCTGCACTCACCCATGAGAGCGTGCGCCGCTTCGCCGGCGAGGCGCCGCCGCGTCGCGTCGTGTATGTTCCCGGCAAACTGCTGAACATCGTGGTCTGATGCGCGCCGCCATAATGATGCACACGAGCATGCTGAAGAGAACTACGTCGCAACTGCTTATGTGCCTGGCGATTGCCACGCTGTTGCTGCAGGGCTGCGGTTTCCATCTGCAGGGTAGCCAGCAACTGACGCATACGCTTGCCAACGCGCGACTCGTCACGCGCGATTCGCAGACCGATTTCTACAGCGCGCTGCGCGCCTCACTGCTGCGCTCGGGCGCGCAACTCGATGGCCCGCTCGAGGGAGCGGCCAGCATCAAGATCATCGACGATGAAGCAACCGAAAGGGTTCTCACCGTGTCGGCGCGGAATATCCCGACCGCTTTCCTGTTGAGCTACAAGGTGCAGTTCTCGGTCGAGTACGAGGGCCGCGAGATCCTGCCTGCTGAATCGCACACCGTGACGCGTGAATTCAGCTTCGACGAGACGGCCGTGCTCGCCAAGGAGCGCGAACGCGAAGTGCTGCAGCAGGCGCTGGCCGATGATCTTGCGGCGCTCGTGATGCGCCGCCTGTCGACACTTTAGCCGCCGAGCATGCGCTGCTAGCAGCATGCTGCGGCTCGCCGCCTGCGATCACAGCGCCATTGCAAGGCTGCTACATGGCTACGGCCTCGACCTGCGCCTCGTCGAGCCTGGCGCCGACATACCCGGTTCCTACTGGGGCGACAGCGAAGCAGGATTGCAGGGAAACACAGTGCTGGCGCGGCCCGACACGCCTGTGCATTCCATCCTGCACGAAGCGGCGCACTATATCTGCATGACTCCCGAGCGTCGCGTCGGGCTCGATCGCGATGCCGGCGGTGATGACGCGGAAGAGCACGCCGTGTGCTGCCTGCAGGTGCTGCTCGCCGATCGCGTGCCCGGATTTGGCCGCGAACGGGCATTTCTCGATATGGACGAGTGGGGCTACAGCTTCCGGCTCGGCAGCACGCGAGCGTGGTTCGAGCAGGATGCGCAACAGGCCAGGGAGTGGTTGCGCGCACGGGGCATCGTCGACATTGACGACGCACTGACGGGTCAGTTGCGCGCCGAGAGATCGCCGATGCGCTGACAGGCAGTCCCCATTGCTATACATAGCACAACAATGTATAACGGTCCTACGTATGGAGCTCGGAAAAGATCTGGTCGCGGCCTCTGCGACGCCGCTCGTCCTCGCCATCCTCTCCGAAGGCGAAAGCTACGGATACGCCATCATCAAGCGAGTGGCCGAGCTGTCGGGAGGCCAACTCAAGTGGACCGACGGCATGCTGTATCCGGTGCTGCATCGGCTCGAGCGCCAGGAGTTGGTCGTGGCAAAGTGGGGCACATCCGAAAATGGGCGCAACCGCAAGTATTACCGCATCAGCCGGGCGGGGCGGGCACAGCTGGCGGTCCACAGGGAACAGTGGCGCCTTGTGGACAACACCCTGCGGGGCAGCTGGTTGAAGGCGCGCATGGCATGACGGACGCTGCCGTTAGCAGGTCGCTCGAGGAACAGATCACGCAATGGCGGGAGTACTTGCGCCGCCGGCCCGCCGTTCATGCC
>JBEPVS010000213.1:0-3689 GCA_041690875.1 Gammaproteobacteria bacterium
TGTTTATAAGAGACAGGTGTTGTCGTTCGCATTGACCGGCACACTGGTCGTCCTCGTGATGCGCATGCTGGGTGAGATGGCGTCCGCCTATCCGGCGGTCGGCGGTTTCTATGAATACAACCGACTCGCGCTCGGCGAGCTTGCGGGCTTCATGACCGGTTGGATGTACTGGTATTTCTGGATCATCGTCGTGGCGCTCGAGGCCGTTGCGGGCGCGAAGCTGTTGACGCACTGGTTTCCCGGCGTGCCGCCGTGGCAATTCACGCTTGCGTTGATGACGATCTTCACGCTGCTCAACCTGCTGTCGGTGCGCTCATGGGGCGAAACCGAGTACTGGTTTGCCTCTATCAAAGTGGTCGCGATCACGCTGTTTCTCGCGATCGGCGCCGTCGTGGCGGCTGGGTTCTGGCCCAATCTGCCGGGCGGTTTTGCAAACCTGACCGCCCACGGAGGCTTCATGCCGAAGGGATTCATACCGGTACTGACCGGCGCGGTCGCGGCGACGGGCTTCTACTTCGGTTCCGAAATCGTCACGGTGGCGGCGGCGGAATCGGCCGAACCCGAAAAAGCAGTGGCAAAAGCCACGCAATCGGTCGTCTCGCGTGTGCTCGTGTTCTATGTCGGTTCGATTCTCGTGGTCGTGACGCTGGTGCCGTGGATCTCGCCCGGCATTGTGCAGCCGTACGTCACGGCACTCGAGACGCTACGTGTGCCGGCAGCGGCGCAGATCATGAACGCGGTGATCCTGACCGCGGTCCTGTCGGCACTCAACAGCGGACTGTTTGCGTCCTCGCGCATGATCATGGCCCTGGCGCGGCGTGGCGATGCACCGCGCGGCGTCGCCCGGCTCAACGGTCGCGGCGTGCCGGTGCAGGCAATCCTGATGAGTACCGCATTTGGCTACGCCGCGGTCATCATGAACTACATCTCCCCGGAACACGTGTTCGCATTTCTCGTTGACTCCTACGGCACGGTGGCGATCTTCGTCTACCTGCTGATTGCGTTCGCGGAGCTCGATATGCGCAAGCGACTGGAGCGTGAAGCGCCGGAGCGGTTGCGAGTCCGCATGTGGGCATTCCCGGTGTTGACGATCGTGGCAATCATCACGATGTTCGCGATCGTCGCTGCGATGGCGTTCATCGAAGACCAGCGGTTGCCGCTGCTGTTCGGCGTCATGAGCGCCTTCGTCATGATGTGCGGATATTTCGTGCGGCGGCGCTTTGGCGCGCCCGCGCCGTGAGCGCGCTCAATCGCTAGAGCAGCTGCGCCAGCGCCCTCACGCCGGTCAGCACCGCGAGCAGCATCAACAGCCGCAAGATCCATCGGTGCGCTGAAGCGGCCTCGGCCCGCTTGAAGCGATGATTTCCGAGCCAGACGCCGACGGCCAGCAAGGGCAGGAACACGGCCGCGCGCTGCGCGGTGGCAAGATTGATCAGGCCGTTCGCGCCCTGCCAGCACAACCCGACGATGTCGGTCATCATGAAATAGGCGATCAACGAGGCCCGTCCGGCCGCGACGTCGGCCGGCGAGCTGAAGAAGAAAAGAATGACGGGCGGTCCGCCCATGCCGAAGCCGCCGTTGGCGAGCCCCGAGGCGGTGCCGGTCACCAACGATGCGGCCGGGCCCGGCATGCGCTGCAGGCGATAGCCCCGGCTCAACGCAATCGCCGAGATCAGAACGAAGATCGCAAGGCCGAGCGTCATCGGTGCGGCGGGCGCGTGGGCCAGTGCGTAGACACCGAACGGTGTACCCAGCAGGCAGCCAATAAAAAGCCAGGACAGTTCGCGCCAATGAATCAGCTTCCACACGCCGGGAAGCAGCGGGATTCCGGCCAGGACTTCGAGCATGAAGATGGAGGGCACGACGGTGGCGGGCGGGAGCACGAGCGAAAGCGCGGTGATGCCGAGCAGCGAAAAACCGAACCCTGCAAAGCCGCGCACGACGGCCGCTGCAAAGACGCAGAGTGCTGCGTAAACCATCGTGTAATCCAGCGTGACCATCGTCCTGCTACACTGCGCGCGCGCTTGAATCCGCGCGCGGCGCAATGTAAGAAAGCGCTTTACAGGTGTCAATTGACTCGTAGCAGAAAACCCGTTCGCACTGCGCACCATCCGGCGCGGCGCGGATCATCCCGTCATCAGGTCCGCAAACCCGGCAAGGGCGAACCGACCGCAGCCGAGGGCATCGTCTCGCCCAATCGTGCCGGATTCGGCTTTGCGCGCGTCGAGGGCATCGAAGGCGGCGTGTTTCTCCCGCCGCGCGAGATGTCGGGACTCGTGCAGGGCGATCGCGTCAGTCTTTCGTTGCACAAGGACGCGCAGAACCGTTGGGTCGGCACCGTCAAGAGCGTACTCGAACGCGGATTGAGCGCATTTCTCGGCGTCATCGAACGCAACGGCCCCGAACTGCGCGTGCGCGCGGCCGACCGGCGGCTCGCGATCGTGTGCAACATTCCTCCATCCGGGACCTTGGGCACAAAGGCGGGCGATTGGGTCATCGCTGACATCAAGCGTTACCCGGCCGAGGGCGTCACCGGAGAAGCCTGGGTGCGCAAGCGCCTTGACCCGGAACGCCCGGTCGAGATGGCCTGCGAAGCGGCGATCGCGCGCTTCGATCTTTGCGACGAGTTCAGCACCGAGGTGCTGCATGAAGCCAGGCGCTTTGGAAATCATGTCGATCCGAAGGAGGCCGCGACGCGGATCGACCTGCGCGACACGCCGCTTGTGACGATCGACGGCGCCGACGCGCGCGATTTCGACGACGCGGTCTACGCCGAACGCGACGGCGAGGATTTCCGGTTGCTGGTGGCGATCGCCGACGTCAGTCACTACGTGCACCTGGGTTCGCAGCTCGACACCGAGGCGCGGGCGCGCGGTACTTCGGTTTATTTTCCGACGCGCGTCTTGCCGATGCTGCCGACCGCGCTGTCGAACCATCTTTGTTCCCTGGAGCCGCACGTCGACCGCCTCTGCATGGTTGCGGACATGCGCGTGTCAAACCGCGGCGCGCTGAAGAGTACGCGCGTGTATCCGGCCGTCATGCGTTCGGCCGCGCGCCTCACCTACGATGCTGCTTTTGCCTTGCTGTTCACGCGCGATGCGGCGGCGCGTATGGCGCTGGGTCCGCTGGCCGACAAGCTCGAACCGCTGGTCGAGGTGTATCGCACGTTGCTGAAGGCGCGCTCGCGGCGCGGCGCACTCGATTTCGACGCGCCCGAGGCGCAGTTCGTGTTCAGCAAGGAAGAGCAGGTGCGCGCGATCGAATTCAAGTCGCGCAACGAAGCGCACAAGTTGATCGAAGAGTGCATGGTGCTGGCCAACGTCGCGGTGGCGCGTGAACTGAAGCGCATGCAAGTTCCGGCACTGTACCGAGTGCACCAGCCGCCCGAGCAACGCAAGCTCGATAACCTGAAGGCCACGCTCCATGTGCTCGGCATCGAGCTGCAGATTCCGGAGGAAATACGCACGCGCGACCTGGCCGGCATCGCGCCGCGCGTGCGCGATTCGAGTTTGCGTCCGTTTGTCGAGACCCTGGTCGTGCGCTCACTCTCGCAGGCGGTCTACCAGCCCGACAACATCGGGCACTTCGGGCTGGCGCTGGCGGACTACGCGCACTTCACTTCGCCCATCCGCCGGTATCCCGACCTCGTCTGTCACCGGGCGCTGCTCTCGGCGATCGGGGCGGGCGAG
>JBEPVS010000214.1:0-3643 GCA_041690875.1 Gammaproteobacteria bacterium
CATAATTATTCAATAGTAATCAGTAAGCTAGCGACATTAGCTCGATTCATTCGCGGCGAGCCAGGCGCGGCCGATTGCGCTGGCGCCTGCCAGGCTCGCGCGGCGGCCTTCTCCCTCCACGGACAAGCTGACGTCCAGGTCGGCAGCGAGGAGCGAGTCCGGCGCGCGTTCGGGCCATTCGACCAGCAGCAATACGCCGGGCAACATTTCATCGCGCAGCCCCAGGCTGGCCACATCGCCGTTTCCCGCGAGACGATACAAGTCGACGTGCAAAACCGTGTGCGCGCCGCATTCATAGGACTCCAGCAGCGTGAAACTGGGACTGCGCACCGTGCCGGTCACGCCTAAACCGCGCAGCAGGCCGCGCACCAGCGTGGTCTTACCCGCACCGAGCTCTCCGCGCAAATGCACTGCGAGTGGCTGCGAGGCGGACCACGGAACGGTGCGCGCAAGCGCCGCGCCCAGCTGTTCAGTCGCCGCGGCATCGACAAGCGTGCGTTCGATCAAGGATTGACCCAGCGAGTGAGTCCTTCCGCCAATTCCAGCGCGAGCATTCCGCGGCCGCCGCCCTGCCGCGCGAGATCGTCGCCCGCGAGCGCGTGCGCGATGACGCCGGCGCGCGCGGCCAACACCGGATCGTGGCATTGCGCGAGCAGCGCTGCGAGCGTGCCGGTCAGCACATCGCCCATGCCGGGCGCGGCCATGCCGGGATTTCCGCGCGTGCACAGCGCGGGGATGCGGTTCGGTGCGCCGACCAGCGTGCCAGCGCCTTTCAGGACGACGACGGCGCCCGTTCTTGCCACCAACTGGCGCAGCGCGGCCGGACGATCGGCCTGCACTTCCGATGTGCCGCAATTGAGCAAGCGCGCGGCTTCGCCCGGATGCGGAGTCAGGATCGCATCCTTCGGCACGGCGAGCGATGCGCTGGCGATCATATTGAGGCCGTCGGCATCGATGATGAGGTTCTTGCCGCTGCCGAGCGCGGCGTCGAGCAATGCACGCGACCACGCGTCCGTGCCAAGGCCTGGCCCTACTGCGACGACGGTGGCCAATGCCAAGGCCCTTTGGATATCGGTTGCCCCGTTCGCGCCGAAGCAGATCAATTCGGGACGGCCGCCGACGATCGCCGAAACGTTTTCCGGCGCCGTCGCCACGGTGACAAGACCCGCCCCGCTGCGCAACGCCGCCTCGCCCGCGAGGCGCGCAGCGCCGGCCATGCCACGCGCACCCGCAATGATGAGCACGCGGCCGAAATCGCCCTTGTGCGCCGCGCGGCCGCGGCGCGGCAGCGCGCGCGCAAGTTCGCTTTCGTCGATGCGTTCCAGCGTCGCTTCGCCGGCGGCACTTGCGGGCGGCGTGACATCGAGTGAATCGAATAGCACGCGGCCGGCGTATTCCGGTCCTGAGCCCAGGTAGAGGCCCGTCTTCGCTGCAACGAACGTAATCGTCGTGTCGGCGCGGACCGCATCGCCCTGCACGATGCCGAGATCCCCGTCGAGCCCGGATGGCAGGTCGAGTGCAAGGATCGGCAAGCGCGAGCGATTCATCGCGGCAATGACGGCGAGCATCTCCGGCGGGAGCGGCGCACGGGCGCCGGTCCCGAGCAGCGCATCGACGAGCAACTCGGCGGCGTCGAGCGCGGCGGCGGAAAAAACCTGCGCCTGCCCACCGCCGGCGAGAAAATCATCGGCCGCGCGCCGCGCGTCTCCTTTCAGCAGTTTGCGATCGACGGCGGCGAACAGGCTCACCGTAAGTCCTGCGGCGCGCGCGTAGCGCGCCAGCACGTAGCCATCACCGCCATTGTTGCCGCCGCCGCAGACGATCGCGATGTGCATCGCCGTGGGCCAGCGGCTGCGCAGCGCATTGAGGGACGCTTCCGCCGCGCGCTGCATCAGCGTGTAGCCCGGCACGCCCAGCACGTTGATAGCGTGCGCATCGAGGGCGCGCACCTGCGCGACGGAATAGAGTGCCTGGGACTGGCTCATCGACTCATTATACTGACGGCGGATTCCAACCGATGAACGCGAGCACCACACCTGATTTCACGCACCTGCGCACGCTGCTCGGCGCGCGCGCGACCGAACTCGGCTTTGCGCAGGTCGGCGTCGCGGGTATCGACCTGGCCGAAGACGAGGCGCGACTGCGCGCCTGGCTGGATGCCGGCCGCCACGGCGGCATGGCCTACATGGCGCGGCATGGCACGCGGAGGAGTCGTCCAGCCGAGCTCCTGCCGGGCACGCTGCGCGTGATCAGCGTGCGCATGGATTACTGGCCGAGCGGCTCGCGCGATGCGCACGAGGTGTTGCGCGACGATTCATTGGGGTACGTCTCGCGCTACGCACTGGGACGCGACTACCACAAGCTGATGCGCAAGGCGCTGCAGCAGCTTGCCGACTACCTCGCCGGCCTGGCGCGCCCCCACGGCCACCGCGTATTCGTCGACAGCGCGCCCGTGCTGGAGAAGGCGCTCGCGCGCAACGCGGGACTCGGCTGGATCGGCAAGCACACCAACCTGATTGCGCGCGATGCGGGCTCATATTTCTTTCTGGGCGAGATCTTTACCGATCTGGAATTGCCGCTCGATGAGCCGACCAGCGCGCACTGTGGCAGTTGCACCGCCTGCATGCCCTCTTGCCCAACGGGTGCAATCGTCGCTCCCTGGCAGCTCGATGCGCGCCGCTGCATTTCTTACCTGACGATCGAACTGCAGGACTCCATTCCGGAGGATCTGCGCGCCGCGATCGGCAATCGCGTCTACGGCTGCGATGACTGCCAGCTCGTGTGCCCGTGGAATCGCTACGCGCGCGACGCGGCGCATCCTGATTTCAAGGTGCGCCACGGCCTGGATGCTCCACGGCTCACCGATCTTTTCGGCTGGACCGAACAGCAATTCACCGCGCGCATGAGCGGCTCGGCCATTTTCCGAATCGGCTATCCGCGCTGGCTGCGCAATATCGCGGTCGCGCTCGGTAACGCCACGCGCAGCGATGCGATCATTGCCGCGCTCGAAACGCGGCGCGAAGATCCGTCAATGCTCGTGAGGGAACATACGAGATGGGCGCTGACGCGCCACGGACGGATTTAAACGAGCGTCACGCGCAGGTTGTCGATCAAGCGCGTGCGGCTGAGCCGCGCGGCGGTCAGCACGACCCATTCGCGGCTCGTCGGCCGCGGCGGGTGCAGGTCGCCGGCATCGCGCACCGCGAAGTAATCCGGACGCAGGCCCGCGACCGCAAGCGCCTGCCAGCCTGCACTTTCGATGGCGAGATAGTCCCGGTCGCCGTTGTCGATGCGCTTCACCGCGGCTAGCAGCGCCCGATGGATTGCCGGTGCGATCGCGCGTTCCTCCGGGGACAGGTAACGGTTGCGCGAGCTCAACGCGAGTCCGTCCGCGGCACGAACCGTCGGCGCACCGACGATCTCGACCGGCAGCATCAGGTCGCTGGTCATGCGGCGGATAATGATGTACTGCTGGAAGTCCTTCTCGCCGAACACCGCCACGTCGGGCGCGACGATGTTGAACAGCTTCGCGACGACAGTCGCCACGCCGTCGAAGTGCCCGGGGCGGAACTGGCCGCACAGCACCGTGGCGAGGCCGCGCACCGTGATCAGTGTCGGCTGAGCGCCGCCATCGGGATATACC
>JBEPVS010000215.1:0-3637 GCA_041690875.1 Gammaproteobacteria bacterium
GTTCCAGTTCATCGCGTTCGAGTACCGTCAGGCGGCCGCGACCACAGCGAATCGCGCCGCTTTGCTGCAGCACGCCCGCGGCAGCGGTCACGCTTTCGCGCCGCACGCCCAGGATCTCACCGATCCATTCATGCGTCGCCGCGAGCTCGCGCCCTTCCCCAAGATCCAGCCTGCCCAGCAACCAGCGGCTGAGGCGTTGCTCTACCGAGTGGCGGCTGTTGCAGATCGAGGATTGGGTCAACTCCATGAATAGTGTCTGCACGTAGCGCAGGATCAGGCGCTGGAACGCGCCGCCGCGGCTGAACTCCAGCGCCAACCGATGCGCGGCACCTCGATAGGCCCAGCCGGCTGTCTGCACCAGGGCACGATTCGGCGCCATCGAGTCATACATGAACAGCGAGGCCCCGATGAGTCCCTCGGCACCGATGCCGGTGATCTCGCAGGTTGATCCATCGACCAGCGCGCATTGCAGCGACAGGACGGCCGAGATCGGAAAATAGACGTATTGCAGCTCGGAAGCCTGCTCGCACAGCACCTGGCCCCGCTCGATCTTCACCCGCTGCAGCATCGCCATAAGGCGCGCGTAGTCCTCGGCGGGCAGCGCCTGCAACAAGCGGTTATTGCGCGAATCGATGTTGGCTTGCATGGATCGAGTGTGGAGCGCCGAACGCGGCAGCACTGTCCGCGCCGGTGAGCGTTGCATGTAAGACGAGGTCTACAATGAAAGCGGCCGATACGCCAGCCGATGTCAGTTAAATCGCGTTCTGCTGTGCCAGTGCGTCGATTTGCGCATCGCTCAACGACAATACGCTGCGAAGCACCTCACGCGTGTGCGCACCGAGCGCAGGCGGCGGCAGGCGATAGGTGACCGGCGCATCCGAGAGCCGCAGCGGACTGGCGATCCCTGGGATGCCCGCAGCGCTCTCTGGAGCTTCCGGTCCGGACGCAGGCGGCGCGATGTCCACTCTCAATTTACGCGCCTGCACCTGCGGATCGTCAAATACATTTGCGATGTCGTTGATCGGTCCGCAAGGCACGCCCGCCGCCTCGAACAGCGTGATCCATTCATCTGTGCTGCGAGTTCGGGTGACGTCAGTCATCAAGCCGATGAGCAGCTGGCGGTTCGCAACGCGTTGCGGGTTGGTCGCGAAGCGCGCATCGATCGCCCATTCAGATCGATCGACGCACTGGCAGAAATGTGCGAACTGCAAGTCGTTGCCGATCGCCAGCATCATCCAGCCATCGCGTGTCGGAAAATCCTGGTACGGCACGATGCTCGGATGCGCATTGCCGCGCCGGCCGGGCGCAACGCCGGTGGCCAGGAAATTCATGCCCTGGTTGGCGAGCATCGCAACGGCCACGTCGAGCAGCGCGAGGTCGATGTATTGCCCGCGGTTCGTGCGCGAACGCTGCAACAACGCTGCGAGCACGGCGATCGCCGCGTACAGGCCCGTCGACAGGTCGACCATCGCGACGCCGATTTTCTGCGGTCCATTGCCCGGATCGGCGGGCGGCCTGCCAGTGATGCTCATCAGTCCGCTTATACCCTGGATCATCGCGTCGTAACCGGGGCGCTGCGCGTACGGGCCGGCCTGGCCAAAGCCGGTGATCGAGCAATAGATGAGCCGCGGATTGAGCTTGCTGAGCGTGGGGTAGTCGAGCGCATGGCGGGCGGCGCCTCCCACCTTGAAGTTCTCGACGAGCACGTCGCAGTGCTGCGCCAGCGATGCGATCAGTTGCGCGCCAGCCGGACGCGAAATATCGACCGTGATCGAGCGCTTGTTGCGGTTCGCGCTCGCGTAGTACGCGGAATAACCGGCATTCTTGAATTCAGGCGGACCCCATGCGCGCGTGTCGTCGCCTGTCCCGGGACGCTCCACCTTGATGATGTCAGCGCCGAGGTCGCCGAGCACCTGCGTGGCCCACGGACCCGCCAGCACGCGCGACAAGTCGAGAACCCGGATGCCCGCCAGTGCCCCCCGCTCGTCCATCGCGCCACTCCCCTCAGGGCCAGCACAAACCCCAAGGCAGCATAGCTCAGCCCGGCGCGCGCGCGACAGCCACGGCCGCCTCGAATGCGGCCAATGGCTCAGGTCGCGCAACCTGGTAACCCTGCGCAAAATCGACCCCGAGCTGCGTCAGTCGCTCAAGTGCCTCAGCGCTCTCGACGCGCTCGGCGATCGTCGCGATGCCGAGCGCGCCAGCTACCTTGCTGATCGCTTCGACCATGCTGCGATCGACCGGATGATTGGTCAGGCTCCCAACGAACTGCCCGTCGATCTTGAGGAAATCGACTTGCAGCTTCTTCAGGTAATGAAACGAAGACAAGCCCGTGCCGAAGTCGTCGAGCGCGACGCGGCAGCCGCGCTTGCGCACCTCCTGCACGAAATACGAGATCTGCGAGAGGCCGGTGATGATGGCCGACTCGGTGATCTCGAAACACAGGTGCTGGCCGATCGCCGGGTCTTCGACCAGCGCGAGCACGAAATCGAGGAAATTGCGTTCTCCGATCGAGCTCCCCGAGAGATTGATCGACAGCAGCGGCACTTCGAGGGCCGCAGCGATGTATTGCCGAAGTCGTTTCACGGCGCTGTCGAGCACCCAACGATCGATGGCGCCGATGACGTTGTAGCGTTCGGCCGCAGGCAGGAATTCACCGGGCAGTACGAGCTCACCGTCATTGTCGCGCAGGCGCACCAGCAGTTCGTGGAACGGCGGCAGCCGCGGCGAGTCCGGTCGCGTCGCCACGATCGGTTGCGTGTACAGCTCGAGCCGTCCTTCATCGACGGCGCGCGTCACGCGGCTGACCCAGTACATCTCGCGATGGCGCCCCGACACTTCGCTCGAGTCGTAGACGTGCACGCGGTTCCGTCCGGCGTCCTTGGCCGCATAGCAGGCGATGTCGGCGGCGCTCAGCAGGCTCGCGACGCTTTCGCTGTCGGTGGTGATCGCCACGACGCCAATGCTCGCGCCGATGCTGGCGGCATGATGTCCCCAGCTGAAACGGTAGTCTCGCACCGCCTGGCGGATCTGGTCAGCGATGCGCGTCGCCTGTTCGAGCGTGCAGTGCTGTACCAGGATGCCGAACTCGTCGCCGCCGAGCCGCGCGATCACGTCCGCCGAGCGCACCTGCTGCTGCAGCAGCGCCGTCACGTCGCGCAGCAATCGATCGCCGGCCGGGTGGCCGCAGGTGTCGTTGACGACCTTGAACTGGTCGAGATCGACGTACAGCAGCGCATGCGTTCCATCGCCATTGCGCGCGCCGTGGACGGCCGCGTGTAACCGGCTGTCGAATTCGCGACGATTGATCAACCCGGTCAGCGCATCATGGCTGGCCTGGAACGACAGCGCCCGCTTCAGCCTGCGCTCCTTGGTGACGTCGCGAAACACGACGACGGCGCCCACGGTGCGGCCGTTGCGGTCGCGAATCGGCGCCGCCGAATCCTGGATCGCGATTTCCTGGCCGAGGCGGTTGATGAGCACGCTGTGCTCACCGAAGTTCACGACCTTGTCTTCACGCAGGCAGCGCAGCAGCGGATTTTCGATTTCCTCGTGCGTGATCTCATCGCGCAGGCGCAGCACTTCCATGATCGTCGCGCCCCGGGCATCGACACCCCGCCAGCCCGACAACCTGTCT
>JBEPVS010000216.1:0-3590 GCA_041690875.1 Gammaproteobacteria bacterium
CGCACGCGCCGATGCTGCGGGTTGCAATTCCGTACGGGCTGCTCAGCAGCGCCCAGCTCCGCATGCTGGCGCAAATCGCGCGCCAGTATGACCGCGGTTACGGGCATTTCAGCACTCGCCAGAACATCCAGTACAACTGGCCGAAGCTCGCCGAAGTGCCCGATATCCTCGCGGACCTTGCCACTGTCGACATGCATGCGATCCAGACGAGCGGCAATTGCATCCGTAACATCACCAGCGATCACCTGGCCGGCGTTGCAAGCGATGAACTCGAAGATCCGCGGCCGTGGTGCGAGCTGATCCGGCAGTGGTCGACGCTTCATCCCGAATTCAACTACCTGCCGCGCAAGTTCAAGATCGCGGTTTCCGGCGCAGCCAACGACAGGGCGGTGACGGCGGTGCACGACATCGGGCTGCGCCTCGTGCGCGGTGCTGGCGACGAGACCGGCTTCGAAGTGCTGGTCGGCGGTGGACTCGGGCGCATGCCGATCATCGGCAAGCGCATCCGCGAATGGTTGCCGCAGCAGGAATTGCTGGCGTATATCGAGGCCATCCTGCGCGTGTACAACCGCCATGGCCGGCGCGACAACATCCATCGCGCGCGCATCAAGGTGCTGGTGAAATCGCTCGGCGTCGAGGAATTCGCGCGCCAGGTGGAAGCGGAGTTCTCCGCCAACCGCGCCGTGGCGCCGCGCGTCGACGCGGCGATGCTAGAGCGGTTGCGCGCCAGCTTCGCTCCGCCGCCGTACGAGACGCTCGCCGATACGGACGCCATTCCAGGAGCGCCGGCCGCCTTCGCGGCCTGGCATCGGCACAACACGCGCGCGCACAAGGTACCGGGCTATCGCGTCGTGTTCGTGTCATTGAAGAAGCACGGCGAGGCGCCGGGCGATGCGACCGCCGAGCAGATGGACGCGCTGGCTGATTTGGCGGACCGCCACAGCTTCGGCGAGATCCGCGTCACGCACGACCAGAACCTCGTGCTCGCCGACGTGCCGCAGCGCGAGCTCCGCGCGCTGCATGCCACGCTCGCGCCGCTCGGTCTCGCGACGCCGAACATCGGTACGCTGACGGACATGATCTGCTGCCCGGGCCTCGATTTCTGCAGCCTCGCCAACGCCGGCTCAATCGGCATCGCCAAGCAGATACATGCGCAGTTCGATGACCTCGATTATTTGTACGACCTAGGCGAGATCCAGGTGAAAATGTCCGGCTGCATGAATGCCTGTGGGCATCACCACGTCGGTCACATCGGCATCCTCGGCGTCGACAAGCATGGCGAGGAGTGGTACCAGATCACGCTCGGCGGTTCGGCCAGCGGCGAAGTGGCGCTCGGCGAAGTGATCGGGCCCTCGGTGCCGAAGCTGGAAGTGGCCGCCACGATCGCGCGCATCGTCGACGTCTACGTCGAGAAGCGCGAAAGTGATGGTGAGGCTTTCCTGCAGGTCGTGCGCCGTCTCGGCATTGCCCCGTTCAAGGAGCGCGTCTATGCGCCAGATTCTGTCGCAGCGTGAAGTGCGCGCCGATCGCTGGCGTTATCCGGGCGATGCGGCCCAGGCGGGAGAAGGACCGGTGGTGCTGACGCTGGCCGAGCTGCTTGCAGGGGCAGGCGATGCCGCCGGCGAGCGGCGCGCCGATCTGGGCGTACGCGTCGGCCCGAGCGACGATGTCGCATTGCTGGCGCCTTTCATCGATCGCCTGAAGCTCGTCGTGGTGCATTTCGAAGCGAGCGGGGATGGCCGTGGGTTGACCCAAGCGCAGCTCCTGCGCCAACGCCATGGCTACCAAGGCGAGCTGCGAGCAGCCGGCGCAGTCAAGCGCGACTACCTGTACTTGCTGGCGCGCTGTGGTTTCGACAGTTTCGATTTCGCGCCGGGCGAAGATCCGCACGCGGCGCTGGCCCATATGGATCGCTATAGCGTCGCCTACCAGGCAGCGTCCGGGAAACTCGTGCAGCCGAGGCTGCGGGCCCAAACAAGCGCGTCGCGCGTGTAAGCGCAGCGACTACTGCAGGCAGACGATCAGGCGCGCGTGATAGTTGCGCCATTCGATCGGAATGACGATCGGCCGTCCCCGCTCGGGATAGGCAATTTTGCTGCCGCGGCCTGCCACGACCTCCGGCACCGAAATCTGGAACTGATGCCCGAAATCCCGGCGCGCATTGCCCGAGAGCGTGTTGGCGATCTCGCCGACGAGATCGCACAGGTTCTCGTGGCTCATGTCGGTTTCCTGCATGCGCATCAGCATGACGCTCAGCATGCTCTTCGGTGCAGTGAAGGCCACCAGCCCGGTGCGCTTGCCGCTGACCTGGATGACCCCGGTGTAGTCGGATATCTCCGGTTGGTCGGTGAGCGCCAGGTGCGGCGTGCCGCATTGCGCAGCCTGCTGCACTGTCGTGCCGAAATAGTTCAGCACGCCGGACACGAACACGCCGACTTCCGACTCCATCGTCATCGCGACGCCATGCCCGTTATTTCTCCGCGCCGATCAGCTTGCGTAGCGCATCGTTCAGCTGGCGGTCGGTGAATGGCTTGCACAGGAAACCACTGGCGCCTTTTTCAAGTGCATCGATTGCGGTGAGCTTGTCGGCCAGCGCCGAGATGACCAGTATGCGGATCTGTGGATCGCGCTGCACGAGTTTCGACACGCACTCGCCGCCGTCCATCTCGGGCATCGTCAGGTCCATCGTCACGAGCGTGGGCCGCAGCAGCGAATACAGTTCCAGCGCTTCACGACCGTTGCGCGCCGAGCCCACGAACTCGATTTCCGGCAAATCGTTGGCGCGCTCGATGCGCCTGCGGATTACGTTCGAATCGTCGACGACGAGCAGGCGATGTAGCGGCACGTCCACCGGTGCGGAATTCCTCTAGGGCCTCAGGCCGCGGAGGAACGCGAGCTCGCGCCCGCCTCGCGGCGCGGCAGCAACATCTTGAAGCGCGTGTACTTGCCCGGCTGCGTCGAGATTCCGATGCGTCCGCCGCATTCGCGGATCGTCGCGTTCACGACGTCGAGGCCGACGCCGCGGCCGGCGTGCTCGGTGACCTCCGCTGCAGTTGAAAAGCCCGGCTGGAATATCATGCGGTAGGCGCCGCTCTGGTTCAGGGCCGCCGCCTGTTCGGCATCGAGCAGCCCGCGCTCGAGTGCGCGATCGCGGATGCGGGCCGGGTCAAGTCCCTGGCCGTCATCTTCGACCAGCAGCGAGTACTCCTGCGGATTCGCCTCGGCAAATCGGACGCGGATCGCGCCAGTCGGGGTTTTGCCCGCGGCAGCACGCTGTTCGCGTTCCTCGATGCCATGCATGATCGAGTTGCGCACCATCTGGATGCAGATGTCGCGGACGACAGCTGCGTAGTCCGCCGGTATCAACTCAAGCCCTTCGCAGGTGAGTCGCACCTGTCGTCCACCCCGCGAGCCGACCTCGCGCGCCAGGCGCTGCAACGATTGCTCCAGGCGCGGCAAACGCTCTGCTGTCGGCGCCTGGGGCGCGGCGCGCGTTGAAATGACGGCGGTGTCGCCATGGTGTTCCGGCGGAATATCCTCGGCGGAGGCTGCGTTCGAGCGCGCGTGGTCGACGCGTTCCTGCATCGCCG
>JBEPVS010000217.1:0-3551 GCA_041690875.1 Gammaproteobacteria bacterium
AAGAGACAGGTCCTCGCCAAGCCGGTGTTCTACATTATCGACCTGGGCTCCTTGGCGAAGGTCGAGGGCGTGGAGGCCGACGGACTTGTCGGTTACGAAATGTTTCGCCGTTTCGGCGTCGAGATCGACTATGCCCGCCACCGGCTGGTCGTCAGCGATCCGGCGAAGTTCGCGCCGCCGGCCGGCGCGGCCGCGATCCCGTTCCAGCTCGGCGACCGCATCCCGATCGTGACCGGCAGCCTCGACGGCTTGCCGATGCGGATCAGCATCGACACTGGCTCGCGTACCTCGCTGACCCTGCACGCGCCGTTCGTGAAGGCGAACGAC
Organism: Gammaproteobacteria bacterium; assembly: GCA_041690875.1. Taxonomy (GTDB): domain Bacteria; phylum Pseudomonadota; class Gammaproteobacteria; order Steroidobacterales; family Steroidobacteraceae; genus FEN-1191. The sequence goes on from JBEPVS010000217.1 coordinate 328, forward strand.
CTCGTCGCGAAATACCGCGCCGCGCCTGAAGCGGTGATGGGCTGGGGCGTTGGCGGCCCGTCGCGCGCCCGGGCCGCGCGCTTCGGCACGCTGCAACTCGGCGACGTGCGCATCGACGGCATTGCCGGCGACCTGTACACCGGCAACAAGGGCTCGTTCGCGAACCCCGACCTGACCGGCAACCTCGGCGGCGGCGTGCTGCGGCGCTTCGATGTCGCGTTCGACTACGCGAAGAAGATCATGTGCCTCGCGCCGAATGCGGACTGGGCCGGCAAGCCCGACGCGTTCGACCGCAGCGGGCTGTGGCTGCTCGGCGACGGCAATGCGTTCAAGGTCGTCGATGTCGCGCCAGACAGCGCGGCCTTCAAAGCGCAGATGCACATGGGCGACCGCATCGTCGCGATCGGCGGGGAAGCGATCGCCAAGCGCACCCTTGCCGAATGGCGCGAGCGCCTGCGCACGTTGCCCGTCGGAACGCACCTGGCGATCCGGTTCCTGCGTGCGGGCAAGGAGCAGACGGCGGATCTCGTGCTGGCCGACCGTATTCCCGCAGCGTCGAAGTGAACCAGGAAAACCGCCAGGCTTTGGCTCGTCATCCCGGCGCAAGCCGGGATCCATTTGGCTATTGAGCAAGATCAAAATGGATTGACCAGCTTCGCTGTTGAACAGCGCTTCGGCTTTTTTGCCGGAGTGACGGAAAGAGCAAGTCCCAAGCGCATTCGGCGGGTAACGCCGCAAACGGCTAACCCGCCCTAAAAACGCCTATTCCACCCGACAGAACGCCGCCTTCAGATACCGGCTCTCCGGCACCTGCGCCATGAACGGATGATCCGCGCCCGCGCCGGATACTTTCAGCACCTGCAAGGAACGGCCCGCATAGAACGCGGCGCGACGCAGCATGTCGAGGAACTGCTCTTCGCTGACGAGGCCAGTGCACGAGCAGCTCAGGAAGAATCCGCCCGGCTTGACCACGCTCAGCGCGAGCTTGTTCATGTCGAGGTATTTCTTCAGCGCGGGGATGATCTGCTCGCGGTCGCGGGTCATCTTCGCGGGGTCGAGGATCACTGCGTCGAAGAGCTCGCCGGAGGCGGCCGCATCGCGCAGCCACGGGAACAGGTCGGCTTGAATGAACTTCACCTTCGCATCGTTGAGCTGGGCATTCTTTTTCGCGATCGCAAGGATTTCCTCGTCGAGGTCGAGCCCAACCACTTCCGCCGCGCCGCCGCGCGTCTTCGCGTAGATGCCGAAGCCGCCGGAGTTGCAGCACAGGTCGAGCACGCGCGCGCCGGCGACGTGCCGCGCGAACCATTCGCGATTATCGCGTTGATCCGCAAAAAACCCGGTCTTGTGGCCGCTGCCCGGGCTCGCGCGGAACTTCACGCCGAATTCGGTGATGACCGCTGGCTGCGGCGCCTCGGGCGCCCGATGGTCGAAGCTTTCCTGCTTCTGCACGTGGTCTTCGGAATACGCGTAGAAGCGGCAGCCCGGGAATTGCTCGCGCAGCGCCTCGTAGATCCATTCGCGATGGCGGAACATGCCGGCCGAGAAGAACTCGACCACCAGCAAGTCCGCGTAGCGATCGACGACCAGACCCGAGAGTCCATCGCCCTCGGAATGCACCACGCGCCAGGCATCGCTGACCGCATCGAGCTTCAGGGTGTCGCGGCGCAACGCGACTGCCTGCGCAATGCGGCGGCGAAACCAGTCGGCATCGATCGCCTCGCCGGCATCCTGGGTCAGCACGCGCAGCGAAATCCGCGAATGGCCGTTGTAGAAACCACGCCCGACCCAGCCGCCGCTGTTGTCGAAGATCTCCACCACCGTGCCGGGCTTGGGCTTGGCGACCGGCTTCTCGACCATCTTCTGGTAGATCCACGGATGCTGCGCGTTCGGGTGGCTGGCCGGGCGCGCGGTCTTGAGCTGGATGGTTGGATTGCTGGTCGTATTCATCCGTGCATGATAGCGGGGTCGTCCCAGCGTCCGGGCTTGCTCCGGGCGCGGACGCCCCCACGTGATGTCGATGGACCTGCCGCTCCCCGACCCCGTTGCCGTCATCAACCACGCAAGGCCGATGGCGCAGCGCTTCACGCGCGCCGCATGGATCAGCCTGTGTTTCGTCGCCCTGCTGGCGTGGATCAAGCTGTTCGAGCACTGGATGGGCCAGCCCTTCAGCGGTCTCGCATTGCGCCCCCATGTCGTCGCGGGGCTGATCGGCGTCCTCACCGCGCCGTTGCTGCACGGCTCCCTCGATCACCTGGCATCGAATGCATTGCCGCTGCTGATCCTCGGCACGCTTGCTGGCGGCTTGTATCCGCGCGCAACCGTGCGTGCGCTGCCGCTGATCTGGATCGGCTCGGGCATCGGCGCGTGGTTTCTCGGCGAGCAGGGCAGCGCGCACATCGGCGCGAGCGGCATCGCCACCGGCCTGTTGTTCCTCGTGTTCGTGCTCGCCGTGCTGCGCCGCGACCGGCAGGCGATCGCCGCCGGGATGATGGCGTTCTTCCTCTACGGCGGCATGATGGTCACGATCTTCCCGCGCGAGGCGAATATTTCGTGGGAAATGCATATGTCCGGGGCGATCTGCGGCTTGCTCGCGGCGATCATCTGGCGTAAACGCGATGCAGCGCTGCCGCGCAAGCGCTACAGCTGGGAAGACGAGCCTGAAGAGGAAGGGTTCGACGATGGCGCATCGAGGCACGCCGATGTTCTGACCCGCGAGTTGCCGCGCGGGGTGGCAGAGGATGGATGGATCCGCAGCGATTCAGACAGCGCGTTGGGTGTGGAAGATGGGCGGGATGCAGGACGCGAAAGCAGGCCGAGTGCCCCAGCGGTTCAGCGGCACCTGCATTAGTGCCTCCCGCAAGGAGCGGCCGAACGGCTCAGTTCACTCCTTCATCGCTTTGATCGGAAAGAGGCGCCCTGTCATCGCCGGGATTGTTGTCCTGTCCGTTGCCTCCGCGACGCGCATGCGCGTCGAAGGCTCAACCGCTCGTGCGTTCGTGGCTGCGGGTCAACCCCAGGTTGCGGACAGCGGCAAGATGTTTCAGGGGCAAGGCTCGTTCCTGTTTGACGGTACGCAGCACGAAGCTGGAATTGACGTCGGCAACGCCGGAATCGTTGAGCAGGTGATCGAGCAGGAAGCGCGAAAAATGCTCGAGATCCTCGACCACGACGTGCAGCAGGTAGTCCATGTCGCCGGTCAGCGCATGGCAGGCCACCACTTC
>JBEPVS010000218.1:0-3545 GCA_041690875.1 Gammaproteobacteria bacterium
GGGAGTTGTGTATATGAGACAGGAACACGACGATGCAGCCGGCCGTGATGTCGGGCGCGGCGTGCGGAATGACGATCTTGCGCAGGATCGCGAAACCGCTGCTCCCCAGGTCATAGGCCGCTTCGATCAGCGAGTTGTCGAGGCTCTCGAGACTCCCGACCAGCGGCACCACCATGAAGAGGAGCGAGGTGTACACAAGACCCACCAGGATCGTCGCATCGTGATAGAGCAGTTCGACCGGCACTTGGGTGATGCCGAGCTGCACGAGGAACGCTGGCAACACGCCGGATTCGCGCAGCAGGATCATCCAGCCGAGCGTGCGCACCGTTTCGCTGACCCAGAACGGAATCAGGCACACGACGAACAGCAATGCGCTGGTGCGACCGCGCGTCAACTTCGCGATCGTCCAGGCCACCGGGAACGCAATCAGCAGCGTCAGAGCGGTGGCGATCGCCGACAGGATCGCGGTGCGTGCAAACACGTGCCAATAAAGCGGTTCGGTGAAGAACGTGCGGTATTGCGTCAGGCTGGGCACATACACGCGCGGCGCAACCGGCTCGCGGAAAGAAAGAAAGGCGAGGTCGAGATGCGGCAGAACGATCAGCGCGAACAGCCAGATCAGCGCCGGTGCCAACAGCAGCCCCAGCATCAATCGACGCTGCCACGCCGTGCTTGCCGTGGCTTCAAGCATGGGTTGCGCGCGCCGCGAAGCAGACGGCGCGCTCGGGATCAAAGCTGAAGTAAATGCGCTCGCCGACTTTCAGGTCGGCATAGCGCCCCGTCTGCGGCAAGGCGATTCGGAATTCGAAGCGGCTTTTTACTTCGCGGATCAGCACCGCAGAGTTGGCGCCATCAAACAGGAGGCTTTCGACTTCGCCCTCGTGCACCATCTGTCCGGCCAGCGCTGCGAGCTCGGTATGCGTGCGTCCGATCGTCGCCGCCTCCGGGCGAACGAAGGCCTCGACCGCCGTACCAGCGGCAATCGCGCCGCTTCGCCGTGCACGGACCTGCCAACCGCTGCCCGTGGAGACCTCGACCACTTCACCGTCGACTCGATCGGCTTTACCCGCGATGAGGTTATTGGCGCCGACGAAGGCCGCAACGAAGGGCGTCGCCGGCGCGTAGTAGAGTTCCTGTGGCGTGCCGAGCTGTTCGAAATGACCTCGATTCATGACGCCGACGTGATCGGACAGCACGAGCGCTTCCGACTGGTCGTGCGTGATGTAGACGAAAGTCGTGCCGAACGCGGACTGGAGCTGCTTCAGCTCGATCTTCATGTGTTCACGGAGTTTCAAATCAAGCGCGCCCAGTGGCTCATCCAGCAACAGCAGAGTAGGCTCAAGCACAAGGCTGCGCGCGATCGCCACGCGCTGGCGCTGCCCACCCGAGAGTTCATCGACGCGCTTGCTGCCGGAGCCGCCGAGGCTGACGCGCTCGAGCATGGCCTCCGCCTTGCGCATGCGTTCAGCGCGGGCGATGCCGCGCCGGGCGAGGCCAAAGGCCACGTTCTCGCCGACACTCATCATCGGGAACAGGGCCAGATGCTGGAACACCATGTTGACCGGGCGACGATTCGGCGCGACGCCGGCCATGCTGCGCCCACCGATATGGATATCGCCTTCATCGGGCGCAATGAAGCCGGCGATCATGCGCAGCAGCGTGGTCTTGCCGCAGCCCGATGGGCCCAGGATCGAAAAGAAACTGCCGCGTGCGACACTGAATGACACCTTGTCAACGGCGACATGTTCGGCAAAACGCTTGACGACGCCACGTGCTTCCAGGTCGGGCGGCGCGCCGGCACTTGAAGCCACCGCGACGCTCAATTGGCCGCCTTGACGCGATCCAGCACGCGGCCTTCGATCTCCTCGAGGCCCGGCGGTATCGTCGGATACCACTTCAGGTTCTTCATGCCGTCCGGAAAGCTCTCGGCGAACTGCGCCTTGGTGCGCGCATCCATCAGGTCCTCTGCGCCCTTGGATGCCGTGAAGTTGCCGATCGAGCGGGCGATCTTCACCGCGATGTCGGGGCGCATCGTGAAATTGATCCACGCGTACGCGCCGGCTACGTTGCGCCCGCGCGCCGGCAGCGCCATCGTATCGAGCCAGGCGATGGCGCCCGATTTCGGGTTGATGTACTTGAGATCCGGGTTCTCCCGATTGAGTTTCCAGCTGACCGAATCCCACATCATCGAGGCGACGATCTCACCGGAGCGCACGCCGTTGATGAGCTGGTCCTTGTTGTCGTAGAAGAAGCGGAAGTTCGGCTTGCAGGCGATCAGCGTGCGGCCGACTTCGTCCATGAGAGCCGAGTAGGCCTTGGTATCGCCATACAGCGCGAACGGATCCTTGCCCAATGCGAGCGCAAAGGCCATGAGCGTGGGCCGGCGCAGGCGAATTGAGGTCTTGCCCTTCAGATCGGGCCGGCACAAATCCATGTAGTCGCTGATGCTGGCGCGTTTCGAATTGACCAGCAAACCTTCGGTGCCCCATACGTAGGGCAATGCGTAGAGCTTCCCGTCATAGGTCGCGTTCTTCTTCACGATCTCCAGCAGGTCGGGCCTGAATTCATCGACCTTCACCTTGCTAAGATCGATCGGGCGGTAAATGCGGAACTCCTGTTGCGCGCTGACGAGGCGGTCCTGCGAAGGCTGCGCGAGATCGAAGCCCGCGCCGCCGGTGGCACGGAGCTTGGAGATGATTTCCTCGTTGTTCGACAGCGAGACCTCGACCTGGATGCCGGTTTCTTTCTTGAACTGGTCGACGATTTCCGGCGGGATGTAATCGGCCCACGTGATGATGCGCAGCGTTTTCGCATCGCCGCCCGAGGCGGACGAGCCCTCGCCACCGTGCTTTGAGCAGGCTGCGCTCAAGGTCAGGCAGGCGGCGAGCAATGCGGATAGCGCGAGTCTCATATAATGTCCTCGGCGTGACTTTGAGGCCTTGAGCCGCCCCATGGTACCGGGAGACGCGCGGCCCGTCACTGATCCGCGTGCGGCGGGAAATCCACGGGGAGGGGACGAGTTGGGCGAGCGGCTTTTCGACCTGCAGGGACACCGGGGCGCGCGTGGCCTATGGCCCGAGAACACGCTGGGCGGCTTCGAGCGCGCGCTGGCTTTGGGTGTCAGCACCTTTGAACTCGATTGCGCGATGACGCGCGATGGCGTCGTCGTCGTCAGCCACGATCCGCAGCTGAATCCGGAGCACACGCGCGACCTGTCCGGAAGCTTTCTTTCGCAGCCGGGTCCGGTCATTTGCGAAGTCGACTACGCGTGTCTCGCTCGCTATGACGTGGGGCGCATGCGGCCCGGGAGCGATTACCAGCGCGCACATCCGCAGCAACAGGCGCTCGACGGCGAGCGTATCCCACGGCTCGCGGATCTGTTTGCGCTCGTCGACAGATTGGGCAATCGATCGGTTCGATTCAACATCGAGGTCAAGTTGTTCCCGCTGCAACCGGAACTGACCGCAGCGCCCGAGCCGTTCGTGCGCGCGCTGATCGACACCATCGACGCCGCCGACGTGGCCGCGCGCTGCACGGTGCAGTGT
>JBEPVS010000219.1:0-3527 GCA_041690875.1 Gammaproteobacteria bacterium
GTGTATAAGAGACAGGTTATCACCGGTCCATGTGGCCGCGTAGCGCTGCCCGCCTGCGTAGCTCGCGCGCGTCAGCACGAACGGGCGAACATCGGGCGCGAGTTGTAGCAATCCCTCGAAGGTCGCGCGCGAGTTGAGCATGCCGTAGACGTTGTGCATTTCGGCGTGGCTCGCGCTGCGCGCGGCGAAGCCGGGTTCGTCGATGCCGTGCACGACATCGAGCGGCATCGTCTTGCCGGGCACATCGAAGATCGCCGGCTCGTTCATGTCGTTCCAGAAACCGCTGACGCCGAGTTTGACGAAAGCGGCGTACTGCTCGCCCCACCACTCGCGCGCCTTTACGCGGCTGAAGTCCGGGAAGACCGCATCGCCCGGCCACACCTTGCCGACGTAGTCCCCGCCCGCCGGCGTCTTCAGGAACAGGTCGGCGGCCTTGCCCGTGTCATACGGTGCGTAGCCCTGGTTCGGCGCGGCCGCCACATGCAGGTCGGTGATCAGGATGAGCCGCAAGCCTTGTTCGCGCAGGCCTGCGACAAATTGCTTCAGGTCGGGAAAGGATTTCGTGTTGACCGTGAACGGCCGGTTGCGGTCCTGGTAGTCGATGTCGAGATACAGCACATCGGCTGGCACGTGATCGGCGCGCAAGCGATCAGCGATGCCTTGCGCGATGTCCTGCGTCTTGTAACTCCAGTGCGATTGCTGGAAGCCGAGCGACCAAAGCGGCGCCAGCGGCGCCGTGCCAGTCAGCCACGCGTACTGCTGCACCACTGCGCGCGGATCGGGGCCACCCATGACGTAGTAGTCGATCGGTCCGCCGGCAGCATCGATCACAAGCTTATGCGGATCGCGCTTGCCGAAATCGAAATTGCTGCGCCAGGTGTTGTCGAGGAAAAAACCAAAGCTGCGCCCATCGCCATCGGCGCCGATAAAAAACGGAATGGATTTGTACAGCGGATCGGTCGCGGCGCTATAGCCGTAAGCGTCGGTGTTCCACAACGTGTACAGCCCGCCGCGATGATCGAGCGGGCCGGCCTTGTCGCCGAGGCCGAAGTAGTGCACGCCCTCGGGCGCGGATTTCGTCAGTGCGAAGCCGGCGCCGCTGAAAGAGATGCCGGCGTCTGCGTCAGTCAATATGGGATGCCCGTTCGCATCGATGATCGACACGCGCAGCGTCTCGTCATCGACTGCAACGGTCAGAGTGCCGGTGCCGACCCGCGTCAGGTGCCCGGTTTTCTGCACGGTGAGCGGCGCGTGCGCGTGGAGCGCCTCGGACAGCACGGCCCACGACGCATTCTCGGGAAGCGAGACGTGACCCACACGGATGCGCACGATGTCGGCGCGCGGCGCGCTCACCTCGAGGCGCATGCCATCATGCTCGAAGAGCTGCGTGTCGACGCTCGCCGCCGCCCTTGCGCCGTGCGGCGCGCAGCAGCAAAAAGCGGCGATGGCAACGATTCTCCGCAGTGCGGCGCTGCGATATCCGCGTGTGTCGACCATGGAATCCCCGCTCGCCGAGTCGAATGACAAGCCATCACACTATGCGGGTGATGGCCTGTCAACCACTGCCGGGGGGTCAGCCGAGATCGTAGCGATCGAGGTCCATGACCTTGCTCCACGCGGCCGCGAAGTCCCGCGCGAAGGATTGCTTCGCATCCTGGCTTCCGTACACTTCGGCGATTGCGCGCAATTGCGAGTTCGAGCCGAACAGCAAGTCGACGCGCGTGCCGGTCCATCGGGGTTCGTCGCTCGCTCGGTCTCGCCCCTCGAACAAGCCCGGCTTCGTGGCGGATGATTTCCAAGCGGTCTTCATGTCGAGCAGGTTGACAAAAAAATCGTTCGTCAGCTTGCCCGGCTGCTTCGTCAACACGCCATGGTTCTCCTGACCGGCATTCACGCCCAGTACGCGCAAGCCGCCGACGAGCACTGTCATCTCGGGCGCGCTCAAGTTGAGCATGTGTGCGCGATCGAGCAGTCGCTCCTCGGCCGGCACGGCATCGTCGCGGCGTTGGTAGTTGCGGAAACCATCCACAGTAGGCTCGAGCGGCGCAAACGCCGCCACATCGGTCTGTTCCTGCGCCGTGTCCATGCGTCCGGGCGTGAACGCGACGGTAACATCGCAACCGGCCTGGTTCGCCGCGGCTTCAACGGCGGCGCTGCCGCCGAGCACTATCAAGTCAGCCAGCGAGACTTTCTTTCCGCCGGTTTGCGATGAGTTGAACGATTGCTGGATCTTATCGAGCGTCTTCAAGACTTTCGCAAGCTGCGCCGGCTGGTTCACTTCCCAGTCTTTCTGCGGCGCGAGCCGGATGCGCGCCCCGTTGGCACCACCGCGCTTGTCGGTGCCTCGGAAGGTCGACGCCGAAGCCCAGGCTGTCGTGACCAGTTCAGGCGTCGTCAGGCCGGAGGCGAGCAGGTGCGACTTGAGTAAAGCGACGTCCTGCAAATCGATCAGTGCGTGATCACGCACCGGAATTGGATCCTGCCAGAGCAGCGTTTCCTCCGGCACTTGCCGCCCGAGATAACGCACCACCGGACCCATGTCACGGTGTGTCAGCTTGAACCACGCGCGCGCGAAAGCGTCGGCGAACTGTTCCGGATGTTCATGGAACCGCCGCGAAATCTTTTCATACGCGGGATCAACTCTCAGTGCGAGATCGGTGGTCAGCATCGACGGCGCGATGCGCTTCGAGGCATCGTGCGCATCCGGCACCGTACCGGCTCCGGCGCCGTTTTTCGGCCGCCACTGGTGCGCGCCGGCGGGACTGCGTGTCAACTCCCATTCGTATCCGAACAGGTTCTGGAAGAAATTGTTGCTCCACTTCGTCGGGGTCGTCGTCCACGTGACGTCGAGTCCGCTGCCGATCGCATCGGCGCCCATTCCGGTGCCGAATTTGTTTGCCCAGCCGAAGCCCTGCGCTTCCATGCCCGCCGCTTCCGGTTCGACGCCCACGTGCGATGCAGCGCTGGCGCCGTGCGTCTTGCCGAAAGTGTGGCCGCCGGCGATCAGCGCGACGGTTTCCTCGTCGTTCATCGCCATACGCGCGAAGGTCTCGCGGATGTCGCGCGCCGCTGCGAGCGGATCCGGATTGCCGTTCGGCCCTTCCGGATTCACGTAGATCAGGCCCATCTGCACGGCGGCCAGCGGCGCTTCGAGCACGCGCTCGCCACTGTAGCGTTCATCGGCCAGCCATTTGCTCTCGCCACCCCAGTGGATGTCGACCTCGGGCTCCCACACATCTTCGCGTCCGCCGCCGAAACCGAAGGTCTTGAAGCCCATCGACTCGAGCGCGACGTTGCCGGCGAGGATCATCAAGTCGGCCCAGGAAATCTTGCGGCCGTATTTCTGCTTGATCGGCCAGAGCAGCCGGCGCGCCTTGTCCAGGTTGACGTTGTCCGGCCAGCTATTCAGCGGCGCAAAACGCTGCGCACCCGAACCCGCACCGCCGCGGCCGTCTCCAACGCGGTAAGTGCCCGCGCTGTGCCAGGCCATGCGAATGAAGAGCGGCCCGTAGTGGCCGTAGTCGGCC
>JBEPVS010000220.1:0-3527 GCA_041690875.1 Gammaproteobacteria bacterium
CCTCTTTTTTTTTAATACATTACCCGGCCATCCTTTTTCGGTGCGCGTCGCGTGGGCTCTGTGTTGTTTAAAACAGACCGAACTGACCGTATCGCCAGCAAAACGCGACTCTGCATAGCCACCGAGCTGCCAGGTCTTCTTAGGGCCGCTGTCGGCGCGGTCGGCATGCGCCACGGAGACCAGCCGATTATCGGGCGAGAGTTCAAAAACCATGATGCCGCCGAATTCGACCGCGCTCGATCGCTCGGCGATGTTGATGACGAGGTTGCCGTCGCGCACCCAGGCGCCCCCTGAACCGGCGAGGCTCACATTGCCGTCGCGGGCGATGGCCTTGCGCTGATCCGCGTATTGCTCGAGGCGCGGCGCGACGAATTCCCCGATGACGAGCCCGATGGCGAGCAGCAGCAGTCCACAGCCGAGCATCGTGGCCGCGAGCCGCCAACGCGACACGCCCGCGCTCCGCACCGCGGTCAGCTCGTGGCTGCGCGCGAGCGCACCGACGCCCAGCATCGCGCCGATCAGCACGCCGGCCGGAAAGGCGTTCAGCGCGAAGCGCGGCAGATTCAGCAGGCTGTACACCAACGCCTCGGTCATATCGAAATGGCCGACTCCGACACCACCCTGTTCGTCGATGAAGTTGAACAAGACGCCGAGCACCAGCAACACCGCCATGACCAGCAGGATCGCGCCGAGCACGGTGCGCGCAATGTAGCGGTCAACGAGGTTCATGCCTTTCGCCGCGCCAGGTACCAGGCCAGCACCAGGAAGGGCACGTGCACCCACCAGATGCCGATTGCGGCGGGCGTCGCACCGTGCTCGAACCAGGTGCGCGAGGCGATCGCGAGGTTGCCGTAGATGGCGAAGAACATCACTGCCTGCCACACGCGTGCGTAGCGGCTCTGGCGCGGCCGCAGTCGCCCGAGCGGTGCGGCGCACAGCGCGACGACGATCACCATCAAGGGATAGCTGACGCGCCACTGCAGCTCCGCGCGGTCCGCCATTTGCGTGCTGGCGAGCAAGGCTCGGGTGGGGAGCGCGTCCAGACGAGTCGGCGCCGGCGTCGGCGTGGGCGGCGCGAGCGGCACGCGCAACTCATCGAACTTCAGCAGGTGATAGCGGCGCGTACCGGGGATGCCTTCGAAGCGTTCGCCATCGAACAGTACGATCGTCTGGCTCAATCCATCGGCGCCCGCCTCGCGGCGCGCGCGCTGTGCGACCGTTGTGATAGTCGCCTCGCCCGCTGCCTGCTTGATGAACACGCGCTGCAGTTCGCCGGCGGCGCCGGTGCTGGCGCCGTAAACGACGGTGCGGCCGCCATCGAAACTACGGAAGCGCCCGGGGCTGAACGGTTCGGCAAGACCCGCGCGCACCGCCTGGGCCGTCAGCGCGACCCGCATCGTTGCGGCCTTCGGCGCAAACTGGAGGCTGAGCCACCCGCTCAAGGCGGCGACCAGCACTGCCAGCGCGCCCACCGGGAGCCAGCCGCGAAATCCCCCGAAGCCGCAGGCCTGCGCCGCGGTCATTTCGCTCTCGTGGTACAGGCGGCCCAGCGCGAGCACGATGCCCAGCATCAGGCCGAGCGGCAGCAGCAGCGTGAAATTTTCCGCGGCGCCCAGCGCGAACAACTGCAGCACGACGCCGCGCGGATACTGGTACTGCGCCGCCCGCTCCAGCACTGCGCCGAGCTGGTAAATGACGAGGATTGCCAGCAGTGCGCCGGTCACGCCCAGGAAATTGAGCGCCAGTTCCCGAAAAAAATACCGCTGCAAAATCTGCAAGGCACCCTCACGAATTGCGCCGCATCGGCTAAACTGCCGTCTTTCAGCGCCCTACTTTATACCGAACCAGGAATCGCCCATGCAATGCACAGCCTACAGTGGCAAGACCATCGCGCAACCTGCCGATTGCCTCGTGGTGGGCGTATTCGAGGCCCGGGTGCTCGGCGCGGAAGCGCGCGCGGTCGATCGCGCCACGCGCGGCCGCCTGAAGGGGCTCTTGCAGCGGGGCGATTTTTCAGGCCGCCCCGGTGAATCGTTGCTGCTCACCGACCTGCCAGGACTGCGCACCTCGCGCCTGCTGCTCGTCGGGCTCGGCGCATCGCCGGGATTTCATCGCCGCAGTTGGCGCAAGGCATTGGGCACTGCCGTTGCGGCGCTGGGCCGCACACGCATTGCGAGTGCGGTCGTGGCGATCGAGCGCCCTTCCGACAAGGATCTCGATGCCTACCTGCTCGCGCGCTCGGCGGCCGAAGCCTGCAGTTCCGCGCTCTATCGCATCAACGATTTGAAAAGCGGCAAGCGGCCGCCCGCTCCGCGATTGGCGCGCGTCAAATTCGGTCCCTTCGAGACCAGCGCACTGGCGGACGCGCGCCGCGGTCTCGCCGACGGCATTGCGATCTCCCAGAGCGCCGGGCTGCTGCGCAACCTCGGCAACCTGCCCGCCAATGTGTGCACGCCGCGCTACCTTGCCGCGCAGGCCGCACAACTGGCTCGCACCTACCGAGCGGTGCGCAGCCGCGCGTTGAATGAAGCGCAGATCCGGCGCCTTAAGATGGGCTGCCTGCTCGCCGTGACGCGCGGCAGCGCCGAACCGCCGCGGTTCATCATCCTCGAATATCGCGGGGGCCGCCGCGGCGCGGCGCCCGTGGTGCTGGTCGGCAAGGGGGTCACCTTCGACACCGGCGGCATCTCGATCAAGGATGCCAATGCGATGGATGAAATGAAGTTCGACATGTGCGGGGCGGCCTCCGTACTGGCGGCTTTCGACCTGGCGGCGCGCTTGAAGCTCCGGCTCAATCTCGTTGGACTCGTGCCGACCTGCGAGAACATGCCCGGAGGGCGCGCCATCAAGCCCGGCGACATCGTGACAAGCGCCGATGGGCAGACGGTGGAAATCCTCAACACCGATGCCGAAGGCCGCCTGATCCTGTGCGACGCACTGAACTACGCGCGTCGCTACAAGCCCGCTGCGCTCATCGACATGGCGACATTGACCGGCGCCTGTGTCGTGGCGCTCGGCGCGCACCACACTGGCGTCATGGGCAATGACGACGCACTGGCGCAGGAACTCGTCGCCTGCGGCCGCCGGGCGGATGATCGTGCCTGGCAGCTGCCGCTCACTGAGGAATACGGCGAGCAGCTGCGCACCAATTTCGCCGACGTCGCCAACGTGGCGGGCCGCGATGGCGGTGCCATCACAGCCGCCGCGTTCCTGGGCCGTTTCACCAAGGGCATGCCGTGGGCGCATCTCGATATCGCCGGCACGGCCTGGCATTCCGGTGCCAACAAGGGCGCGACCGGCCGGCCGCTCGCGCTGCTTGGCGATTTCCTGATCCGGCGCGCACGCGGCTAGACCGCGTGTCCACGCCCTCGGGCTGAAGCGAGTCAAGGGCCTGTTCACACTTAGGACGTCGATGCGTTGCTGCTCAAAATGCCTTCAGACAAGGCGCAAGGCGCGATGCGTGGTTGCGCACGGCGGCGTTGCTCCTCCCTCATGTGCAATGAGCACACTTCGGTCGTCGCGCCTTG
>JBEPVS010000221.1:0-3518 GCA_041690875.1 Gammaproteobacteria bacterium
GGACTGGGGCTCACACCGCGCGCCTCAAGCGCCGAGCAAGGCGCGCTCGAACCGCTGGGCGCGGACTTGTCGCGGCTCGAGAAGCGGGCCGATGAAGCCGACCGCTACGTCGAGTCGTTCCTGAAGTGCGTCTACCTGCGCGATCGCATCGGGCAGACTTTCGAGGGATTGATTACGACCGTCGTGGAATTCGGTTGCTTCGTGCAGCTGCTCGATGTCGGCGCCGATGGCTTGCTGCACCTGACTGCGCTGCGCGATGACGACTACGCGATGACGCGGGATGGCGGCCAATGGCAGGGCCGCCGCACCGGACGGAAATTCGGACCCGGCATGCGAGTGCGTGTCACGGTGACCGCTGTGAATCCAGTCGAGGGTTTGGTCGACCTGGAACTTGCGGCAGACTGATGGCGGTCGAGCGCGTCTACGGGCTGCACACGGTACGCGCGCTGCTCAGGCGCAGCCCGCAGCGCGTGCTGCGCGTGTACCTGCAGCAGGGCAGGGCCGATGAGCGGGCCGCAGAAATCGAATCGCTTGCCCGGGCAGCGGGCCGCAGCCTCGAACGCGTCGATGCGAAGCGCTTGCGCGGCTGGGTGGGCGAAGCCGCGCACCAGGGGGTGCTCGCCGAAGTCGAGCCGCTCGCGCCGCTGTCGGAAGATGCTTTTTACGCGCAGCTTGGCGAAACACGTGATCCGCTGTTGCTGGCGCTCGATGGCGTGCAGGATCCACACAACCTCGGCGCCTGCCTGCGCACGGCCGATGCCTGCGGCGCGTTCGCGGTCATAGTTCCGCGAGACCGGGCGGCGACGCTAAACGCCACGGCGCGCAAGGTCGCGGCGGGCGCCGCGGAAACCACCCCGGTGGTCACTGTGACGAACCTGTCGCGTAGCCTCAAGCTGATCAAGGACTCGGGTACCTGGATCGTTGGCGCTGATGCCGCGGCGAGCCAGCGCGCCGACCAGGTCGATCTCACCGGCGGCCGATGCCTGGTCATGGGCGCAGAAGGCAGCGGCCTGCGCGAACTGACGCGGCGCAATTGCGACTGGCTGGTCTCGCTCCCGAGCTTCGGATCGGTGGAAAGCCTGAACGTTTCGGTCGCCACCGGCATGCTGCTGTACGAGGCGTTGCGGCAGCGCCGCGCGGCCCAATAGGCCCAGATAGGCGATATTCGCCTCGATTCGCCCCCTCGAGGCCGGCTTCCCGGTTGCACGGGTGGTACCCATCGGGTACCCTGCGCGGCCTTCTCCTTGCCGCACCGCCAATGCCTTGAGCGGGTGGCATTAATCCATAGGGAGTCCGACATGAGGCATTACGAAGTGGTGTTCCTGGTCCACCCGGATCAGAGCGAACAGGTTCCGGCGATGATCGAGCGCTACCGTGGCATGATCGCTGCGGGCAACGGCGCCGTGCATCGTCTTGAAGACTGGGGCCGGCGCCAGCTGTGCTTCCCGATCTCGAAGGTTCACAAGGCACACTACGTGCTGATGAACATCGAGTGCGACCAGAAGATCCTCGCCGAACTGACCGGCGCGTTCCGTTTCAGCGACGCCGTGTTGCGCCACCTGGTGGTCCACATGGATGCCGCCGTCACCGAGCCCTCGCCGATGTCACGCACCGATGAGGAGAACGAGGCTCGTCGCGAGCGCGACGAGATGGGCGATGATGACGACATGTCGCTCAACCCCTGAAGCCTGCACGACGAAATCGTTTAAGGAATCGCCATGTCACGTTTTGTCCGCCGCAAGAAATTCTGCCGCTTTACGGCCGATGGTGTCGCCACGATCGATTACAAGGATCTGGGCATCCTGAAGAATTACATCACCGAGACCGGCAAGATCGTGCCGAGCCGCATCACCGGCACGAAGAGCTTCTACCAGCGCCAGCTGGCCACCGCGATCAAGCGTTCGCGCTTCCTCGCGTTGCTCCCGTATACCGATCAGCACTGAGGTTCAGGCCATGGATGTCATCCTGCTTCAAAAGGTCGCGAACCTCGGCAAGATCGGCGATCGAGTCAAGGTGAAGAGCGGCTACGGCCGCAACTACCTGCTGCCATCGGGCCGTGCCACGCTGGCCACGGCGGCCAATGTCGCGCGTTTCGAAGTGCGTCGCGCCGAACTCGAGCGCGCCGCCGGCGAAGAGCTTGGCAGCGCCCAGCAGCGCGCCGAGACGCTGCGCGAGTTCCGCGTCACCATCACTGCCAAGGCAGGCTCGGAAGGGAAGCTGTTTGGTTCGGTGGGCACTTCGGACATCGCCGAGGCCTGCACGGCCGCGGGCCAGAAGGTCCATCGCAATGAAGTACGGCTGCCGACCGGCCCGATCCGCCAGGTGGGCGAGCACCATGTCACGCTGCACCTGCATACCGACGTCGAGGTCACGATCCTCGTGATCATCGCCGCCGAAGAGCAGGGCTAGGGCCCCACCGGCGCAACCGAAAGGCGGTCACCCACATGGCCGGACCGCTTCGTTCACGTCGCGACCTTGAGCCGCCCACTGACATCGGCGCGGCAACCCCGCCGCATTCGACCGAAGCCGAGCAAGCTGTGCTCGGCGGCTTGCTGATTGACACGGCAGCCTGGGACCAGGTCGGCGACGTGATTGTCGCCGATGATTTCTACCGTCCCGACCACCAGCTCATCTTCTCTGCGCTCGCCGAATTGAATGGCAGCGGCAAGCCCGCTGATGTCGTCACGGCCTCAGAGCAACTGGAGCGCAACGGCAAGCTCGAAGCCGCGGGTGGGCTTGCTTACCTCGGAAGCCTGGCGCGCGATACGCCGACCGCTGCAAACGTGCGCGCATATGCACAGATCATTCGCGAGCGATCGCTGCTGCGACGGCTGATCACGGCCGGCCGCTCGATCGCTGCCGCGCCGTTTGCGAACGACGGTCGCACGGCCCGCGAACTCGTTGACGATGCGGAGCAGCAGGTCTTCGCAATCGCCGAACAGAGCACCGGCCGCCGCGATGGCGCCGTGAAAGTCAGCGCGCTGCTGCCGGCGCTGATCGACAAGATCGATGAGTGGCACGACAACCCGAATGCATTGCGCGGCCTTCCGACCGGCTTCACCGATTTCGATCGCAAGACGGGCGGGCTGCGTCCGGGTGACCTCGTCATCATCGCGGGGCGCCCCTCGATGGGCAAGACGACGCTGGCGATGAACATTGCCGAATACGTGGCTGTGCATCCTGGCACGCGCGGTTCCGTTGCCATCTTCAGCATGGAAATGCCGTCCGAGCAGCTGCTGACGCGCATGCTGGCCTCGATCGGCGGCGTGCCGCTCAATGGCATCCGTAGCGGCCAGATCTCCGACGAGGATTGGGTGCGCGTGACGTCCGCGACCAGCCAGCTCAGCGAAGCGCGCATCTTCATCGATGAATCGGCGGGGCTGACGCCCACGGAACTGCGCGCGCGCGCGCGCCGCGTCGCTCGCGAACATCGGCTCGGCCTGATCGTCGTCGATTACCTGCAGCTGATGCAGGTGCCCGGCACGAAGGAAAACCGCGCCACCGAGATTGCCGAGATC
>JBEPVS010000222.1:0-3515 GCA_041690875.1 Gammaproteobacteria bacterium
TAAGTACAAGTCGGTCGTCGCGCCTTGCCCTGCTTCAAAGCAGCCACGGCCGCATCGATGTCCTAAGTGTAAACAGGCCCTAGGTGCTGCGCTTCCTTGCCCGGCGGCTGCTGACGGCAATACCGACCCTGCTCGTCGTCGCGACGCTCGCGTTCATGCTGCTGCACATGACGCCCGGAGGACCATTCGACTCGGACCGTGTGCTGGAGCCGAAGATCCAGCACGCCATCGAAGCGCGCTATCACCTCGACGAACCGGTGTGGACGCAGTACCTGCGCTATCTCGGCGCACTGGCGCACGGGGACTTTGGTCCGTCGTTCCAGTACCGCAACACCTCCGTCAATGAACTGATCGCACAAGGGTTGCCGGTCGACGCTGCCATCGGCTCCACGGCGATACTGCTCGCGCTGCTGCTGGGCTGCAGCGCGGGACTGGTCGCGGCGACGCGTCCCGGCGCCTGGCGCGATCAATTGCCGATGGGCATCGCGATGCTCGGCATCTCGGTGCCGGTGTTCGTGACCGCACCGCTGTTGATATACGTTTTTGCGATGCGCCTGCATTGGCTGCCGGCGGGGGACTGGGTCGATGGATCGTGGCGCCACTTGTTGCTGCCGTCCGTCGCGCTTGCCCTGCCCTACACCGCGTACATCTCGCGCATCGTGCGTTCGGCGGCGATCGATGCGCTCAATCAACCGTACATTCGCAGCGCGCGCGCCAAGGGCTTGCCACAGCATGTCATCGTGCTGCGACATGCGCTGCGTCCGACGCTGATGCCGCTGGTCTCATTCCTCGGCCCGGCGCTCGCCGGCGTGCTGACCGGATCCATCGTCGTCGAACAGGTGTTTGGACTTCCGGGCATCGGCCGCCTGTTCGTCACCGGCGCGCTGAACCGCGACTACACGGTGGTCACCGGCATTACGGTGCTGTACGGCGCGCTGATCATCGGCCTCAACCTGCTCGTCGACCTGTGCTATGCGTGGCTTGATCCGCGCGTGCGGGCGCGCACGTGAACAACGCAGTCGATCGCGACGGCGGACTGTGGCGCCAATGTTGGCGACGGCTGCGCGCGCGTCCAGGCGCCATCGCCGCGGCGACGATGCTCGCGCTGATCGCCGCCGCTGCGCTGCTGGTACCCCTGCTGTCGCCGTTTGATTTCGCGACGCCGGCGTGGACCGACATCTTCAAGCCTCCTGCCCTCGCCAGTGGGCATCTGTTCGGCACCGACAGCCTGGGCCGAGACCTGCTAGTGCGCGTCATGTGGGGATGCCGCATCTCGCTGCTGGTCGGCATCACCGCAAGCCTGATCAGCGTCGCAATTGGCGTGAGCTGGGGCGCGCTCGCGGGTTACGTCGGTGGCCGCGTCGACGGCGCGTTGATGCGTACGGTCGATGTGCTGTATACGATTCCGTTCATTCCGTTCGTCATCGTGCTCGAGGTGCTGTTCGGGCGGCATTTCATGATGGTGTTCATCGCGATCGGAGCGGTCTCATGGCTCGACATCGCGCGCATCGTGCGCGGACAGACCTTGTCGATACGCGAGCACGAATACATCGAGGCCGCGCGCGCGCTTGGCGTGCGCACCGGCGCGATGATCTGGCGGCACATTCTGCCGAACCTGATAGGCCTCGTGGCGGTCTACGCGACGCTGACGATTCCCAGCGTCATCCTGTTCGAGGCGTTGCTCAGTTTCCTGGGACTGGGCGTGCACGCACCGCTGGCTTCCCTGGGCTCGCTCGTGGCCGAAGGCGCGAACGAGATGCAGTCTAATCCGTACTTGCTGGTTTTCCCCGCGGTGTTCCTTGCGACGATCATCCTGTGCCTCAATCGCCTCGGCGACGCGCTGCGCGATGCGCTCGATCCACGCCACGAGCATGACCGCCGTGGTTGAAGCGCGCGCACCGCTCCTGCAGCTGCGCTCGCTGTGCGTCGGTTTCGGCAGTCACGGCCAAGAACGGCGCGCCGTCGACGCGCTCGAGCTCGATCTGCATGAGCGCGAGTGCCTGGGGCTGGTGGGCGAATCCGGTTCCGGCAAGACGCAACTGCTGCTGTCGGTGCTCGGGCTCACGCCGCCGGGCGCACGAGTCGAAGGCAGCATCCGCTATCGCGGCGAGGAATTGCGGGGTGCCAGCTCCGCGCGGCTCGAGGCCGTGCGCGGCCGCCGCATCGCGATCGTGTTCCAGGATGCGATGGGCGCGCTGAACCCTTACTTGAAGATCGGCACGCAGCTCATCGAGGGTGCGCGCCGGCACCTGCAGCTCGGGCGCCGTGCAGCACTGTCGCGTGCCGCCGGGTTGCTGGACAGCGTTCAGATCGACACGCCGACGCAGCGGCTGCGCTGCTATCCGCATGAGCTTTCGGGCGGCATGCGCCAACGCGTGCTGATCGCGATGGCCTTGATGTGCGATCCTGAGATCCTGCTGCTCGATGAACCGACCACGGCGCTCGACGTCACGGTGCAGGCGCAAGTGCTCGAACTGTTGCGCGGCGTACGCGAGCGCAGCGGCGTCGCAATGCTCTTCGTCACGCACGATCTTGGCGCACTGGCCTCGATGGCCGACCGCGTCGCAGTCATGTACGGCGGCCGAATCGTCGAACTTGCGCCGGCGCAAGGGCTGTACGCCGCGCCGCTCCATCCGTACACGGCCGGGTTGCTGCGCTCGCTCCCTCGTTTGGATCTGCCCGTACCGAAGCGGCTTCCGTCAATTGCGGGCCAACCACCCGATCTCGCTAATCTTCCACTGGGCTGCGCATTCGCACCGCGCTGTCCGCTGGTGCATGACCGCTGCATTGCCGTTCCGCCATTGCGGGCAATAATGGGCCAGCGCGCAGTGGCCTGCCATTTTTCGGGATCGAGCTCGCAGGTTGACGCGGCGTGGTCGCCTCCATGAACACCGCGCCACTGCTGCAGGTGCGCTCGCTGCGCGTACGGTATCAGCGGGCGGATGCCGTCGCCGGTGTCAGCTTCGACATCGCCGCCGGCGAGAGTGTCGGTCTCGTCGGCGAGTCGGGCAGCGGCAAGTCGAGTATTGCAAGGGCGCTGCTGCGGCTCATTCCCGCCACCGGCAGCGTGCAGTTCCAGCAGCACGAGCTGCTCGAACTGCACGGCGAAGCGCTGCGCGCTACGCGCGAGCACATGCAGATCGTGTTCCAGGATCCGATCGGCGCGCTCGACCCGCGCATGACTGTCGCGGAGATCTGCGCCGAACCGCTGCGGGAATTCCGAGCCGACCAACGTGCACGCCACCGCGACCTGGTCACGGCAATGCTCGCGCGCGTCGGCCTCGGCCCGGAGCTGTTATCGCGCTATCCGCACCAGCTCTCCGGCGGCCAGGCGCAGCGTGTGGGGTTGGCTCGCGCACTGATGCTGGATCCGCGGCTGTTGATCTGCGACGAGCCGGTGGCCGCGCTCGACGTGTCGATCCGATCGCAAATCGCCAACCTGCTGTGCGGCATGCGCGCGGAACTTGGACTGGCGTTGCTGTTCATTGCGCACGACCTGCCCACGGTTCGATTCC
>JBEPVS010000223.1:0-3514 GCA_041690875.1 Gammaproteobacteria bacterium
TCGAGACCGATCCCGGCGCGATCAAGGTGCCGTTCTTCCACAACAACGACGACTACGATGAAGTGATCTTCTATCACGCCGGC
Source organism: Gammaproteobacteria bacterium (assembly GCA_041690875.1). Classification (GTDB taxonomy): domain Bacteria; phylum Pseudomonadota; class Gammaproteobacteria; order Steroidobacterales; family Steroidobacteraceae; genus FEN-1191. Next base: position 84 of record JBEPVS010000223.1, read on the forward strand.
GATTTCTTCAGCCGCGACAATATCCATCCGGGCATGATGACGCTGCACCCCTGCGGCTTCACGCACGGTCCGCATCCAAAGGCGCTGGAGCGCATGTTGGTGCAGACGAAGCAGGGCACCGATGAAGTGGCCGTCATGGTCGACTGCCGCGATTCGCTTGAGATCGCCGAGGCCGCCTCGCGGGTCGAGTGGGCCGGTTACGTCGATTCCTGGCAGGGCGCGCCGGCGGCCGTCAAGTAGCAGCAGGTATCCCCACGTGAAGCTTGCCAGCCTGAAGGACGGGCGCGACGGGCGCCTCGTGGTCGTCAGCCGCGACCTGGCGCGCTGCGTACCAGTGCCTGAGATTGCCGCAACGCTGCAGCATGCGCTCGATCGGTGGGAAGCACTCGCGCCGCAACTCGAAGCCGTTTCCGACGCGCTCAATCGTGGCCCGCACGGCGACGCCTTTCCCGCCCGTTCCGGCGGCGTGGCCGCGCCGCTCCCGCGCGCGCATCACTGGGCCGACGGATCCGCCTATGTGAATCACGTCGAGCTGGTGCGCAAGGCGCGCGGCGCCGACATGCCGGCTTCGTTCTGGACTGACCCGCTCGTTTACCAGGGCGGAAGCGATGATTTCCTCGGCGCGACCGATGAGGCGAAATTTCCTTCCGAAGAGCTCGGCATCGATCTCGAGGCGGAGGTGGCTGTCATCACCGGCGATGTCCCGATCGGCACGAGCGCCGAACAGGTTCGCGCGCGGCACGAGATCCGCCTGGTGATGCTGGTCAACGACTGGACCTTGCGCAACCTGACCGCATCCGAACTCGCCAAGGGATTCGGCTTTTACCAGTCAAAGCCCGCCACCGGTTTCTCGCCGGTCGCCGTTACGCCCGATGAACTGGGCGCGGCATGGGACGGAGGCAAGGTGTTGCTGCCGCTGACAAGCCATGTGAATTCGCAACTGCTCGGCGCGCCGGAAGCCGGCGTCGACATGACCTTTGATTTTCCGGCGCTGATCGCGCACTGCGCGCGAACGCGAGCGCTGGGCCCCGGCACGATCATCGGCTCGGGTACGGTCTCGAATCTCGATCGCTCGAAGGGCTCTTCGTGCCTGGCCGAGAAGCGAATGCTGGAAGTGCTGGCCACGGGCCAGGCCACGACACCATTCCTGAAATTCGGCGATCGGGTGCGCATCGAAATGCTGGATGCGGCGGGCGCCACGATCTTCGGTGCTATCGACCAGCGCGTGGCGCGCGTTTAGCATGGCATCCGGCATGATCACGCATTTCAATCTGTTGAACCCGCGCCTGTGGGACGAATCGGCCTTAATAGCGGCGCGTGTACTCGGCACTTTGGTACTGGCGTGGTTAGCACAATATGTTACGGGTCGATTGCTGCGGGTATTCCGCAGCCGCATTGCCCCGCACATCGCGGAAGGCGAGCACGCGCGCCGCGCGGAGACACTGGCACGTGTCGCTCGTTACGTGGCGACGGTGGTCATCTGGCTGATCGCCGGCATGTTGATATTGAGCGAAGTGGGTATTTCGGTCGCGCCGATCCTGGGCGCTGCCGGCGTCGTCGGCCTGGCGATCGGCTTCGGCGCGCAGAGTCTCGTGAAGGACTATGTATCAGGCATTTTCCTGCTCCTCGAAAACCAGGTGACCAAGGGCGATGTCGTCGAGATCGCTGGAAAGTCGGGCGCAGTGGAAGACGTCACGCTGCGCTACGTGCAGCTGCGCGACTATGGCGGCAATGTCTACTTCGTTCCCAACGGACTGATCACCGTCGTCACGAACATGAGTCGCGGCCACGCCTACGCGGTGGTCGAAGTGGGCGTTGCGCCGGGCGCGACGCTCGATCATGTCTACAAGGCGATGCGCGACGTGGCGCAGGGGCTACGTGCGGATCCGGCCTTCAGCGGCGCGATCGAAGGAGGCCTCGAGATCTCCGGTGTCGATCGACTCGACGGCACCGCGGTCGTCGTGCGCAGCCGCCTCAAAGTGCGCGTACTCGAGCAGTGGCGCGTGCGCTGGGAATTCCTGCATCGGTTGAAATTGGAATTTGAGCGGCAGGGCATTGCGCTGCCAACTCCGCTGCTGGCCGTCGCGAGCCGCTGAAAAATTCAGTTTGCCGGCAGGTCGAACACCAGCACCTCGGCCCCGCTTCCCGCGCTCAGTGCAATCTCAGGCTCGTTTTGCAGCATCGCGCCATCGCCTGCATTGAGTGACTGGCCATTGAGTTCGATCGAACCGCGCGCTATGTGTACGTAGCCCAGGCGGTCGGCGTGCAACGCGTGACGCGCCTGTTCGCCGCCTTCGAACAAGCCCGCATACATGCGAGCGCCCTGGTGGATGCGGAGCGACCCCTCGGCGCCATCGTCCGATGCGACCAGGCGCAGCCGCCCACGTTTCTCCGCGGCGCTGTAGCTTTGCTGTTCGTACTCCGGGGCAATGCCGCGTACATTCGGAATGATCCAGATCTGCAGGAAGTGGACGAGTTGCGTGCTGGAGTGATTGAACTCGCTGTGCCGCACGCCGCTGCCCGCGCTCATGCGCTGCACGTCGCCGGGACGGATCACCGAACCGGTGCCCATAGAATCCTTGTGTTCGAGCTCGCCCTCGAGCACATAGGAAATGATTTCCATGTCGGCGTGTGCGTGCGTGCCGAAGCCCTGTCCGGCGCTGACGCGGTCCTCGTTGATGACGCGCAGCGGCCCGAAATGCACGTGCGCCGGATCGCGATAGTCCGCGAACGAAAAGCTGTGCCAGGAGTCGAGCCAGCCGTGGTTGGCGTGGCCGCGTTCGGCCGCCGGCCGCAATATCATCCGGTGGGCGCCTTGAGCTGCGTGGCGCGCGCCGGCAGCAGGTTCACCGAGACGCTGAATCGGCGCATCTCCTCGGGTTGCAGCACGCCAACGCCGACTACCTGGCGCGAGATCTGCTTGCCGTTCTCATCGGCAATCGAGAGCACGACGCAGAACTCGCAGGGTTCATCCGGCTGCTTGTGCTGCACCGTGCCTTCGATCTGCAGCGCCGCGTAGCCGCTCGGCGCGGCCTGCGTGGTTGGCATGTTGAAGCGCAGGTGATGGTGGCAGGCCGGGCAGATGCTGGCGCTTGCCAGCACCGTTGACTTGCAGTGCGGGCAGTTCCGCGTATTGCCGAGCGCCGTGGGGCGCGCCAGGCTCATGAGGGCTGGCCGTTGCCCTTGTGCTCACTGCGTACGTTCGAACCTGCACCGTCGCCCCAACCGAATTCGACATGCCCGCGCATGCGCGACCCGGAAGCGACGGTGATCGTATCAGCCTTGACATCGCCGACGACGACGCCGGATGCGGTCACATCGACATGTCGCGCGCCGATGTTGCCGGTGAGTTCGCCGCTGACGGTCACGGTGCTTGCGCGCACTTCGCCCTGATGCTTGGCGCCCGGCTCGATGGTCAGGTTGCCTTCGAC
>JBEPVS010000224.1:0-3508 GCA_041690875.1 Gammaproteobacteria bacterium
GCGCTCCAGTAACGGCACGCGTTCGTCCTGCGCTTGCGCGAGCACGCGGGCGTTGAACTCCAGCGCCGCGAGTTCGCGGTTGATGAAGTTCTGTGGTGAGCGAAGTGGAATCTGGTCCACGAAAAACCCGGCTGAAACCGATGCCTCCATTGTAAGGGCGGAGCGCATGACAACTGTGTTACAGCGTCGTAAAACCGCGAATTGGGGCCGCCGAGGGCGGCTAAACCGGGCCGTCGGGCCGTCGGCCGTGGGCTGTAGGTGCTATCGGGCGACGGCGACCGGCGCGGCGGGCGGCAGCAGCTCGATCGCGGCCAGGTACGGTGCCGTCTGGCGCGCAAAATCGGCTTTCAACGAGCCATCGAGGGGGGTCGCATCGGGCAGCTTGACGTGCTGCGGATCCAGGTACCGTCCGTTCAGCCGGTATTCGTAATGCAGGTGCGGGCCAGTGGCGAGACCGGTCATGCCGACATACGCGATGGTCTGGCCCTGTTGCACTCGCGCGCCGACGCGCGTCGGGGGCGCGAAGCGCGAGAGATGCCCGTACACGGTGACGATGCCGCCGCCGTGATCCAATTCGACGAGATTGCCGTACCCGCCACGCCGGCCACAGAAGCGTACGCGGCCATCGCCGGCAGCGCGCACCGGCGTGCCGCTCGGTGCGGCGTAGTCGACGCCCTGGTGCGCGCGCACCAGGTCGAGGATCGGGTGATAACGCGCGCGGCTGAACTTCGAGCTGACGCGCCGGAACTCGAGCGGCGCGCGCAGGAACGCCTTCTGCATGCTGCGCCCGTCCGGACTGTAGTAGCGCTCGCTCCCGTCGGGCGCGCGGAAGCGCACCGCCCGTACTTCGCGTCCCTGGTTCGCGAATCGCGCGGCGAGGATCGGACCATCCTGCAAATAGGCGCCGTTCTGGTACAGGCGCTGGTAACTGACCGTGAATTCATCGCCCGGACGCAGGTCAAGCGCGAAGTCGATGTCCCACCCAAAAATTTGCGCGAGCTGCAGCACGGTCTGGTCCTGCAAACCGGCGGATTGCGCGGCGTCGAACAACGATGAGTCGATGGTACCGTGCGCGACGACGGCGCGCGCCTCGATTGGCCGTGGGCTGACATCGGCGCGAAAGCCGTCGGCGGCGCGCGTCACCTTGAGCTGTTCGGTCAGTGACAGGTTACGCTCGAGCGTCAGCAGCTCGCCATTGCGGTGCGTGAGGTGCAGCGATTCGCCGGGGACGAGCCGATCGATGAGCGCGCGGGCGCCGCTGAGCGCGCGCAGGTTCGCCAGGTCCGTGAGGCTCAGTTCGAGCTTGCGAAAGATCGCATCGAGCGTGTCGTTGCGTCGGACGATCACTTCGATACTGCTGAAGGGTGCAGCAAACGCGGTTGCCTGTAGTGCCAGCACAGAGACGCGCGGCTGCGCGACGAGCGGTGCGGGTTCGGGTTGCGGGGAACGATCGTTGATCGCCAGGGCCAGCACGAACAGGCTGAAGCTGACGATTGCCGGGCGAAACAAACGCATTGCGCACGGTACTGTGGTGGCGGTGCCGGGTCAACGTAGCGGGCGCGCCATCCTGTTAGAGTTGTGATCTATGGCAAGGATTACCACTCCGGTCCCCGAACAAATGGCCGAGCTGCAGCGCGGCGCTTCCGAAGTGCTGACGCTTCCGGACCTGGAAAAGAAGCTGCGCCGCGGCGAACCGCTGCGCGTCAAGGCGGGATTCGATCCGACCGCGCCCGATTTGCATCTCGGTCACACCGTGCTCATCAACAAACTGCGCCAGTTCCAGCAGTTCGGCCACGAGATCACGTTCCTGATCGGAGATTTCACCGGCATGATCGGCGATCCGACCGGCCGCAACGCGACTCGTCCGCGGCTGACGCCCGATGAGATCAAGTCGAACGCGCGCACCTACGAGCAGCAGATCTACAAGATCCTCGATCCGGACACGACGCGCATCGATTTCAATTCGCGCTGGTTCGGGCCGATGAATGCTGCGGGCCTGATCGAGATCGCCGCGCACCACACGGTCGCACGCATGCTCGAGCGCGATGACTTCAGCAAGCGCTTCAAGGGCAATCAGCCGATCGCGCTGCATGAATTCCTGTATCCGCTGGTGCAGGGTTATGACTCGGTGGCGCTGCGCGCCGATGTCGAGCTTGGCGGGACAGACCAGAAATTCAACCTGCTCGTCGGCCGCCAATTGCAGGAACACTATGGGCAGGAACCGCAGGTCGTGCTGACGATGCCGCTGCTCGAGGGACTCGATGGCGTCAACAAGATGTCGAAGTCGCTCGGCAACTTTATCGGCATCACCGATGCGTCCGACGAAATGTTCGGCAAATTGATGAGCATTTCCGATGAGTTGATGTGGCGCTACTTCGAACTGCTCTCGTTCCGTCCGCTGGCCGACATTGCTGCGCTGAAAAAGGAAATCGCGGCAGGCCGCAATCCGCGCGACGTGAAATTCGAACTCGCGCAGGAAATCGTCGCGCGCTTCCACGATGCAGCTGCAGCGGCGCGCGCGCAGTCGAATTTCACCAGCCGCTTTGCAGAGAAGACGCTGCCGACCGACCTGCCGGAGATCGCGCTTTATTGCGCTGCGGGAGAAAACGCGCTGCCGCTCGTGGCGGCGCTCACCAGCGCAGGCGTCGCGCTGGCCGCGAGCCGCGGCGAAGCACGCCGAAAGCTAAGCGAAGGGGCCGTCCGGATCGACGGCGAAAAGGCGACCGACCCCACGCTGCGCCTGGTGGCCGGATCGAGCTATACGTTGCAACTCGGCCCACGACGCTTCGCTCGCGTGGTTGTGCATAAAGCCCAATGAAAACAGGGCATTGAGTCCTGCCCCCGGTTGCCACATCGATGCCGGCGGCTTATTTGTTGCAAATCGTTGACAGCATGCAATCCAGAACTATAATGCGCGCCCTCGGCACTTGACGCGCCGCGGCTCTCGCGGTGGCGTCGTAAGCGCGCGTGTACATATTTATCGGGGAGAGCCTCAGGGCTATACTCCTCGGCCCTTTCTTCGGCCCTAGAGGCCGAAGTGCTGTTTAAAAATCTGGCAGGTAATTTGTGTGGGGACTCGCGTCGATTGTGTTCTTTTGAATGCAAGATGACCGAGTGACCAAGAGTCCAGCGATGGGCATTTGGATTCACTCTTTTTGTTGAGAGCTCAAAGCTATCAAGTGAAGAGTTTGATCCTGGCTCAGATTGAACGCTGGCGGCGTGCTTAACACATGCAAGTCGAGCGGTAACAGGTGTAGCAATACATGCTGACGAGCGGCGAACGGGTGAGTAATGCTTCGGAATCTACCTCGTAGTGGGGAATAACTAACCGAAAGGTTAGCTAATGCCGCATACGACCTTTGGGTGAAAGCGGGGGATCGCAAGACCTCGCGCTATGAGATGAGCCGAAGTCGGATTAGCTAGTTGGCGAGGTAACGGCTCACCAAGGCGACAATCCGTAGCTGGTCTGAGAGGACGACCAGCCACACTGGGACTGAGACACGGCCCA
>JBEPVS010000225.1:0-3453 GCA_041690875.1 Gammaproteobacteria bacterium
GCACGAAAGTGGTGGTGCACGGCCGCGTCGATGGGGAAACAGTCGTCATCGAAGTGTTCGACGACGGCGTCGGGTTCTCTCGCCAGGACATCCGGCCGCGCAATGGCGGCCATGGCCTGGGGTTGATCCAGCTGTTCGAACGCGTGGACGCGGTGGGCGGCACAGTCAAGCTCGGCAGCCGCAATGGCATTGCCAGCCTGGTCACGGTCACGGTGCCGCTGCATCTGGGCGGACCGCCCATGCCGCTCGAGTAGGCGCTCGGCTAAGATACCGCCCATGACAGAGGCGGTGGAAATCAGGCACCTGCGTTACTTCCTCGCGGTTGCGCAAACCGAGAACTTCACGCGCGCGGCCGAGCGGCTGCAGATCTCGCAGCCGAGCATCTCGCAGCAGGTCACGCAGCTTGAGCGGCTCCTCGGCACGCCGCTGTTCCGGCGCGTCGGCAAGCGCGTGTTCCTGACCGAAGCGGGCGTGGCGTTCCGTGTTCGCGCCGAGATCGTGCTGCGCAAGCTCGAAGAAGCCTGCTCATCGGTGGACGATGTCGGCACGCTGCTCAGCGGCCGCGTCGTTGTCGGTGTCATCCCCGCCCTGCATGTGCCGTGGGTACCGGCCGTGCTCGAATCACTGGCGCGCGATTTCCCGGGCCTCAACGTCGGCGTGTACGAGGCGGCCTCAAGCGACATCGAGTCGGAGCTCGAAGCCGGACGCGTTGACATCGGCTTTGGCCTGATGACGCACGCTTCGCCGAGCATCCGCTATGAGCGCCTCGCCTGGCAGCCGTTTTCGCTGATCGTTCCGGCGCGCAGTCGCTTCGGAAAGAGCAGCGGCATCGCGTTGCGCGAAATCAAGAACGAGCGGCTCGTGCTGTTGCCGCAGAGCTTCGATATGCGCGGCGCCGCCGACGCGGTGCTGATGCAGGCGGGCGTGCATCCGCGCATCGCATTCGAGATCGACAGCATCGACTCGACGCTGGCGGCCGTGGCGCGCACCGGAATGCCAACGCTGCTGCCCGCCGTGGTGCTGCGCGGACGTTCATTCAGCCATCTGCGCGCCATACCGATTCGTGACCGCACGCGCCGCATGGAATTCGGCATCCTGTGGCCGGCGGCGGCCGCGCCGGAGCCGGCCGCGCTCGAAGTGGCGAAGGCGCTCAAGGCGCTGGTGAAATCGTTAACCTAAGATGATGGATGCGACCACGATCGCGCGTATCCAGTTCGGATTCACGCTCGCATTCCACTTCATCTTTCCTGCGTTATCGATCGGGCTCGCGAGCTACCTGGCGGTGCTCGAAGCGCTGTGGCTCAAGACGGGGCGCGGCGTGTACTCGAACCTGTATCGCTACTGGCTGCGCATTTTCGCGATCACCTTCGGCATGGGCGTCGTGTCCGGACTCGTGATGTCGTATCAGTTCGGCACCAACTGGTCGGTGTTTTCATTCAAGACGGGCCCCGTGATTGGGCCGTTGATGGCCTATGAAGTCCTCACGGCATTTTTCCTCGAGGCGGGATTCCTCGGCGTGATGCTGTTCGGCATCAAGAAAGTCGGCAAGGGCCCGCATTTCTTCGCGACCTGCATGGTCGCGCTCGGCACGCTGATCTCGGCGACATGGATCATCGCGGTCAATAGCTGGATGCAGACGCCGACCGGATTCGCGATCAACGCCCAGGGGCAATTCGTGCCGGCCGGATCCTGGCTCGCGATTATTTTCAATCCGAGCTTTCCCTATCGCCTCGTGCATACCGTCATCGCCTCTTACCTGACCACGGCGCTCGTCGTCGGCGGCGTCGGCGCCTGGCATCTGCTGCGAGATCGAGGCAACGCCGGCGCGCGCACGATGTTTTCGATGGCGATGTGGATGGCCGCGCTGGTCGCGCCGCTGCAGATCGCCGCCGGGGACCTGCACGGCCTCAACACGCTTGAACACCAGCCGGTCAAGGTGCTGGCGATGGAGGGCGACTACGATGCAAGCCCGCATGGCGCGCCGCTCGTGCTGTTCGGCCTGCCCAGCAACGCCGATGCCACCGTGCACGGAAAAGTCGAGTTGCCGCATTTGGGCTCGCTGATCCTCAGGCACGATCCGGATGCGCCGCTGCGTGGCCTGAAGGATTTTCCGCGTGACACCTGGCCTCCGGTGCCGATCGTGTTCTGGTCATTCCGCGTCATGGTTGCGATCGCGTTTGCAATCCTGGGCTTGGGTGCCTGCAGCCTGCTCGCTCGAGTGCGTGGCAAGTTGTACGCATGGCGGGGACTGCATCGCGCAGCAGTGTGGATGGGACCGGCAGGATTCATTGCGGTGATCGCAGGCTGGATCACCACCGAAGTCGGGCGCCAGCCGTTTACGGTTTACGGATTGCTGCGCACCACGGAATCGCACTCGCCGATTGCCGCGCCAGCTGTAGCGGTCTCGCTGGTGGCGTTTGCGCTGGTTTATTTCGCCGCGTTCGGCGCCGGCGCCTGGTACCTGCTGCGGTTGATGTCGCAAACGCCGGGGTCGGCCGAGCCCGAGCCGCCCGGTGTGCCGCAGCACGCCGCCGGCATCACGCCCGCGGCGGCGGTCAGGCCGAAGCGATGAGCACCGGCATCGATCTCACGTTGGTCTGGGCGGGCATCATCGCCTTCGCGATCTTCGCGTATGTCGTCATGGACGGCTTCGATCTCGGCATCGGCATCCTGTTTCCGACGCTCGCCGTCGGCGATGAGCGTGACCAGGCCATGAATGCGATCGCGCCCGTGTGGGACGGCAACGAGACCTGGCTCGTCATGGGCGGCGGCGGCTTGCTCGCCGCGTTCCCGCTCGCGTACGCGATCATCCTGCCCGCTACGTATCCACTGATGATCGCGATGCTGCTCGCGCTCGTGTTCCGTGGTGTCGCGTTTGAATTTCGCTGGCGCGATCCGCGGCATCGCCCGCTTTGGGATGCGGCGTTCGCGATCGGTTCCTGCGTCGCCGCGCTCGCGCAGGGCATCACGCTCGGTGCCATCCTGCAAGGCATTCGCGTTGTAGACAATGCGTACGCGGGCGGCTGGCTCGATTGGCTGAGTCCGTTCAGCCTGCTGACGGGCGCCGCGCTCGTCGTGGGGTACGCGCTGCTCGGCGCTACGTGGCTCATTTTCAAGACCGAAGGAAGCGGCCAGCGCCACGCGTACCGTCTCGCACGATGGCTCGGAATCTCGATGCTGGTCGCGCTGGTGGCAGTGAGCGCCGCGACACCGTTCCTGCACTACGATTACTGGCGACGGTGGTTTGCAATGCCCGGCGTGATGCTCACGGCGCAGGTGCCGTTGTTGACGGCGATCGCCGCGTTTGTTTTTTTCTGGAGCCTGCGCAAAAAAAGAGAGCTGCTGCCCTTCCTGATGTCGCTGGCACTTTTCCTGCTCGGCTTCGTCGGACTGCAGGTCAGCATCTTTCCGTACATGGTGCCGCGCGCCGTCACGCTATGGCAGGCAGCGGCG
>JBEPVS010000226.1:0-3446 GCA_041690875.1 Gammaproteobacteria bacterium
CCACGCAGCGCGCCTCGCGCCTTGTCTGAAAGCATTTTGAGCAGCAACGCATCGACATCCTAAGCGTGAACAGGCCCTATGGGCCCGTGCGATTCAGCGCTGTAGCCGGCGTGCGGTTCGATGGCGATCTGGCGCAGGATCGCGGTCTCGATCTCCTCCGACACCTTTGCGCCCGAGGTCGCGAGGCGATTGATCGTCACCGCGCGCACGCTGCTGCCGTCGCGCTCGTGCGTGACCAGGCAGGACTGGAATTCGCCGCCTCGCCACGCGGCGAAACCGAACAGCAGGCTGCAGCGATCCTGCGCGATCGATTCCTCGGTGTTGAGCCGTTCATCGCAGATGACGAAGTAACGTTCGCTGCTGTCGCGCCCGGCAAACGCCCCAGCGTTGGCGAGGCCCTCGAGGAAATTACCGACCTGCTCGCAAACATTGCGCCACTGTTCGGGACCACCGTTCGTGAGCTGCGTCCAGCGCGTGCCCTCGAGCACGCAGGCCTGCAGCCAGAGCGCGAGCCGACGCGCCGGCAGGAAGCACCATTCGCCGCGTGCGGCGTTCTCCGAGAGCAGCGTGCGCGCGCTGCGCACGGCGCCGACGGCCGGCCGCACGTGATCGAAGCAGTTCACGCCCACCTGCGCGAGCCGCGCGCGTTGCACTTCATCGAGCACCAATTGCGGACGGTACGGCGCGCGCAGCACCGGCGTTTCGCCCGCGGCCGCAACCCACGGCGGACTGGTTTCGTCACCGCGCGCGATCAGTCCTGCGGCCGCGCCGCACCCTGCGAACAATTCGTTGCGTCCGCGCAGGCGATCGGGCGCGAGCAACCGCGGGAAATACAGCAGCGCCTGCTCGCTCTGGAAAGCCCAGTGCGTCGCGCCGGCGAGCGCCGCGGCGACGGAATCCCAGCTCGAGGGCGGATCGACGATCAGCAAGGCCTGCTGCGCGCGGCACAACTGCGTCGCGACGTGCAGTGTCGTCATGCCGATGTCCTGGCTGCGCGACAATGGCGGCACGCACAGGAGCGAGAACCGCGGGCCGCCGCGCAGCGCAAACAGCCCGGTGCCGCGCGTCGCATCGCCGATCACATCGTAGTCGGTGAGGTCTGCGCCATCAGCGCCGTCGTTGGCCCCCGCGACATAACCGGCGACTGCGCCGGCGCGCGCAGGCAACGTGCGTGAAGGCCGCTCGACCGGCAGCGGACCGCCCAGGCGCGCCAGGCGCGACCTCGCCATGAATCGTTCGATCGAACGCTCGCTGTCGGCCTTGATCGATACCCGCCGCATGATTTCCTGCGCTTCGACAAGTTCCGAGCCCGGCTGCTGGAGCCGCTGCAATACCAGGTTGAACTGGTCGGGCGCGTCGGCCGCGATACCGTCATAGTCGATTGAAGCGCGCAGGTACTCGCGCGTGCCGGGTTGGCGCCCACGCAGCAGCAAATGGCTGCGGCCGGCCGGCAAGCGCAGCGATGGTGCGCGCGCGCCGTTGACGACCCGCACGATGAGCGCCTGGCGTCCGCCGTGTTCAAAGTACTGCTCGATCGCGTAGCCGAGCGTCGCCGGCTGCCACAGGCCGCCGAAGTGCCGTTGGAATTCGGCAAAGCTGTTGACCGCTGTCGGCGTGTTCAGCGGCCCCTTGAGCGCGCGGCCGACGAATGCCGTGATCGCCGTCGGCAACCGCTCGATCGGCGCCAGCGTCGAGCTGTGTTCCGGCTCAACCGCCGGGACTGGCTGCATTGGCATGATCGGCCGTGGCCGTTGCAGGGGCGGAGGGTTCACGTTCGGACTGCAATTGCTGGAAGCTCTGCGAGTCGGCGTCGACTTCATCGGCTCCATCCCAGTTCGAACCGGGCGGGATGCGATCCTGCACCAGCGGCGCAGCCGCGAGCACCGCGTCGACCGTGCCGGCCGTGCCGCTCACCGGCACGGCGAGTCCACGCGGCGCGTTGGCGACCTGCGTGACCGCCTCCCAATCGATCTTCGTGCCGGAAGCCTTCAGCAGTTTTTCCAGGCGCGGCGACATCGACTTCAGCAGCAGCGCTTTCTGCGCCTTGCTCCAGTTGCGCGCGTCGTCCTCGAATACCGTATAGGCCTGCAAATACAGCTGCCCCTCGTGCCAGCCGAACAGGAACGGTTGGTTGACGACGCGCACCGGCGTTCCCAGCGGCACCGCTTCGTAGAACTTCACGATGTCTTCCGGATACAGGCGGATGCAGCCGTGGCTCGAGCGCAGCCCGACGCCGTAGGGCTTGTTCGTCCCGTGGATCAGGTAGCTTGGCCAGCCGAGCGTAAATTTGTATTTGCCGAGCGGATTATCGGGACCGGGCGGCACGACCGCCGGCACCGGATCATCGTTGGCGGCGTGTTCCTTGCGCACCCCGGCGCTCGGCCGCCACGTCGGATTCTCCTCGCGCGCGATGATTTTCGTCACGCCTTCCGGCGTCACCCACCCGACCTTGCCGACGCCGATCGGATGCGTGTAGACGAGCGCGGGCTCATTCTTCTTGTGCTTCGGAAAATAATAGATGCGCAACGCCGCGAGGTTGATGACGATGCCTTCGCGCGGTGCATTCGGCAGCACGAACTGCGTTGGCACGACGATCTTCCGTCCCACGCCGGGAATCCACGGATCGACGCCCGGATTCGCGCGCACGATCTCCTCGTAGCCGACATTGAAGCGGCGCGCGATATCGGGAAGCGTATCTTCCTTGCCGGCGGTCGTGAGCTGCACCTCGCCGAACACGTCATCCTTTGGATCAGCAAGCTCGAATTTGTGCGTGTCCACCGGCAACGGCAACACCGGCTCGGGCGGGGGCGCCACGGCCGCGGGCGGCGGTGGAGGCGGAGGCGCCTTCGACCAGGGTGCGCTGAGCAGCGAGCAGCCGCCCAGGACAAGCGCGCCCAACAGCGCGCAGCCACGAAAGGCCGGTTTCAAGGCATCCATTCCGCCAATTCTAGAGAAGTACGGGCTGGTTGGGCAGTTCGTTTCCATCGCCCCCGGCAGCGGGGAAATGGCGCGCCAGCCGCTGGCCTACGCTGCGCACCGCGAAGCAGCAGCCGGCAGCCGGCTCCCCCTGCCGGAAACGCTCGGCCACTTCGGTACACAGCGCGGCCCATTCGGGAGCGGGAACGTACGCCGAGATCGCCCGGTCGGCGATGATTTCGACCGTGCGGTCCGCGAGTAATACATAAACCAGCACGCCGTTGTTATGCGCGGTGTCCCAGACGCCGAGCGCGGCGAAAACCTGCAGCGCCCGCTGGCGCGGGGTCAGGTCATGCCACAGCTGACCGAAGGACAATGAGGTTTCGACCGCGATGCGAATCTCGCCCGCATGCGTCAGTTCGGCCGTGCGCACCTCGGCTTCGATCTGCGCCAGCGCAGGTTCAGGCAACAGCACCCGCGCCGGCTTGAGATGCGCGAGCCAATGCCGCCCCATGCGTTGCAGCCGGGTC
>JBEPVS010000227.1:0-3353 GCA_041690875.1 Gammaproteobacteria bacterium
CCCCTGAGGCGAACGATGGTAGCAGAGACAAACTCGCGCAAAGCGCCTCGCGCTACGGGTGCAGAGGCTCCCTACGCGCGGATCAATCCGTCGAGTCGCTTCGCGGCGCCGCTATCCGGGAAAACGACGGTATCCAGTTCGCGATCGGAAATGCGCAGCTGCGCGTGGAGCAGCGCCTTCATTGGAGAGCGCAGATCGAGAGTCGGCCGCAGGTCGCGCCCCTCATACAGCGAGCGCGCATTGAGTCCCGGCCAATCGGCCAAGACGCGACCGCCGGCAGCCGCGCCACCGATGACGAACGCAGCCGAGCCGGTGCCATGGTCGGTGCCGCGCGTGCCGTTGGTGGCCGCGGTGCGTCCAAACTCAGTAGCCAGCAGGACTGCCGTGTTGCGCCACGTCGGACCCAGCGCCGCGCGAAACTCGCGCAGGCCTGCATCGAGCGCGGCGAGGCGTTGCGCCAGCTGGCCTTGCGCGCCGCCTTCGTTGGCGTGCGTATCCCAGCCGGTGGTTTCCATGACAGCAACGCGCGGCCCGTCATCACGGCGCAGGAAACTCGCCATCGCGCGCACCGTCTCGAGATAGCGGGCCGCGCCGCCGCGCTGCGCGGCGGCGTTTTTTGGATCGCCAGTGTTCGCTGCCGCGGGTGCCGACATCAACACGCCGGGTGCATCGCTTTGCGCGCCTTGTCCTTCCGTTGCAATCGCATCACTCGACAACGCATCCGCAAGTCGCTGGCCCAGCATCGGATCATTCGCGTACAGGTCGGCGACACGCTGGAGCGTGTCCTCGCTGAGGCCGGCGAGCTTCGACGGCGCCCACGACGCCACTTCCGCCTGGCCGCGCATGACCAGCGGCACGTTGGCGCCGAGCGCGAGCCCGAGGCGCGCCGGTTGCGAATTCTTGAGCACCAGCGCCCGATTCAACCATCCGCTGTCGGATGCGTGCGGAAGCGCAATGCCGCTTTCAAGCACGTCCTGGCCGTCGAAGTGCGAGCGCTCGCGGTACGGCGTCGCGGCCGCGTGCAGCACCGCCAGCTCGCCGTTGCCGAAGCATTCGTGCATGAATGGGAGACTCGGATGCAGCGCGAACAGGTTGTCGAGTTTCAACCCACCACCGGCCGCACCCGGCGGCGGCACGGCAAGCGAGCCGCGCAACGATGCGTACGCTGGGTCGCCGTAAGGGGGCACCGCGCACAATCCATCGAGCGCGCCGCGCATGATGATGAACACGACGCGCCCGTCGGCGCCGGTGTCTGGTGCGCTGAAGGCGAGCCGCGTGGACATGAGCGTTCCGCCGGCAAGACTCCCGCCTGCCAGCGTGGCTGTGGCGGCGAATCCGTGGCTCAGGAATCGGCGTCGGGTGATTTCCGTCATTGATGCAGGTCTCCACCGCGGCACGAGGCCGCTTCAGCGTCGCATGAATTCCGGGCTGGCCAGCAACAGCGTCAGCGCCTGCGCGCCGCTCTCGGCGCGCGCCAGCCCTGAGCGCGTGTGCTCGCCCACCGCGTCGCCCAGGATCTTCGGCCCGAGCGTCGCCGCCGCGATGCGCGAACCGATGCGCTCGCCGATCTGGTCGGACCATTCGAGCCGCTTCAACAATGAGGCCGAGCCGTCCCAATCGACGGCGCGGTCGGGCCAGCCGGCCGGCGAGCCCGGCGAGAAGTGCCGCTGCCCGAGTAGCTCGAAAGGCGCGATGGCCTTCGCGCCTTGCGGCACCGGCAGCTGCAGTGCGCGCCAGCTCGAGTAAACGTAATCCGACGGCGTCTTGTATTTCGCCAGTGGCTGCGACCAGGCCTCGGGCGCATCAATCAATGCGCCGTAGACGCTGCGCAGGTCGCCCGAGGTGGCAACGAACGCGCGCGCGACGCGATCGACAGCGGCGGCCGGCGGATCGTCGGCGATGAAGTGGCGGCACAGCTTGATGGCAATGTGCTGCGCGGTCTCCGGCGCGGCGGCCAGGTCGCGCAGCACGTCAATGCCCTGCGCATGGCCGGCGTCGCGATAGCTGCGGCCCAGCAGATGGCGCGTGCCGGGTTCATGCAGCGCATCCCGGAAATAAAATTGCCCTGGTACTCCACCGCGAAATCGCCCTGCGCCGCCGCCGATGGACCAACCGCTGATCACCTTGGCAAATTCCGTGACATCCGCCTGGGTGTAGCCACCATTCACGCCCAGCGTGTGCAGCTCCATGATTTCGCGCGCCAGGTTTTCGTTGATGCCAGCTTTCTGCCGCGGTGCCTTGAACGAGAACCCGCGCCGCGAAACCCGGCGCGCCGCCTCGGAGTTCGGACCTACCGATTGCGCGTTGTCGAGATAGAGCAGCATGGCCGGATGTTGCTCGACGGCGAGCAGCAAATCATGGAACGACCCGAGCACATTCGGACGTATGGCCTCGCGCTCGAATGCGCCGGCGATGCCGAGCACCGCCTGCTTGTCGACGGAGACGGCGAAGTGGTTGCTCCAGAAGTGCACCAGCCTTTCGAGCATCGCCCGATCGCTGCTGACCGCGACACGCACGCGGGCGGCCGCATCGGCGATGTAGAGCGGCCGCAGCAGTGCCGGAAGTTTTTCCAGTCCAGCCTGCTCGCCGGCACCGTGGGGCGCATCACTGGCGCCCGCCTGGTGCTGCTTGGATTGCTTGCGTTCCATGCGCAATTCGCCCGCGCGCTCGATGACCTGTGCGCTGTCGGGCAGGCTGGTGTCATCGAGCAACGGCGCATCGCCGGCAAGCTCGGCGCGCAGGGCGCCACGCGGATCGCCCGCAATTCGGTCAATGTCGCCGGGCCTCGCCCCGAGCCCGAAGCGATTGGTTGCGATCGCGGCTGATACGGTTACCGTCATGTTCGGCACAACGCGCGGTTTGACAGTTCGTTGACTGTTGCTTGCGGGGATTACTTTCCATTCACGTCGGTCAGCGCCGCGCGGCCTGTGACGTTGCTAACACCTGTGGAGCCGGGATTCCGGCTGGAATAGTCCCTGCAACAGACCCCAAGGAGTTGTTATGTTCAAGTCGACACGGATCATGCTGACCACGGCCGCGGCCATCGCTTCGCTGGCCTGCTTCACGGCCACGGCCAGCGCGGAAACCGCCTGGCAGAAGGCGCATCCGCGCCGTACCGAAGTGAACCATCGCCTGGCCCACCAGGATCGCCGCATCCACAAAGAAGTAAAGGAAGGCGAGATCAGCCATGCGCAGGCGCACCAGCTGCACAAGGATGATCGCCAGATCCGCCAGGAAGAGCGCGACATGGCGAGCCAGAATGGCGGCCATATCACGCGGCTCGAAAAGCGTACGCTGAACCAGCAGGAGAACACGGTCAGCAAGCAGATCGGCAAGTAGTAGCAGGCGTCAAC
>JBEPVS010000228.1:0-3278 GCA_041690875.1 Gammaproteobacteria bacterium
GGCTTGACTACGAGCGCGCTGTGCTGGCTGCCGGTCCGCTCGGCATCATGGCCGCGGTGCTGGACGTCGTGCTGCCCTACTTGCATGAGCGGCGTCAGTTCGGCGAGCCCATCGGCACCTTCCAGCTGATGCAGGCCAAAGTTGCCGACCTGTACACGAACCTGAACGCGGCGCGCGCCTTCGTGTATGCGGTGGGCAGGGCCTGCGACGCCGGTACCTGCACCCGCCAGGACGCGGCCGCCGCCGTGCTGTTCGCTGCCGAGAAGGCGACGTTCGCCGGACTCGAAGCCATCCAGATGCTCGGCGGCAATGGTTACATCAATGACTACCCGGCCGCGCGCTTGCTGCGCGATGCCAAGCTGTATGAAATCGGCGCCGGCACACAGGAAGTGCGCCGCCTGCTGATCGGGCGTGAACTGTTCCAGGCCAGCGCATGAGCGTGCAGTTCCAGCCTTTGGAGTTCGAGCCGGCCTATCGCAAGGTGGCCGAGGCGCTGCTCGAGCGCATCACCGATCGCACGTTGAGCGCCGGCGAGCGACTGCCGCCTGAGCTCGAGCTCGCGCGACAGTTCGGCGTCAATCGCTCCACCGTTCGTGAGGCGCTGCGCGAGCTGGAATCGGCCGGCATGCTGCGCCGCCAGCGCGGCTCGAAACTTATGATGGTGAGCCGCCCCGAGCGCGATGCCGTCGCCGATGGGGTGAGCCGCGCCCTCGCCCTCCACGATGTCAGCATCCGCGATGTTTGGGAGGCGCTGACGATCCTTGAGCCGCCGATCGCGGAATCCGCTGCTCGCAATCGTCGCGCCGCTGACCTGGCGCGCATCGAGGCCAACGTCGGCCACGCGCTTGACCGCAGTGCGGAAGGCGCGGGCCGCCAGGCCGCCGACTTCTTTCGCCACGTCGGTGAAGCGACGCACAACCGAGTGCTGATGCTCGCGCACGAACCGCTGCTGCAACTGCTCGCGCCCTCGCTCCGCACGATCATCGACGAAGTCGCGCCGGCGCGCGCTCGCATTGCCTCCGCGCAGCGGCGCATCCTGCAGGGGATTCGCGACGGCAATGCTGCTGACGCGCGTCTTTGGACCGAAAAACACATCCGCGATTACCGGCGCGGCTTCGATCTCGCCGGCATCGACCTGAAGAATCCCGTCGATCACTAGCACGCCGGGCTTGGCCGGAGTATTGACCGACCGGGGTGCGCAAAACTAAGCTGGCGGGATGAATACGCCCAGCCGCGCGTTGCCATGAGGCGCTACGACGCGATCGTCATCGGCGCGGGGCACAACGGCTTGTGCAACGCGGCCTTTCTCGCGCGTGCGGGGCTTGAGGTGCTGGTCCTCGAGGCCAATCCATACATCGGCGGTGCGGCGGTCAGCCGCGAAATCTATCCGCATTGGACTTACTCCAACTGTTCATACGTGTGCGGGCTGCTGCGGCCGGAGATTTACCGCGCGCTCGACCTGGCAAAGCATGGTTTGCAGGTCGTCCCCTACGGCGGCGGCGTGACCTTCACGCGCGATGGCGACATCCTCGGCGGGTATCTCGACAAAGACGTCAAGCGGCGCGAGATTGCGCGCCACAATGCGCGCGATGGTGATGCGTACATGCGCTATGGGCGCGACGTCATGCGCCAGTGCCGGCTGATCCGCGCGCTGCTGCTACGCACGCCCCCCGATCCGACCTCGTTCCGCTGGCGCGATATCCGGGAGTTGCTGCATGTGGGCAAGGAGTTCGCGAAGCTCGGCGAGCGCGGCATCCTCGACACGATTCGTTTCTACACGTTGTCGATTGCCGATTACCTGAACGAGTATTTCGAATCGGATGTCGTCAAGGCCACCCTTGCCGGGAGCGGCATCATCGGCACGGCGCTCGGCGTGCACTCGCCCGGCACGGCAT
Organism: Gammaproteobacteria bacterium; assembly: GCA_041690875.1. Lineage (GTDB taxonomy): Bacteria > Pseudomonadota > Gammaproteobacteria > Steroidobacterales > Steroidobacteraceae > FEN-1191. Next base: position 1,896 of record JBEPVS010000228.1, read on the forward strand.
ACGTACTGCTGCACCACTACATGGGCGATGTCGATGGCCAGATGGGGGCCTGGGGTTTTGCGCGCGGCGGCATGGGCGCGGTCAGCAACGCGCTCGCCGGCGCAGTACAGGCGCACGGGGGCGAGATCAAGGTCGGCGCTCCAGTGGCGCGCATCCTGACCAGCGGCGGCCGCGCGCGCGGCGTCGTACTCGCGAACGGCGATGAGTACTACGCGGACACCGTGGTGTCGAATGTTGACCCGAAGCGCACCTTCCTCAAACTGATGGAGCCTAGTGATCTCGAGCCCGATTTCCTGGCGCGCGCGCGCAATTTCAAGATTCGTGGTTCCTCCGGGAAACTGAACATCGCGCTCGATGGACTGCCCGATTTCCCGGCCCTCGGCACGGGCAATCCGCTGATCAGCGGCGACATGCACTTCCTGGATTCGCTCGAGCGCTACGAGCGAGCGTATGACGATTGGAAAAACGGTACCTGGTCGAAAGATCCATACCTTGACCTGCTGATTCCTTCGTTGACTGATCCGACGATGGCTCCGCCGGGCAAGCACATGATGTCGGTCTTCGTGCAGTACGTGCCTGTGAAGGTCCAGGGGCGCGACTGGACCGACGCCGATCGCGAAGCCTTCAAGCAGACGGTGTTCGACCAGATTTCGCGTTACAGCCCGAACTTCCGCAGCCTCGTTCTGCATGCGGAAGTGCGCACGCCGCGCGAACTCGAGGCGGAGGTCGGGTTGACCGAAGGCAATATCTTCCAGGGCGAACTGACCTTCGACCAACTGTTCTTCAACCGGCCGTTCCCGGGATTCGCGCAGTACCGCTCGCCAGTGCGCGGCGTCTACATGTGCGGATCCGCGACGCATCCCGGGGGCGGCGTCATGGCCGCGCCCGGTGCGAATGCCGCGCGCGAAATCCTCAGCGATTTGCGCCGCGGCTCCTCGGTGCCGGAAGGATGGAGCGATGACTGAGCACAACTCCGTCATCGTCATCGGCGCGGGCCACAACGGCCTCGTGTGCGCGAGCGACCTGGCGCGCGCCGGCCGCAAGGTGCTGGTCCTCGAGGCTGCGGCGCAGCCGGGCGGCGCCGCAGTCACACGCGAGTTCGCGCCGGGTTTCCGCGTCTCGTCGGTCGCACATCTGCTGCACCTGCTCGATGCCGGCATCGAACGCGACCTGGGGCTGGTGCGGCACGGCCTTACGTACTCGAAGAACGGTCTCCGCACGGTTGCGCTGTCGCTGCAGCAGGCGCCGATCGTGCTCGGTGACGGCGAAGTGCTCGGCGGCGAAGTTTCCCCGGCCGACCGCGCCGCGTTGCGCGCGCATGTCGCCCGCACGCGCAAGTTCGCGCGGGTCATCGCGCGCCAGCATGGACGCGTGCCGCCACGC
>JBEPVS010000229.1:0-3230 GCA_041690875.1 Gammaproteobacteria bacterium
CGCCTACAACACCGTCGTGCCGAGCTCCGGCAAGGTGCTGACCGGCGGCGTCGATGCCAACGCGCTGCAGCGTCCGAAGCGTTTCTTCGGTGCTGCGCGCAACATCGAAGAGGGCGGTTCGCTGACGATACTTGCGACCGCGTTGATCGACACCGGCTCGAAGATGGACGATGTCATCTACGAGGAATTCAAGGGCACCGGCAACAGTGAAATCCACCTCGACCGTCGCATTGCCGAGAAGCGCGTTTATCCGGCCTTCAATATCAACCGTTCCGGCACCCGCAAGGAAGAGCTGATCACCGACCAGGCGGAACTGGCGAAGATGTGGATTCTGCGCAAGCTCCTGCATCCGATGGACGAGCTTGCCGCGATAGAATTTCTTCTCGACAAGATGAAGGATACCAAGACGAACTCGGAATTCTTCGAGGCGATGAAACGGTAGTCACGCGGCGCCAGCCGCGCTCCACAAGCGCGTTTTCCGCCTAACGGTTCACAGTTTTCTTACGTCGCAGCGCGGCGACGCTGGCGCGGCAGCTGGCGCTGCCCGATGATAGGCCGCATGCGTCATCTGCTGTTATCCGTCGCCTTGCTGGCTGCCGCCACGGCTGTGCATGCGCAGCAATCTGCGCCGCCCGAACCGGCCAGCCCGATCACCGATCATTTCGCGCTGCGCGCGAGTTACTACTGGGGCACCGCGGCGACCAACGGGCGCGTCGATGATGCGAATGCGCCGACGCCCGGCACGCCGTTCTCGCTCGAGAACGATTTCAAGCTCAGCCCGGGCGTGCACCAGGCGCGCGCGGAGTTCATGTTCCGGATGCGCCAGCGCGGCCGTTTGCGCGTCGATCTGTGGGAGCTGACGCGCACCGGCGTGACCAATCCTGGCGAGACTATCGTCTACGGCGGCCATACATTCACGCCGGCCGATACTGTCTACTCGGAATTCAACTGGCACCAGGTCGACCTGACGTGGACGTATTCGTTCCTCAAGGGCCGCCGCTTCGAACTGGGCACGGGCTTGGGGATGCACTTGCTCGAAGCAGAAGCCAATGCCCACGCCACGCAGTCGACCGGTCCGGTTTCGGAGAAATTCAGCGGCGCCGGTCCGTTCGTGACGCTCGCGCTCGATAGCACATGGCGCATCACGCGCCGCTTTGCATTGTCGGCGCGCGCGCAGTACTTCAAGCTGACGGTAAGTTCGGTCAAAGGCTCGCTCGGCGACTACCACGGCGATCTGCAATTCCGCTGGCGCCCGAATCTCGCCTTCGGGCTTGGCTACCAGAGCACGCAGACGCAGCTCGACGTCGGCAACAATAATCCGAAAGGGGTCATGAGGCTCGCTACGCACGGACCGGAACTGTTCGCGCGCGCGAGTTTCTAGCGAGCGCGAACGGGCGGCTAGGTGGTGGCGGTACGGTTGTTCCAGCGGGCGATCAGCGCTATGCACATCAGCAGCGCGGCGGCGCTGAGCGCGAGCGAATGGTGGATGCCGAGCCATGCACCGCCTAACCCGACAGTCACGCCGCTGAAGGCGCGCAGTCCCAGGCTCGCGGTGATGTAGAGGCCGATGATGCGGCCGCGTTGTGTGGCCGGCGCGCGCAGCTGCACTATCGTCATTGCCATCGCGCTGAAGGACAGCTCGAAAAATCCCGCGGCGAACAACAGCGGGAGCGTCAGCAAATAATTGTGCGACAGCGCAAAACCTGCGATGGCGAGGCACCAGCAGGCCGCGAGCGCCAGCGCGCTCGATGGTGATGGTGCCAGCATGCCCCGACTCTCGAGCAACAGAGCGGCGGCGATGGCACCGGCAGCGTCGGCGGCGAGCAGCGCGGTGTAGGCGGCGCCCGCATTGTGGAATCCCAGGTCGTCGGCGAACCCGGGCATCTGCGCCTGGTACGCGTTGCCGATGAGGAACGATGCGGCTGCGGCAAGCAGCGTCATTGCGATGATCTGGCGGTTGCCGCTCATGCTGCGCCACGTGGCGGCCATCGCGGCCGGACCGGCGGCGCGTGACTGCGGGGGCGGCGCGGATGCATCGCGCAGCGGCACGTAGCGCGGCTTCTGCAGCCAGATCAGCATGGGCAAATAGACGAGCGCGTTGGCGAGTATTCCGTAAGCGGGGCCAAGAGCGAGCAGCAATCCATTCCCGAGCGCCGGCCCGACTAGCATGCCGAGGTAGCGCGCGCTGGCGTTCAAGCGCACGGCGCTTTGCAGGTGTTCGGGACCGACGATGTCATGGATCAGCACCTGGGACGGTGGCGTCCACAGCACGCCGGCGATGCCATGCAGCGCGAGCAGCGTCCACGCTTGCCAGAGATACATCTGGCCATGCAGGAAAAGCAGGCCCCACGCGATCGATACGGCCATGAACAGCAACATCCCGCACTGGATCATGCGGCGCGGATTGTAGCGATCGGCGAGCGCGCCGGAATAACCCGCCAGCAGCAGGTACGGCACCCAGTGCGAAATCACCGCGAAGGCGCCGAGCGCGGGCGAGTGGAATTTCTGGTGCAGCACCCAATAAGTGATGACGTGCTCGGTGTTGTCCGCGAGCATCGCGATCGCGCCGCCGATGACGAATCCGCCATAGCCGCGATGCGCCAGCGCGGCGAATGCGCGCCGACGCGGTTGCGCCTGCTGTGCGCCGTGCTGCTCAGCCACCGCGCGCGATGGCCCGGTATCCGATGTCACGCCGACATTGCGCGCCGGCAAAGCCGATGCAATCGATGAGCTGGTACGCGGCGCGCTGCGCCGCTGCCACGCCCGTGCCCAGTCCCACGGCGCACAGCACGCGACCGCCGCTCGTGACGACCTGGCCGTCGCGCAATTCGGTGCCGGCATGGAACACCTTGCCCGGTAACTCAGCGGCGCGATCGAGTCCGTTGATCGGAGCGCCGGTCTGTACGGTGCCCGGATATCCGGGCGCGGCCAGCACGACGCCCAGCGCGGCGCGCTCATCCCAATCGATGCGCACTTCGGTTAGCCGTTTTGCGAGTGCCGCAATGCACAGCGAGGGCAAATCCGAGCGCAGTCTTGCCAGCACGGCCTGCGCTTCCGGATCGCCGAAGCGACAATTGAATTCGATGACGCGAGGCGCGCCGTGCGCATCGATCATCAACCCGGCGTACAAAAATCCGGTGTACGGCATGCCCTCAGCCGCGAGTCCGCGCAACGTCGGCTCGATGACTTCGCGCATCACGCGCTGGTGCACGGCCATCGACACCACCGGC
>JBEPVS010000230.1:0-3206 GCA_041690875.1 Gammaproteobacteria bacterium
GGCGACACCGCGAACACGAAGCCTTCCAGCGGGCGATGCTCCAGCCGGTTCCACACGCCGGGCGAACTTTGCGGTTGCTCGCGCAACAGCTGCTCGTAGAACGCGACGTTGAAGCGGAAGAAGTCGATCAACTCGCAGGCGCTGTCGATCTCGGCCTGATGGCAGGTCTTGCTCTGACCGAGCATGGTCGCCGCGTTGATCACGTCGCGGTACGGGCCCTGCAGCAAGTCGGCCGCTTTCAGGAACACCGCCGCGCGCGCTTCCCACGGCAGATTCGCCCAATCCTTCTGCGCGCGCAGCGCGGCGTTGATGGCCAGCTGCACTTCCACCTCGCCGCCCTGATGGAATTCGCCGAGCACATGCGCATGGCGATGCGGCATCACCGCGTGGCCGAGTTTGCCGGTGCGCACCTCCTTGCCGCCGATGACCAGCGGCATCTCGACGGTCTCGGTGGACATCCGCGCCAGCGTCGCCTTGAGGCTCGCGCGCTCCGGCGATCCCGGCGCATAGCCCTTCACCGGCTCGTTGACGGGCACAGGGACTTTCGAGATTGCGAGGGACATGGGCGGCTCCGACTAAAACGCACATTGTATGCGTCAGGCTCGGCAATTACAGGCGGCAACCGTGTCCGCCACCGGTCGCACTGTTTGCGCCGAATGGCTGGGAGCCTCTTGCTTGAGCCGGCACAACGCCGTTCGTTCCCGTGGGTCGGATGCAAAGCGTCATTCCTCGCGTTTGCCAACACCCGCTAACCCGGCAGCACTCCCTGATAGGCGCTGTAGCGTTCCCGGTCGATGTCGAGGAACGCGCGCAACGTGACGGTTTCGGTGCCGTCGACCGCCTGCCACTGCTGCGTGTCGGCGTACGCGAGCCGGGCCGACAACAAGGCGTTGCGGCCGAGCGGCTGCGGTTCGCCCGCGTCAAGCAGGCGCATCAGCACCAGCGGACCTGCCAGCAAGGCCACGGTGTCCGGGTGCCGGGCGTCGACACTTTCAAGGCGCAGCGGCAACGGCAGTTCGAGTTCGATCCGGTCGCCGGAACGCCATTGGCGACGAATCGCGGCGAAGGTTCCCGGCTCCAGCGGCGGTCCATCCGGCTTGCCATTGATGCGTACGTTCGCGCCATGCGCCCAGGCCGGAATGCGCAGATTCAGCGTGAAGGTTTGCGGCGTGGGCGTGTGCACGCTCAGCGCAATCGCGCTCGCGTACGGATAGCGCGTGCGGATCGACAGGCGGCAAGCCGCGCTGCCCTGGCGCCAGTCCACATGCGCAGGCACATACAGGTTGACGTAGATGCCATGCGCGTCCGTAAAAAACGTGTTGATGCGATAGTCCGCGGCGATCATCGGCAAGGTTCCCGAACAGCATGGCCAACGATCGGGATGGAAGGCTTTCTGCGCGCGGCGCGTGTAGTCGGAGTAGTAGAACGCGTGCCCATCGGGCTGGATGGGTTTGGCGCCGAGTACGGTGTTGTAGAGCACGCGCTCCATGCTGTCGCCATAGCGCGAATCGCGGGTGATGCGCAGCAGATGGCGGGTCAATTTGAAATGCGCGCAGGCACCGCACGGCGTCTCGAAACTCTTGGGTTGGCCGGCCAGGCTGGCGCCGAGCGCGCCGCTGCCGGGCGCCACGAAATGTTCATCCGGCCCCCAGCCGCCGGTGGCAAAGCTCTGCGCGTCGATCATCGCGAAGCCCTGTCGTGCGGCGTGCAGATACATCGGCTCGCCGAGCGACAGATAGGCTTGCGCGGCCGAGCTCAAGGCATTGACGTGGCTGTAGGCATGTTTGCCCGGTAGCACGTTCTCGCCGCGCGCCAGCGGTCCGAAGAAGTCGTCGTAGAGAAAGCGCCGGGCGAGTGCGCGATGCTGCGTGTCACCGGTCAGCCCAAAAGCGAGAAACTGATTCTCCGGCAGCGTGTAGCTTTCGTCCCACGCATGCTGACTGAAATCCTCGCCCGGTCGGGAGTGCTCGTTGCGCGGTATCGCGTGCGGCGGCAGGTATGGCACGGCCGCGGCGGTGGTGCGCGCCAGCGCGGACAGCGCCGCGTCGTCGTGCACCAGCTGCGCGGCATCGATGAGGCCGCCGACCAGTTTATCGTAGGTGTAGGAGGGAAAGCGGTTGTCGCGATAGAACGTGCCGTCCGCATTGATGGTTGCCGCGTAGCCGCGCACGAGACGGCCGATCTTTGCGCGGGTGGGCTCGTCCCCGGTGATCGCGTAGTAGCGCGCCAGCGCGCTCATCCACTGTCCGAACGTGGCGCCGGGGCGAAGCCCCAGGTGTCGTACCAGCCGCCGAGTTCATGCCCGGGCGCGGCCAGCCCCGCACGCAGGCGAAACGGCCGCAGCAGCGCGTTTTCGTCGAGACCGAGCAGCAGCCGATGGTTTTCGCGAGCCTGCCGATCAAGCGGGCCCGGGCCAAACTGCACCTGCGCGTAGCCGAGCCCTTGCAGCGGCGTAGCGCTTGTCGTCGCAGCCGCGTGGGCGCGGGCGGAGCCGCGCAACAGGGTGAGCCCGACCGCCGCCAGTGCGGCGGACTGAAGTACCGCACGTCGCGATGGGTTGAACTCGTGGGTCATCGCCGCACCCCGCATCGTCGATGCGCCTCGGAAGGCTTCCGATGCTACGCCGCGTGCGGCACGTGGTCACGGCGCGCAGCGGCATCACCGGTATGCGCAGCAGCCAAGCGACTTTTTTAACAGGCACTCAATCGACCAGGTCCGGCTCGAAAAAGCTCCAGCGCACATCGCCGAACTCCACCTTCATCGCCGCCTCGACGGTGTTGATCGCGTCGATCAGGCTGGTGTTGTCGGGGGTGAGTTGCATGCGCGCCTTCACCGCCACCATCACGTCGGCGCCCATCTGCAGGGTGATCAGGTTCAGCACCTCGGCGACTTCGGGGCGGCCCTTGAGGAAGCTCATCAGCTCATCGCGGCGGCGCGGTTCCATGCCCTGGCCGATCAGCAGGGCCTTGACCTCGATCGCCACCAGCACGGCGACGACGATCAGCAGTACGCCGATGGCGATGGTGCCGGCGGCGTCGAACATCAGGTTGCCGGTGAGCATGGTGGCGCCGACCGCCAGGGTGGCCAGGCACAGGCCGATCAGGGCAGCCAAGTCTTCGCCGAAGATCACCAGCAGTTCGCTGGAGCGGGTTTCGCGGAACCATGTCCACAGGTCCTGATCGCCGCGCGCCTTGTTCACTTCTGCC
>JBEPVS010000231.1:0-3162 GCA_041690875.1 Gammaproteobacteria bacterium
GAACAGGCCCTTACGGTTCGGTGCGCTCACGCGCGATAGACCGGAAACCGGGCGCACAGCTCGAGCACCTCGCCGCGCACGCGCTGCACGACGGCATCGTTGCCTTCGGCATCGACCACATCGACGATCCAGTCGGCGACGCGACGCACCTCGGCCTCGCGGAATCCGCGCGTCGTCGAGGCCGGCGTGCCAATGCGCAATCCGCTGGCAATCGCCGGCGGGCGCGGATCATTCGGCACCGCGTTCTTGTTGACGGTGATGTTGGCGCGGCCGAGCGCGGCATCCGCATCCTTGCCGGTGAAGTTGCGCGGGCCGAGGTCGACGAGGAAAAGATGATTGTCGGTGCCGCCCGATATGACTTTCAATCCGCGCTTCATCAACGCCGCGCACATCGCGCGCGCATTGGCAACGACTTGCACCTGGTAGGCGCGAAACTCGGGCTGCTGCGCCTCGAGCAAGGCAACGGCCTTCGCGGCGATCACGTGCATCAGCGGCCCGCCCTGCGTGCCAGGGAATACCGTCGAGTTGAGCTTCTTCGTGATCGCATCGTTCGCGCGCGCCAGGATCAATCCCCCACGTGGGCCGCGCAGCGTCTTGTGCGTCGTCGTCGTGACCACATCTGCGATCGGCACCGGGTTCGGATACTGCCCCGCGGCAACCAGGCCCGCAACATGCGCCATGTCGACGAACAGCAAGGCGCCCACGCCGTCGGCGATCGCGCGAAAGCGCTCGAAGTCGACCACGCGCGAATACGCGGAAAACCCGGCGACGATCATCTTCGGCCGATGCTCGCGCGCGAGCCGTTCGACTTGCTGGTAGTCAATCAGGCCCGTGGCCACATCGACGCCGTACTGCACCGCGTGGAAAAGCTTGCCGGAAAAATTCACCTTCGCACCATGCGTCAGGTGCCCGCCGTGGTCGAGGCTCATGCCGAGGATCGTATCGCCAGGCGAGAGCAGCGCGAGATACACGGCGGCGTTCGCCTGCGAACCCGAATGCGGCTGCACGTTGGCGTAGTCAGCGCCGAACAGTGCGCGTGCGCGATCGATGGCGAGCTGCTCGGCAATGTCGACATATTCGCAGCCACCGTAATAGCGCCGCCCCGGATACCCTTCCGCGTACTTGTTGGTCAGCACCGAGCCCTGTGCGGCGAGCACGCGCGGGCTGGTGTAGTTCTCGGAAGCGATCAGCTCGATATGGTCTTCCTGGCGGCGGCGCTCGCCTTCGATCGCGGCGTGCAGCTCCGGATCGAACCCGGCGATGTCCATGCTGGCGGCGTACATTTTTCTACGGATCCTGCAGCGTGAAACGGAGCGGAATTGTAGCTGAGTTCGCGTCGCTCACTGTTCCAGTAGCGCCTCCAACACGCCCGCCCACGTCCGCGCCAGGTTGCCGCGGTCGTAGCCACCGCCGCCCAGCGCGAGCAGGCGCCCGTGTCCAAGGCGGTCCGCCAGTGCGCACAGTTCGCGCGCTGCGCCGGCATGTGCGGCCGGAGAGAATCGCAGGTTCGTCAACGGATCGCCCGCGATGCTGTCGGCGCCACACTGCAGGATCAGGAATTCGGGCTTGTGCCGCTCGAGATGTTCGATGACGAGCGGCCACACCTGGCGGAACTGCGCATCGCCCGAGCCCGCCGGCAATGGAATGTTCAGCTTCATGCCCGCAGCCGTGCCACGCCCGTGCTCGTCTTCGCTCCCGGTACCCGGATAAAGAGTTTCGCCACTTTCGTGGATGTCGGCAAAAATGATGCCCGGATCGTCTTCGAATCCGTAGTACACGCCGTCGCCATGATGCGCATCAATGTCGGCATAGCCGATGCGCGTAAGTCCATGCCGCCGGCGTAGCGCTTCGATGACGATGCCGATGTCGTTGAACACGCAAAAGCCGGCGGCCTTGTCGCGCGCGGCATGATGCAAGCCGGCGATCGGCGCGAACGCGCGGCGCCGATTGCCCGCCATGATCCACTCGGCCGCCGCAAGGCTCCCGCCCACCACCGATGCCGCGACCTCGAACACGCCACGGAAGTTCGGTGTGTCGCCGGCATCAAGGTAACCGCTGCCCTGTTCGGAACTGCGCTGCACGAACTCGACATAGGCCGGTGTGTGGAACAGCAGCAGGTCCTCGACGCTGGCCTGCGCCGGTTCAAGGAGCGTCACGCGATCGCGCAGATGGCGTTGCTCGAACTCGCGCAGGAAGGCGCCGTGCCGATCCGGACCGAATGGATGCCCGCCTGGAAACCCATAGCGAGCCTGGCGCTCGCTCATGGAAACAGCCGTTTGCGGATCCTTTTGAATCAACGGGTCACCCTCTAAACCTGTGATGCAGCCTACCATAAGGGTTTGCGCAGGCCAGTCGGCGTGGCACTACGGCCCGAAGTGGCGTACGCCTAAGCCCTAAACGATAATGCGCGCCCTCCCCGCGACTGACAGACCGGCTGCAAGGCACCATGGCGCAATACATATATACGATGAACCGGGTCTCCAAGATCGTGCCGCCCAAGCGCACGATACTCCGGGACATCAGCCTGTCCTTTTTCCCCGGCGCCAAGATCGGCGTGCTCGGTCTCAACGGCTCCGGCAAGTCGACGCTGCTGCGAATCATGGCCGGCATCGACACCAACATCGACGGCGAGGCGCGCGCGCAATCGGGCATCAAGGTCGGTTTCCTGACGCAGGAACCGGGGCTCGATCCCGCGAAAGACGTTCGCGGCAATGTCATGGAAGGCGTCGGCGAGCTCTTCACCAAGCTGCAGCGCTTCAACGCGATCAGTGAAGCCTTCGCCGAGCCGATGGACGATGAGCGGATGAACAAGCTCCTCGAAGAGCAGGCGAAGCTCCAGGATGCGATTGAGGCCGCCGGCGGCTGGGAACTCGAGCGCAAGCTCGAGATCGCGGCCGATGCGCTGCGACTGCCGCCGTGGGAAGCGAAGATCGACCAGCTCTCAGGCGGCGAGAAGCGCCGCGTCGCGCTGTGCCGATTGCTGCTGTCGCAGCCCGACATGCTTCTGCTCGATGAGCCGACGAACCATCTCGATGCGGAATCGGTCGCCTGGCTCGAACGTTACCTGGAGGAATACCCGAGCACCGTCATCGCGGTGACGCACGATCGCTACTTCCTCGACAACGTCGCGCAGTGGATCCTCGAACTCGACCGCGGCCACTG
>JBEPVS010000232.1:0-3041 GCA_041690875.1 Gammaproteobacteria bacterium
GCTTGCGCACTCCAGGCAAGGCGTGGCGCTGATGCCGCGCTCGCAGTTCAGGCATTTCGCAAGGATGCGCGCCACAGTCGTCTTGCCGACGCCGCGCGTGCCGGAGAAGAGGAAAGCGTGATGCACGCGTCCGCTCGCGAGCGCATTGCTGAGCGCGGCGAGCACGTGCTCCTGGCCGGTCATCTCGGCGAAGGTGCGCGGTCGCCATTTGCGCGCTAACGCTGTGTATGCCATCGCACTTCCACCTGCTGCGTGGAGGCAGCCCGCGCCGGCCTGACTTCGGCGCACAACGTGGCCGTTACCGCTGCTCCCTTCCGGGCCTGACGGGATTGGCGGCTCGTCGTCGCGAAGGAACCGGCGCGGACCACCACGAACTGGCGGAGAGGGTGGGATTCGAACCCACGAACACCCGTGAAGATGTTACTGGAATTCCAGTCCAGCGCCTTCGACCGCTCGGCCACCTCTCCTTTCAATAAGTTACACAACAAAGCTAAAGTAGATTTCCCGCTGCCTGGCGACCATTCTACCAAGCGCGACCGGGCTTCAGGTCTTGAAGCTCGGCGGCATCGACAGGCACGGATCACCCTTGGCGCGCGGCTGTTCAGGCTCATTGAGCGGAGGCACCTTGATTGCGTTGCGCGTATCGGGTGCATCGAGCCCGGACGGCACCTGGAGCGGCGGCATGTTCTTCGCCTCGCCCCCGACGGCCGGCTCGCGGCAGCGCGCCGAGTGCTTGCCGTGGTGCATCCAGGAACAGCCACTGAGCGAGCACAGCGCGATAGCGAGCAGCAATGGCACGCGCACGGATTGGTGCTTCATGCGCTGCGCACCTGCGACACCGTCGCGGCGGACTGTGCGCTGCGCAGCGCGGCGCGCACGCGCGGCTGCGCGGCGGCGCTCAACCAGGTCAGCGGCATTCGAATTCCAGCTCTGATCATTTTCATTTCGCTCAATGCCCATTTTACCGGTATTGGATTCGATTCAAGCGACAACTCACGATGGAGCGTTGCCAGCGAGCCATCGATCTGCGTGGCCAGCTCGCGTTCGCCGCGCAGCGCTGCGCCGATCATCGCGACCATCGCCGCGGGCACCACGTTGGCCGTCACGGAGATGACACCGCGTGCGCCCGCCAGTACGGCCGCGCAAGCGGTCGCGTCATCGCCCGACAGGACATCGAAGGCAGCCGGCACGGCGCCCAGCAGCTCGCGCACACGTGCGGCATCGCCCACCGCTTCTTTGATGCCCACGACGCGAGGGAGTTCAGCCAGCCGCGCAACAGTCGCCGGCAGCAGGTCGACGGCGGTGCGACCCGGCACGTTATACAGCAGGACCGGCGCAGCCGCGGCAGCGGCGATCGCCGCGAAATGCTGGTAAAGGCCCTCCTGCGTCGGACGATTGTATGCGGGCGTGACAACCAGCAACGCATCGAGCCCCGCACCGGCCAGCGCGCGCACGCGCTCGACGGCAAGCGCGGTCGAACTGCCACCGACACCGGCGAGCAATTTCATGCGGCCAGCGATGCGGCGCCGAGCGTGTGCGACCAGCGCATCCAGATCGGCCTCGGTCAATGTGACCGATTCGCCGGTGCTGCCGCCAACGATGACGCCGCTTGTGCCGCTTTGCTGATGAAAGTCGAGCAGCCGCTCCCACGCTTCCAGGTCGAGGGTTCCGTCCTCGAGCATGGGCGTGACGATCGCAACCAGACTGCCTGAAAACATGGCGCCTCTCGTGGGGAAACCCGGCGTCCGAACCGCGCAGGGCGCGGGATGTTACGCATCCAGCGCGGCCTGAAGCAAGCCCCGGAAACCGGTACACTCCGGATCGTGAACGACCCCATCGCTCCCGGCAAGCAACATCTGGCGGTATCCGCAATAGGCAGCGACCACACCGGGATGGTCCACGATTTGACGCGCGTCATCACCGACTGCGGCGGCAACATAGCCGAGAGCCGGATGGCTGCGCTCGGCAATGAATTCGCGATGCAACTGCTGGTCACCGGCAACTGGCACACGCTGGCGCGCATCGAATCGGAGCTCGGGCGGCTTGCCGACACGGCATCGATGAGCGTGCACTTGCGCCGCACCGAGGCGCGCGCATCGCGCAAGGAACTGGTGCCCTACTCGATCGACATCGTCAGCATCGACCAGGCCGGCATCGTGGCCGGGCTGTCGGGTTTTTTCGCTGCCCGCAGCATCGATATCTGCGAGGCGGCCACGCGCAGCTATCCGGCCGCGCATACCGGCGCGCCGATGTTCTCGGTGCAGATGACGATCAACGTGCCCGCCAGGCTCCATGTATCGCAACTGCGCGAGGAATTCATGGACTACTGCGACTCGATGAACCTCGATGCGATTCTCGAGCCGGTGAAATCATGAGTGCCGCGATTCCTGGCAAAATCGTTCCAGATTTCTCCCTGCCCTCTACGGGTGGAACCCCGTTCCGCTTACGCGACATGCGCGGGCAGCCCCTGGTGCTGTATTTCTATCCGCGTGACGACACGCCAGGCTGCACGCTCGAGGGTCAGGATTTCCAGCGCCTGCTGCCGGCGTTCACGAAGGCGAAGGTGCGCATCTGCGGCATCTCGCGCGACAGCCTCGCGGCGCATGAGAAATTCTGCTCCGCGTTTGGCTTCAAGTTTCCGCTGCTGGTCGATGCCGACGGCAAGGCCTGCAAGCTGTTCGACGTGATCCACGAGAAGAATATGTACGGCCGCAAGGTTTTGGGCATCGTGCGCAGCACCTTCCTTGTCGACGCCGCCGGCAAGCTTGCGCGCGAATGGCGCAAGGTCAAGGTCGAGGGCCACGCAGCCGAGGTGCTGGAGGCCGCGAAGGCCCTGTGAAAGCGCGCGCGCGCCGGATGTTCGTGCTCGACACCAACGTGCTGATGCACGACCCGACGGCCATCTTTCGTTTCGCCGAGCACGACGTGTACCTGCCGATGGTGGTGCTCGAGGAACTCGACGCGAACAAAAAAGGCCTGTCCGAAGCTTCACGCAATACGCGCCAGGCCCTGTCTCTTATCCACATCTCCGAGCCCACGAC
>JBEPVS010000233.1:0-3030 GCA_041690875.1 Gammaproteobacteria bacterium
TGACTCGCCATGAGACCGAGGCAGCGATCGATGGCCTGGCGGGCACGCTCGCGGATCTCCGGCGGCGCCTTGTCCTCGAGCGCGCGCCAGCGCGCCTCGAAATGCTCGAACGAAGGCACATACAGCGCGTCGTACACGTGCAGGCTGAAACGCTCCAGCGCCACGCAGGCTCCGACGATGTCGCTGTCGAGTTGCGCCTGGCGCTGCTGCTCGGCGCGGCGCACATCGGACTTCGCCTTCAGGATGCGAAACACGCTCTTGTCGCGGTCGCGCATCTGCCGGGCGAGCCGGTCCGCTTCATCGGCATCGTCGATGCGTTGCGCCGCGAGTTGCCGCACTCGTGTGGAACTGCCCGAGACGACGAGCGCGGCGAGTTGGCGCGGATCGGCGTTGCGCAACTGCGCCAGGCGCAGCTCTGCCCTGGCGCGCAATGCCTCATCGGTTTCATTGGCTGCCACGGCAAGCAACGTCTCGGCTGAGGCCGCATCGAGCGCGCGCTTGCGCTCATCGAGGGTGGCTGGCTGTAGTGGCGTCGTGAGCACGGATGTCCCGGATGCGAACCAGTCCTAGTGTTGCGGCAACGCCTCGACGAGCGATTGCCCACGGCCACGCGTGTCGGAGCCGGCGCTCACCGCGCCGCTATCGTCCACGACAATCGCCTGCACATCGCCGAATTCCCAGGGATTGGGTTGCGGCTTGTAGCCCATCGCGCGAAGTCCTGAGATCGCCTCCGCATCGAGCGGACAACAAATTGAATAAACGATGCGGTCGGGCGGCAGCAATTGATGGTGGAAGCGGCTCGCCGCGACCGCTTGTTGCGCGCTCATGTGGAAATCGTAGATGTTCAGCATCGTTTGGAACACCGACGTGAAGATCGTCGAGCCGCCGGGCGTGCCCACGACCAGCGCCACATGGCCATCCTTCAGCGCAAGCGTCGGCGACATCGACGACAGCATGCGCTTGCCGGGTTCGATCGCATTCGCGGTGCCACCGACGACGCCGTACATGTTCGCCACACCTGGCTTTGCGCTGAAATCGTCCATCTCGTTGTTGAGCAGGAACCCCGCGCCGGCGACGACGACGCCGTCACCGAACCAATCGTTGAGCGTGTACGTGTTGGCAACCGCGTTTCCATCGGCATCGAGGATTGAAAAATGTGTTGTGTGCATGCCCTCCGCGAGGCCCGGCTTCACAGTGTCGGCCGGCGATATTTCATGCAGGCGCACTTCGGCCGCGCGGCCCGCGATGTAGGCGGGGTCGATGAGCTTTTCGATCGGCACGTGCACGAAGTCGGGGTCGCCCAGGTATTCGGCGCGGTCGGCGAACACGCGCTTTTCCATCTCGGCGATCAGGTGCACATACTGCGCGGAATTGTGCTGGAGCCCCGCGAACTGCGGCG
Source organism: Gammaproteobacteria bacterium (assembly GCA_041690875.1). Lineage (GTDB taxonomy): Bacteria > Pseudomonadota > Gammaproteobacteria > Steroidobacterales > Steroidobacteraceae > FEN-1191. The sequence continues at coordinate 1,400 of JBEPVS010000233.1, forward strand.
CCAGCGCGTCATGCATGCGTAGCAGCTCGATCAGCGCAAAACCGCCGGAGCTCGGTAGCGGCGCGGTCAGCAGCGTCATGCCACGCCAATCCGCGGTGAGCGGTTCGCGCCACTTCACGCGGTAGTCGGCGAGATCGCCTAAGGTGATCAGTCCATTCGGCCGCATCATGCCGACCAAACGCTGCGCGGTCGGCCCGTGATAGAACCCATCAGGGCCGTGCGCCGCGATGCGTTCGAGCGTGGCGGCGAGCTCGGGCTGGCGGAAGCGTTCGCCACCGCGCACGCCGCCATAGTAGCGATCGAAATCGGTAATGCTCGCGTAGCTGCCGCGTGCATCCTGGATACGCTGGGCCAACGCCGGCGTCGCCGCGTAGCCATCGCGCGCCAACGCGATCGCGGGCTTCAGCAGCTCGCGCCACGGCAAACGTCCGTAACGCTGGTGCGCGGCCCATAGCCCGGCTACCGTACCTGGCACGCCGGCGGCGCGCGGCCCGATGATGCTCGCGTCCTTGATGACCTCGCCCTTGCTGTCCAGGTACATGTTGCGAGTCGCCGCCGCCGGTGCGGTCTCGCGATAGTCGAGGAACGAGCCCTTGCCGTGCTCGTAAATCATCATGAATCCGCCGCCGCCGAGGTTGCCGGCTTCGGGGTAGGTGACCGCCAAAACGAACGCGGTCGCGACGGCGGCATCCACCGCGTTGCCGCCGCGCTTCATGACATCCATCGCCGTATGCGCGCCGAATTCATCCGGCGCCGCGACGGCAGCCTGGCGGGAATTGGCGACGGCATCCGCTGTACCGATCGCGGGCAGCACGAAGACGACGATCGCGATGGATCTCAGCGCGCGCGCGATCAGATGCGCGAATTCGGTGCGTTGCATGCGGGCACGTTAACCGCCTGCCGATGCCTTGGCAACGCCGGGCTTTCCGTACCGGTGCACAAAATGCGACCATGGCGACGAGCATCCAGAACAACAAGCGGAGGCCCGCACCGTGACGCCTGACGAGTTCCGCCTTGCCGGCCACGCGCTGGTGGAGTGGATCGCCCACTATCGGGAGCAACTGGCGGTGGGCGATCTGCCGGTGCAATCGCGGGTCAGGCCGGGTGAGCTGATCGGGCGCTTGCCCCGCTCCGCGCCGGAGCAGGGCGAACCCTTCGAGGCGATCCTGCGCGATGTCGACGAATTCATCATGCCTGGCATTACGCACTGGCAGCATCCGCGCTTCTTTGGCTACTTTCCCTCCGGCGCTTCGCTGGCTTCCGTGCTGGGCGACATGCTGAGCACCGGGCTCGGCGTCATCGGGTTGAACTGGCAGGCAAGCCCCGCGCTGACTGAACTCGAACAGGTCGTTACGGATTGGTTGCGCGACCTGCTCGGGCTACCGTCCGGTTTCAATGGGGTGATCCAGGATACCGCTTCAACCGCGACGTTCATCGCGCTGGTCTCGGCGCGCGAGCGCGCGAGCGGCCACGGCGCGAACCGCGCAGGCCTACAGGGGGGCGAGCCGCCACTCGTCGTCTACACTTCGGCGCAGGCGCACAGTTCCGTCGAGAAAGCGGCGCTGCTCGCGGGTTTTGGCCGAGAACACGTGCGCGCGCTGCCGCTCGATGCGGAGTTTCGCCTGAACGTC
>JBEPVS010000234.1:0-2968 GCA_041690875.1 Gammaproteobacteria bacterium
TCGTGCATCCGCGCACCGGCACCACGGTCTCGCTGATCGAGCGCCAGGTCGAAGTGCTGCGCGAGAAACAGGCGGCCAGCGAGCAGAAACTGGCGGATTTCGTGCGCGTCGCGCGCGCCAACGACGCGCTCGCCGACAAGATCCACCGCTTCACGCGCCGGCTCGTGCGCACCTCGACGCGCGCGCAAGCGCTCGCCCAGGTCGAAGCGAGCTTGCGCGAGGATTTCGATGCGTACCACGCCGTGCTGGTGCTGCCCGCCACGACGGCAGGCGCGCCGCAAAGCGATGAAGCCAGCCGATTCGTGCGGCTCGTGGCAAGCGACGATGCAATATTGAAGAGCTTCGAATCGCTGTTCAGCAGCGGCAAGCCGCGTTGCGGCCAGGTGCGCGACACGCAGCGCGAATTCCTGTTCGGCGGCGAAGCCGAAGCGATCGGCTCGGTGGCGCTGATCCCGCTGGCCGTGCTGTCACCGCCAGGACTGCTCGCGATCGGCAGTGTCGATCGCGATCACTTCCACCCGGGCATGAGCACCGAGTTCCTGTCGCGCATGGCCGAGCTGATCGCGGATTCGCTCGCGCGTCCCTAGCGGGCCGCGGCGCACGGCGCGCGATTGCCAGCATCCGTGGCCACCCTCACAGACCACATCGAGCGCTTCCAGCAGCACCTGGCCGGCGAGCGACGGCTCTCGCCGCTGACCATCAGCGCCTACCGGCGCGAGCTCGACGCCTTCGTGCAGTGGTGCGCGCAACAACAGATCGCTGACTGCGCACGCATCGACGGGCAGCACATCCGGAGCTTTGCCGCGCGCAGCCACGCCGGCGGATTGCAGGCGCGCAGCGTGCAACGGCGATTGTCGGCATTGCGCACGTTTTTCGCTTATCTGCTGCGCGAGGGCGTGGTCAACACCAATCCTGCCGGCGGCATCAGCGCACCGAAAGCCGGCAAGCGCTTGCCGCACACGCTCGATGTCGACCAGATGGGAAGATTGTTGGCGCTGACGCCGCGCGATGCGTTGCAGTGGCGCGATCTCGCGATGATGGAACTGTTGTATTCATCGGGCTTGCGGCTCGCCGAACTCACCGGCCTCGACCTTGAAAACTTGAGCCTCGCTGACCGCACGGTGCGGGTGCTCGGCAAGGGCCGCAAGGAGCGCATCATGCCGGTCGGCAAGCAGGCCGTTGCGGCGCTGCGCGGCTGGCTGCGCGAACGCACTTCGCTCGCGACGACCGGCGAAACGGCCGTGTTCCTCAACCATCGCGGACGCCGCATTGGCGGGCGTGCGGTACAGCTGCTGGTCGCGCGCCACGCGCGCGCGCAAGGACTGCCGCAGGGCGTGCATCCGCACTTGTTCCGGCATTCGTTCGCGACGCACCTGCTCGAATCGAGCCGCGACCTGCGTGCCGTACAGGAACTGCTCGGCCACGCCAGCATCAGCACCACGCAGATCTATACGCACCTTGATTTCCAGCACCTCGCCCGCATCTACGAAAGTTCGCATCCGCGCGCCCGCCGGCGCGGCTAACTCTTTGTAAATACAGGGGCTGCTGATGAGCCAGGTCTTCGACCCGCACTCTACGACAATCCTCGCCGTTATCCGCAACGGCCGCATCGCGCTCGGCGGCGACGGCCAGGTGACGCTCGGCAACACGGTCATGAAGGCCAATGCGCGCAAGGTGCGGCGCCTGGCTGGCGGCAAGGTCGTGGCGGGATTCGCCGGCGGCACCGCCGATGCGTTCACGCTGTTCGAGCGCTTCGAAGGCAAGCTCGACAAATTCGGGAACCTGACGCGCGCCGCGATCGAACTCGCCAAGGACTGGCGCGCTGACCGATATTTGCGCCGCCTTGAAGCATTGCTGCTGGTCGGAGATCCGGAGAGCCTGTTCGTCATTTCGGGGAACGGCGATGTCATCGAGCCGGAAAACGAGCTGGCTGCGATCGGATCGGGCGGGCCGTACGCGCAGTCTGCCGCGCTGGCACTGGCGCAAAGCACTGAACTGGGCGCACGCGATATCGTCGAACGCTCGTTGAACATCGCCGCCGACATCTGCATCTACACTAATCGCAACCTGGTCATCGAGGAGCTGGGCTCGTGACGCCGCAGCAGATCGTCCAGGAACTGGACAAGCACATCGTCGGCCAGGGCGCCGCGAAGCGCTCGGTCGCGATTGCATTGCGCAATCGCTGGCGCCGCATGCAGGTCGGCGAACCGCTCCGCCAGGAAATCACGCCGAAGAACATCCTGATGATCGGCCCGACCGGCTGCGGCAAGACCGAGATCGCGCGCCGGCTCGCGCGGCTTGCGAACGCGCCGTTCGTCAAGGTCGAGGCGACGAAGTTCACCGAGGTGGGCTACGTCGGTCGCGAGGTCGATTCGATCATCAAGGAGCTGGCCGAAGTCGCCGTCAAGATGACGCGCGAACAGGAAGTCGCGCAGGTGCGCGAACCGGCGCGCACCGCCGCGCAGGAGCGCGTGCTGGATGCGTTGTTGCCACGCCCGAAGCTCAGCGGTTTCTCGACCGATGAGCCCGTGCAACCGCGCGATGCCGAGACGCGCCAGAAATTCCGCGAGATGCTGTTGCGCGGCGAGCTCGACGATCGCGAGATCGAGATCGAACTGCGTTCGCTCTCCGCCGGCGTCGACATCATGGCGCCGCCCGGCATGGAAGAGATGCAGCAGCAGCTGCAGTCGATGTTCCAGAACCTCGGCAACGCGCGCAGCAAGCCGCGCCGCGTCAAGGTGCGCGAAGCATTGAAACTGCTCGTCGATGAGGAGGCCTCCAAGCTCGTCAACGAAGATGAACTGAAGGCGCGGGCGCTCGTGAACGCCGAACAGAACGGCATCGTGTTCATCGACGAGATCGACAAGATCTGCCGCCGCCAGGAAACCATCGGCGCCGACGTCTCGCGCGAAGGCGTGCAGCGCGACCTGCTGCCGCTGGTCGAGGGCTGCACCTGTCTCTTATACAC
>JBEPVS010000235.1:0-2901 GCA_041690875.1 Gammaproteobacteria bacterium
AATCCAGCGACCTGCTGACCGCATGGCGGCCGCCGCGGGGCATCTGCCGCGGTGCGCCGCTCCCCTCCCACAGGCAACCCGGGGGGGCGCGGCACTCGACGCGGGGGGGCAGTCCACCGAGCAACCAGCGCGCCGGCGCGCGCAGCACCACCGTCACCACGAACAGCAGCGCCATCAGGATCACGAGTGCTTGCCGCGACACTGGTCGATTCAGCGCGCGCGCAGCACGATCGTGGCACTGACCATGCCGGAGGCGGCGCCACTGTCGATGCTGGCTGAGACGACGCGAATGCCATGGTGCTGCACGAGTTCGCCCGCCCAGTTCAGCAAGGAATCGAATGCGACCTGCTCGAGCCGCACGTTGAGCGTTCCGTCCCCGCCCGCCTGCGTGTTGAGCGAACGCGCGATGCCCGTTTCATGCGCGACGCGGTCGGCGATGACGACGAGCGATTCGTTTCCGGTTCCGGAGGGACGCTCACGGAGCGATGCGAGTTGCGGCGCGATCGACTGCAGCCAGGCGAGATCGGCCTGCCGCGTCTGCACCTGCCGTTCGAGGCGAGCGACGCGCCGCTCGACCGGCAACCAGGCGCCGAACAGCAACACCAGGAGCGCCGCAACGCCGCCGATCGCGACCATGCGCTGCTCGCGCACGGCGAGCGAGCGAAACCAGGCTTCCAGTTTTTGCATCATCCGCTGCCACCACGCAGCGAGATATTGCCTTCGAAGGCATCACCGGCGGCGCCACCCGAAATCAGGTCCGCCTGCCAGCCGGCGGCGCGGAGTGTCTGATTGATGTGATCGATGCTCTGCGCGTCGCTCGCGCGCACTCTCAATTCCAATGCACCGTCGTGGAAGTTCAGCGAGCGCAAGCGCGCGCCCGGCGCGCCATTAATGGCCTGCGCCAGCACCTGCAGTGCGGACAACAATCCGGAACGTCCGCCGTCGGCGCCCGCATCGCGCAGTTGCGCTTCGAGGCGCGGACGGATGGAATCTTCCGCACCGGCATATTGCGGTCCGGCCAGCGCTGAGATCTGCTCGTCGAGCGCACGCGCCTCACGGCCCAGGTGCCACAACGCATAGAGTTGCGAGCCGGCATGCAGGAGCAGCAGCGCGGCAGCCAGCCCCGCAGCCATGCGCCAGCGGTCCCAGTTCGCGCGGAGCGAGGTGCGCGACGCGTATTGTCCCTGCAGCAGGTTGATCGGCGCGGCCGTGGGCAATTGCGCAGCCAGCCACGGTAGCGCACCGGACGCCAGCAATTGCGTGTGCAATCCGGCCAGCCGCGAGCGCGTCGCTTCGATTTCCCCCGAGCGGCGTTGCCAGTCGATCGGATTGCTGTAGAGCTGCAGGTTCGTCTCGATCGAGGTGTCACCGAGCGCAATGTCGAGCGCGCTGGAAAATCCGCCGGCGGGTGCGGACAGCACCAACGGCGGTTTCTCCGTGCCGACCGCAATCATCAGCGTATCGCCGTCCAGCAGCGCGATGGTCTGGCCCGCCATGCGCGGGAGCAGCTCCGCTTCACTGCACATCAACTCGGGCGTGATCCCCGCATCGGCCAGTTGCGCACGCCATTCATCGAAGAGCGCGCGGCTCACCACCGAAACCGCCGTGCGACCTTCATCGGTCGCGGGAGCCACCGCGAAATGATGCGCGTCGACGTCGTTGGCAAGATGCTCCTCGAGCGCGAACGGCACGAGTTGCGCGGCACGTGCGCCGGACTTCGCCGGGAGCTCGGCGTGCATGTTGAGGATTTCGGCGGCATGCACCAGCACCGCCACGCGGCGGCCCGCCGTCGCGGCGGCGGCCAAATGCAGCGGCCCCGCCTGGACGCTGGCCAGCGGCCGGCCGGCGTCGTCAACGACGAGCCACGCCGCCGGCGTTCCGCCGGCGCGGGGCATGCGCACTATGAGCCATTCCGCCATCGTGAATCAGGCCACCCTGGTTTATTCAGTGCCGAAAGTTCTGAGGATCGGGCGAATCTGCCCGCTCTGGTCCTGCTTAATCAAACTGTACAAGGTGAACCGCGTGGTGCCAATAGTGATCCAGGTGCGCAGCCGGAAATAGGCGGAACGCGTGTCGATGTGAGTGGATACATAGTTTTTCCAGTCCGCCGAGACCCCGTCGATGAATGCGGCCTGCGTCGGATAGCAACTGAACTGCGAACGCTGCTGCGTCATTTCCTTGGCATCGAGTCCGTAGCTGCGCTGCCCGGAAATGGCATCGAGCACTTCTCCGGGCGCCGTGCAGATATTGAGTTTCGTGTTGGGCGGCAATGCCGTGACGAACGGAGCGAGCTTCTGGTAGCTGGAGTAATCCATGCCCATTGCGAGCAGCTCGGTGATGCTGGTGAGCGGCATGTTCGGCACGCGGTGCGGCGGTTGTTGCGCCATGTAGAAGCCGTCTTCCGCGCCGCCCGGAAAGGTCGGCTGGTTGTCGGTATCGATCCAGTCGACGAGGCGGCTCGCGAAGCTGGTGTCGATATTCAGGCTCGCCAGCAGCGCTTCGAACTGCTGCACGGCCGTGTCGTTTTGCACCAGCGGCGCTGTCATGCCCGGCGCTAGCGCGGCCTCGGCGCCGGGCTGCTGCGCCGCGCCGGGGCCGGCAATCGTGACGACGCTGTTCAAATTGAACTTGCCCGCCTGGTCTTCGAGCGATGCCTCGAGCACGGCGCCGGCTTCGATTTCTACCGGTCCGTACGGCTTCGCCCAGTCCTGGTTCGGCGACGTCATGTGCGGGGAATTCTGCCGGCTGGTCTTCAATGCGTAGCCCGCGAGCGCCTCGGCGCCTTCGGCCAGCGCGAGGCTTTGCGCGACGGTGAAAACCGCCGCTGCGCGCCTTGCGGACAGCTCGCTCTGCCACATGATCGCCGTCGCGACGATGGTTGCGATCGCCACGAGGATGATC
>JBEPVS010000236.1:0-2874 GCA_041690875.1 Gammaproteobacteria bacterium
TAAGAGACAGGCCTTGAGCCCGGCCTGCACCGCCTGCACGGCCTGGTTGCCGCTCATGCAGCCGAGCGCGCCGATGACCGGTTCGCTGTGGAGCAAGCGCCAGAATTTTTCCGCACCCAGGCGCGCCAGCGAATGCTCGATGTGTACGGAGCCGCGCAGCCGAACCACGTCGGCGGCCGAATAGGGGCGGGTGACGCCTTGCCAGCGCGCCTCCTGGGACCACTCGGACTGAAGGCGGGTGGCCGAAGCGTGGGTCTGAGGGTTCGTGGCGCTCATCGTGATCAAGTCTCCAATCGGGTGTCGTGTTGTTGACAGCCTAGTTGCAACGAGAGACGATTTACACAATAGAAATTTCACAATGTGAATTTCACACATGACTGGACTGCTGCGCCAGGGACACTTCCTCGGCACCAAGCTCAAGGCGCTGCGCAAGCGCAACGGACTGACGCTCGAGGAGCTGTCGGCGCGCTGCATGCAGCTCGATCGCGAGGTCGCGCCGTCGGTGTCATACCTCAGCATGATCGAGACCGGCAAGCGCATGCCCTCGGCGCAGTTGCTGTCGTTGCTGGCCGGCCTGTTCGGCCGCGAGGCGCGCTGGTTCCTCGATGAAAATGCCGTCGTCGAACACGCGCCGTCGCGGCGCGAACGCGGCGGACTGGAGGCGATGCCGCTCGAGCCCGCCTTCCTGTTTTCGCACGAGCTGTTGCAGAACGCGCTGCCTGAATTGCTCTCGCAGACCGGCACCAGCGGACGCCAGTTTGCGCAATTGCTGATCCGCGTCTGGCAGGAAACGCACCACAACGATTTCCCCGACATCGAGCGCGCCGCCGAATCGGTCGGCAAACGCGAGCTGCCGTTGCCGCTTGAACGACTGCAGGCCATCTGCCGCCAGGTTGGGCTGCAGGTTCGCTGGTTCGATCCCGGGCGCGCAACCGTGACCGGCCCGCTGTTGCGCGCGCGCTTCGAGCCGCCCGACACGTTGCTGGTGAACAAGCAGCTGCGCGCTCAGGAAGAACGCCTGCGCTACGAGCTGGCCTACTTCATCGGCCACAAGCTGCTGCACAACGGCGATGGCCTCGTTTCGCCGCGCACCGCCGGGTGGAGTGTCGACCTGGAACGGCCAGCCGCTTCAGCCGCCAATCCCGGCATGGGCGCGCAGGACGTCTTGCATGCATGGCGCGATTTCGAATGCAGTTTCTTTGCAGCGGCATTGCTGTGCGCCCGCGCGCCGTTCCGCCGGCTGCTGGTGCGAGAGGCACATCGGCTGTCCGCCGGCCGCAAGCTCGGTGTCACGACCGCCGTCATCATGCGGCGCATGACCGCGGTCTCGCCGTATCGCCACTGGCACTACTTCGATGCCTATCCACCGGGTTTCCTGCGCGCGGTCTATCGCGGCAACGGCATCCCGCTACCCTGGGGCAACATGAGCCTGGTGTCCGATCCTTGTCCGCGCTGGGCGGTATTCCGCATGCTTGAGCAGCCGCCGTCGCGCGCGATCGCGCAGCAACCGCGTTCGCAGATATCGGTCATGCAGGATGGCAAGCGCGCGCGACTGTACTGCTGCCACTCCGTCGTGACGCGTGACGCCGCGCGCGCCCTGCACGTGCAGTCGGTCGGCGTGGACCTGGCGCCCGCCCTGGATGCGCAGGGCTACGACTCGGACACCATTGTTGCCCAGGTCGCCGAGGCCTGCCGCCGCGGCGGCGGCGACGCGCCGATCCCGGCGGCCGCATCTGCCGCGTTGCAGACCGTGTCGCGCGTGCTGAACATCCACTGGGTGCTGGACGCATTGGCCACGCCGGCGGGCATCATCTGCCCACGGAGCGGGGGATGCCCGCGCACGCCGCGCCGCTGCACATCCGGTCGCGGCTAGCCCGCCAACGGCATGAGCGTGAACATGGCGCGCGCCCCAGGCGATTCCAGAACTTCGCGCGGGTAGTAGGCCAGCAACACATCGGGCCGGAACAACTGCGGACTGGCGGCTCGGAACGCTTCCCAGTCTCCGCTGTCGCCGTCGCGGCGCAGCTGCGCGTTGATCAGTGCCATGAAGGCCACGGTGATCGTCTCGTGGTAGCGGCCGGGCTTGCCGATGGCTCGCGAGTATCGGGCGATCGTCGCGCACATCGCCGCAGTCGCCTGGGGAAATGCGTGCCTGCGCAGGTAGAGGTAGCCCGCACGCACATGCGCCGCGTGATCGAACTCGTCGGGCGGCAGCGTGGCCGCCTCCAGCGCGGCGAGGAACAGTTGCTCGCGCGCATCGCGCTCGCTTACGGTGCTTGCGGCGCGAGTCGGGCTGCAGTTACCTTGGTAACGGGTCGTCATCGGAGCATTTCCATGATCGAAGTCAATCGCGTGCAGACCGGCGTACGCATCGAGGCCTCGCTACTCAAGGTGCTCAAGGGCCTGGCCGCCTACAAGGACCTCAGCCTCGGCGACCTGATCGAAGGCATCTGTCTGCATGCTTTCGAGGGCAAGGCGCCGTTTTCGCGCGAAACGCTGGCGCAGGTCGCACAGCTGAAGAAAATCTATGGCCTCAGGTTGACCGCCGGCGACAGCCACCGGCTGATGGACACGCCACGCCGAACCCCACGGTAGCTAGTGTACCATAGTATCTTGGTACCAAGGTAACAATTACCACTGGCGCGGGTGCTCAGCCGCGGGCGAGCTCGGCCAGCAGCGCCGCCAGGCTTCCCAGCACGGCCGAACACTGGTTGCCGCGGCAGACGTAGGCCGCGCCGCCCGGCGTGGCAGGCTTGTCGGCGAGCGCGGGCGGCAACGGCGCGGGCGATCGGGCCGCGGAATTCACGGGGCCGGTGTCGCTGGGCACGGCCAGCACGAAGCGCCGCGGCGAATAAGCAGCCGCAAGTTCGCGCC
>JBEPVS010000237.1:0-2846 GCA_041690875.1 Gammaproteobacteria bacterium
GCCCCTGGCCTGCGCGAGCTGCGCAATCCCGCCGATCACCGCGATCTGGTCGGCCAAGTCGCGTATGCAACGCCGGAAGACATCGACGCCGCTTGCGCCGCAGCGCAGAATGCCGCTCGCGATTGGGCGGCCACTCTGCCGGCGGCGCGCGCGGCGATGCTGGCGCGCGCCGCGGACCTGATGGAAGCGCGCACACCGGCGTTGATGGCGCTGATCGTGCGCGAGGCCGGCAAGTCGCTTCCGAACGCCGTGTCCGAGATCCGGGAAGCCGTGGATTTCCTGCGCTACTACGGCGCACAGATACAAAGCCCGGATTTTGACGGCGCAACCGGCGCACGACCACACGCTGGCGCAATAGGCCCGATCGTGTGCATCTCGCCGTGGAATTTTCCGCTCGCTATCTTCGCTGGCCAGGTGGCCGCAGCGCTCGCGGCCGGCAATCCAGTGCTGGCGAAGCCTGCGGAAGAAACACCGCTAATCGCTGCGGCGGCGGTGCGGCTGTTGCGCGAAGCGGGCATTCCGGAAGCGGCCGTCCAACTGCTGCCCGGCGCAGGCGAAGTTGGAGCGGCGCTCGTCGCGGATGCACGCGTGTGCGGCGTGATGTTCACGGGTTCCACCGCGGTCGCACGGCTGATTCAGCGCCAGCTCGCCGATCGCTTGAGCGCGGCGGGAACGCCGATTCCGTTCGTCGCTGAAACAGGCGGCCAGAACGCGCTGATCGTCGATTCCTCGGCGCTGCCCGAACAGGTGGTTTACGACGTACTCGCATCGGCGTTCGACAGTGCGGGCCAGCGTTGCTCTGCGTTGCGCATACTCTGCCTGCAGCAGGACATCGCCGATCGCGTGTTGACGATGCTGAAGGGAGCATTACGCGAGCTCACCGTCGGCAATCCGGATCGCCTGGCCACCGATGTCGGCCCGGTTATCACCGACGAGGCGCGCGCCACGATCACTGCCCACATTGAGGGAATGCGTAAACGCGGCCATGTGGTCGAGCAATTGCCGCTGCCCGCGGCGGCCTCGCTCGGCACTTTCGTGCCGCCGACGTTGATCGAGATCAACGGCATCGCCGATGTCGAGCGGGAGGTGTTCGGCCCCGTGCTGCACGTGCTGCGCTACGAGCGCTCGGATTTGGGAGCGCTCATCGATGCGATCAATGCGACGGGCTACGCGCTGACGTTTGGATTGCACACGCGCATTGATGAAACGATTGCGATGGTGACGGAACGCGTCGCCGCCGGAAACATCTACGTCAATCGCAATATCATCGGCGCCGTTGTCGGCGTGCAGCCATTCGGAGGCAATGGCTTGTCGGGCACTGGGCCGAAGGCGGGCGGTCCGTTGTACTTGAAGCGCCTGTGCCATGGGCGCGCGCCACTCGCGGCACAGGCCGGCATTTCCGCCACTGCGCCTGCGAGCGCGGTTGAAGGCGCAGCGCTGACGAATGCGGCGCCGGGGCGCGAATACATCAAGTTCCTCGAGAACAACAAGCTGCGCGATATCGCGGTGCACGTGAGTGCCTATGTGCAGCGCAGCCGCGCCGGTGAATCGCTGGAGCTGCCCGGGCCGGTGGGTGAACGCAATGTCTACGTGCTGAAGCCGCGCGGAAGGGTCCTGGTGCTGGCGGCCGATCAAGGCACATTGCTCATACAGATCGGCGCCGTGCTCGCGACGGGGAATGTCGCGGTCGTCGAAAAAAACAATGCTGCCGCAAAACTACTGGCGAGCCTGCCGACGACAGTCTCGGCGCGCGTCCACAGCGCGGCGCGCTGGCAGGATGCGCAAGACATCGCGGCGATTCTACATTCGGGCGATCCCGAATCGCTGATGGCATTGAACCAGGCCGTGGCGCGGCGCGACGGGCCGATCATCCAGGTGCAGGCCGTGTCGCCTGCGGGATTCGCGGAAAGCAGCGAAGACTACAGTCTCGATTTGTTGCTGGAAGAGGTTAGCGTCAGCACTAACACGGCCGCTGCGGGCGGCAACGCCAATCTGATGACAATCGGATAACGGCTAGAGCAGGTCAATGTCCGAATCGGCAATGCGCGCACCGCCCGCGCGCACGATGCGCGTCAGCGCCAGCGCCTGCGGCAACACGACTGCCGCATAGCCGCGCGCGCTCTGCAGCTTGGCGCGCATGAATGCCGCCTCCTCACCCGCGCCGCCGCGACCACCGAGCTTTGACGCTGCGATATTCGCCGCGCGCGCCATCAACCATCCGCCCAGTACGAATCCGCACAGCCGCAGGTAAGGCACGCTGACCGCATAGGCCGCGGCCGGCGCGGAGTCCAGCTGCGACATCAGCGCCGCGGTCGTCGCGCGCAGCGTGCTCACCGCTTCGCGCACCGCGGCATTGATCACCGGCACTTCGGCGCGCGGCCCGTCGCGGCCGGTATCGAAGCCGAATTCGCGCAACTCCCCTTCGATCTCATCGAGCAACGCGCGCATCGCGGCTCCGTTGTCGCGACGGAGCTTGCGGCCGAGGAGGTCGTTCGCCTGAATCGCCGTCGTGCCTTCGTAGATCGTCGTGATGCGCACGTCGCGCAAAATCTGTGCGATGCCGGTCTCCTCGATATAACCTATCCCGCCGTGCACCTGCAGGCCCTGCGAGACGATCTCGAATGCGTATTCCGTGCACCAGCCCTTGACGATCGGAATCAGCAACTCGCCGCGCACCAGCGCGGTGCGCTGCGCATTCTCGTTGGGCAGCGCTTCCGCGAAGTCGAACTGCATCGCCGCGTACAGTGCGAGCGCGCGCATCGCTTCGATGGAAGCGCGCATCGACAACAGCGTGCGCTGCACATCCGGATGACGAATGATCGCCTGCGGCGCGCGCGGTGCAGCGC
>JBEPVS010000238.1:0-2846 GCA_041690875.1 Gammaproteobacteria bacterium
GCTGAGCAGCCCGTACGGAATTGCAACCCGCAGCATCGGCGCGTGCGTCTGGATATAAAGACCGTTGCGCAAGCGCAGCGGGCGGAATTCGTCTTCGCTCAGCTCGCCGGCGAGGTAACGCCGCGTCTGGTCACGGAATTCCGCCACCCGCTCGGCGACGAAAGTACGGTCGAATTCATCGTATTGGTACACGAGCCCACTCTACAGGGGCCCTTATGCCGGAACAGCCAGAAGGCTGTTATCTGGAATGTTCGTCCGGGTTATCAGCCCGTGGTTTGCAGCCCCGCTCCGATGCCACTGACGCTGGCCAGCAGCGCCTCGAACAGCTCCGGATCCACCCGCCCTCCCGCGCGCCAGCGCCGCAGCAGGTCGATCTGCATCAGGTTCATCGGATCCACATACGGATTGCGCAACGCGATGCTGCGCTGGAGCGTGCGGTCGGCATCGAGCAGTCCTGCGCTGGCCTTGATGTCCACGATCAGCTTGCAGGTCAGCGTGAACTCCTCACGGATCGACGTGGCGATGCCGGCGTGCTCCGGTGCGGCCAAACCGTCGTAGCAGGCGCTGATGTCCACGTCGGCGCGGCCCAACATCGCTTCGATGTCATCGACGAGGCTGCGGAAGAACGGCCAGCCGGCGTAGGCGCGTCGCAGCAGATCGAGGCCGCGCGCAGCACGCACCGCGTCGAACCCGGAGCCCGCGCCATACCAGCCCGGCAGCATGTGTCGCGATTGCGACCAGGCGTAGACCCAGGCCGCGGCTGGTACTGTGTCGACGCTCACCGCGGCCGGCGACTCGCGCCGGTGCGCCGCGCCGATACGCATGCGCTCGATCACATCGATCGGCGTCACCGCGCGAAAGAAATCGAAGAATCCTGGACCATCGACCAGTCGCCGCCATGCCTCGCGGCTCGCGGTGGCGGCCTGCGCGGCAGCGTCCGCGAACGCGACGCTTTCCTGCACGGCCACGCCGCGGCGCACGGCCAGCGTCGCCAGCGCAAGCGTGTTGAAGGCGCGCTCGAGCGTGCGCATCGCATTCGCGCGCAGCCCGAAGTTCTGCGCGACGCTCTCGCCCTGTTCGGTGAAGCGAAGCACGCCGCTGACCGACTCGGCGGGCGCCGCTCGCAGCAGTTCATCAATGCGCCCGCCGCCGCGCGGAATGCTGCCGCCGCGGCTGTAGAACAGCACGTGTCGCTCGTCGGCACGGTCAAGCTCGGCGGTCAGGTTGCGTTGCGCGCGGTACGCGGCCAGCCGCGACGCGACAATGCCGCTTTCGCGGTTGCTCTCTGAATAACCGATCAGCACTGTCTGCAACCGTCCGCGCGCCGCAAGGTGTTGCTGGTAGACCTGGTCTGCCAGCAGTTCGCGCATCACCACACCGCAACCCTCGAGCGTCGCGACCGAATCAAATTGCGGCGCCACGTCGATAGCGCCCGCACCCGTGCGCCGGTCGCGTGCGCCGGCCCAGTGCGCCAGCACCAGCGGCGCGAGCACGTCGGCCGCGGTGGCGGCGGCGCTCACGATGTAGAGCCCGACGGCGTCCGGTCCGTACCGATGGCGGCCCTGCATCACCGCTTCGAACACTGCCAGCGTGCGCTTGCCGAGCGCATCAAAGGACTGCGCCGGCGCTGCATCGCGCGCGAGCACGTCCACGAGGCGCGCGTGCTGCTCGGCCGCGCTGCGTTCACGCCATTGCGGGTCGGCCAGGCCCTGCGCGATGACCGCGTGGTGGACGCTCGCGTGCTGGCGCAGGTCGAGCGTCGCGAGGTGGAAGCCGAACGTATCGATGCGCGCGAGCAGCCGGCGCACGAGGAACAATCCGGCGTGCGCGCCGCGATTGCCGCGCAGGCTCTCGGCGACGAGGGCGACATCGCCTCGGAACTGCGCCGGCCGCTCGTAGCCGGCCGGACGCCCTTCCAGCGTGTTGCGCAACCGCTCGGCGATCTGCGCGAAAAAGCCGCGATAGGGCATAGCATCATGCCGTGCGGGCGCCAGCCCGGCGGCGCCCGGCAGCAGCGTGCGATATTCCCCGATGCGGCGCGCGAGTGCCGCGCTGACCGCAACGCGGCCGGCGCTTTGCGACAGCTGCTGCGCGAGCGCAAGGCATTCGGCGTGGTAGTTGTTGATGATGACCTGCTGCTGCCGCGCGAGCGTTTCGCGGATGCTCTTTGCGTGCACGTCGGCCGCGCCGTCCATGTCGCCGCCCACCCAGGTGCCGAAGCGCACGAGCAGAGGCAGCTCGATCGACTCCGCGTCGGCGCCGTACAACCGTGCGAGTCCCGCTGCGAGTTCCTCGTAGAACGCCGGCACGATGCGGTACAGCACCTCGGCGAGATAGAACACCGCGTGCTCACGTTCGTCGGCGACGGTCAATCGCTCGCGCGGATGCTCAGCCGTCTGCCAATCTAGCGTCACATCGGCCCGGATTCGCGCCAGCAACGCCTGCTGCTCCTGCGGCGCAAGCAAGGGATTGCTGCGCTCGAGCAGCAGGTCGGCGATGTGCAGCTGGCGGCGCAACCCCGTGCGGCGCGCCGATTCGGTCGGATGCGCGATCAACACCGGCTCGATGCGCAACTGCTGCAACAGCTGCAATACCTCGGCCAGCCCCAGGCCCTGGGCCTTCAGCTCCGCGAGCGTATCGACCATGCCGCGCGGTTGCGGCCGTGCGGTGTCCGCCTGGAAATACTCACGCCGCCGACGAATGCGGTGCACTTTCTCGGCAACGTTGGCCAGCTGAAAATACGCGGCAAACGCACGCAGCAGGTCGCGCGCCAGCTGCGGACGGCGCCCGTCGATGCGCTCGCGCAGCGCGCTGGTATCACCCGCGGCGGCGTTGCGGCGCAGGAT
>JBEPVS010000239.1:0-2842 GCA_041690875.1 Gammaproteobacteria bacterium
CGCGCATACATCGCCTCGACGGCGGTGCTGGGATTTGGGCTTGCGGGCGCGTCAGCCAAATTTATTGCGGATCAGCGCATAAAGCGCGCGCAGTCCCTGCGCTTCGGCGCCCAGCGGGCGGCCGGGGCGATCCTTCGGATTCCATGCGTACAGGTCGACATGCACCCAGTTGCTCGTCGCGGTCACGAAGCGTTTCAGGAACAGCGCCGCAATGATCGCGCCGGCGAATGCGCCTTGCGAAACGTTGTTCAGGTCGGCGACGCGACTCGACAGTTCGTCGTCGTAACCGCTCCACAACGGCATCGGCCACACCGGATCGCACACACTATCGCCCGCTGCCCGCGCCGCGTCGGCGAGCGCGCCGTGGCTGGCGAACAGCGCCGGCAGATCGGGTCCCAGCGCGGTGCGTGCCGCGCCGGTCAGCGTCGCCAGGTCAATCAGCAGATCCGGGCGCTCCGCGTCGGCATCGGCCAGCGCGTCGGCGAGCACGAGTCGTCCTTCGGCATCGGTGTTGCCAATCTCGACGGTGAGTCCCTTGCGCGAAGTCCACACATCGCCAGGCCGATAGGCTGCGCCGCTGACACTGTTCTCGACGGCGGGAATCAACAGCCGAAGTTGCACGGGCGCCTTCATTGCGAGCAGGAGCCGAGCGAGCCCCAGCGCGCAAGCCGCGCCGCCCATGTCCTTTTTCATCAGCAGCATGCCAGCCGACGGCTTCAGGTCGAGTCCGCCACTATCGAAACAGACGCCCTTGCCGACCAGCGTGACCCGCGGCGCATCGGGTTTCGGCCAACGGCAATCGATCATCCGCGGCGCCCGCTCGCTTCCCTGACCCACGGCGGCGACCAGCGGATAGTGCTTACGCAGTGCTTCACCCTCGGTGATCTCGCACTGCCCGCCGAATTCGCGCGCTAGCGAGCGCGCGGCATCGGCGAGTTCGGCAGGACCGAGTTCATTGCCGGGCGTGTTGACCAGGTCTCTCGACCAACCGATGGCTTCAGCGGCACTGCGCGCGTAAGCCGCATCGGCGCCGTCGGGAACGACCAGGCGCGCGGCAGGCGCTGGCTTGGGTTGGCTGCGGAAGCGATTGTAGCGATAGCCACCCAGCAACCAGCCGAGTGCGAATTGCGTCGCAGCCGGAGGCGGCAGCGGTGCGGCCAGCGCATACGTGCCGGCTGGCAGCCGCTCGGCCGCGGCGGCGCCATCCCACAATGAAACCTGCGCGCTGTCGGTGATCGAACCGAGTCCGAGCACGGAGGCGCAGATTCCGCCACCGCCGTTCGGCACGGTCGCGGCACGAGCCCGCTCGGCCTGGAAACCATGCGCGCTGAGCCAACCCGCCGCGGCCGGGTCGACGCCGGCCAGCCATTTCGGCAACATGGATTCGCCGACCAGCCACAATGGCGTGACGGGCTGACCCTCGGCGCGATCGATAAGCATGGACGCTACTTTAACCAATTGCGTTGACAAGTACTTGATGCCGTGGTGTTATTCAGCACTTATGCAGTCCACTGTCCTGCTGCTTGCCCTCAATCTGCTGCTGCTGCGGAGCAGTCAGCGCGGGTGCTGCATGTTGAGCTAAGGTCCGAAGGACGCAACAACACCAGAACCCCGCACCGGCCGCCGATGCGGGGTTTTTTTTGACTGTGAGCAAAATTATTCGGGAGATTGTTTGTCATGAAGTTGTTTTCGCAGAAGGACGTGGACAAGAAGGCGCTGAAGGGCGCCCGCATCGCTATCCTCGGCTACGGCAGCCAGGGACGCGCGCACGCACTCAACCTCAAGGACAGCGGCTTCAAGGTCGTCGTCGGCGTGCGCAAGGGCGGCCCCAGCTGGAAAAACGCGAAGCGCGACGGGCTCAAGGTGGCCGAACCGATTGACGCGGTTGCCGATGCCGACCTGGTGGCCATGCTGGTTCCGGACATGGCACAGAAATCGCTGTACCAGGCGATCAAGGCAAAATTGCCGAAGCACTCGACGCTGCTGTTCGCGCACGGCTTCAACGTGCATTTCAAGCAGATCAAGGCGCGCAAGGATCTCGATGTGGTGCTGATCGCGCCCAAGGGCCCGGGCGGCCTGGTGCGGCGCCAGTACCAGCAGGGTTACGGCGTGCCCTGCCTCATCGCCGTCGCGCAGGACGCGACCGGCAAGGCTCACAAGCGCGCCCTCGCCTACGCGCACGGCATCGGCGGCACCCGCGGCGGCGTGCTCGAGACCACTTTTGCGGAAGAGACCGAGACCGATCTGTTCGGCGAGCAGGCGGTGCTCTGCGGCGGCGCGACCGAACTGGTCGTCAAGGGTTTCGAGACGCTGGTCGAAGCGGGCTACCAGCCTGAGGTCGCCTACTACGAGTGCCTGCATGAACTGAAGCTGATCGTCGACCTGCTGCACGAAGGCGGCATCACGAAGATGCACAAGTACATCAGCGACACGGCGAAGTTCGGCGACCTGACGCGCGGCCCGCGCGTCGTCAATGAGCGCACGCACAACGAGATGCGCCGCATCCTGAAGGAAGTGCAGAGCGGGCGCTTCGCGCGCGAGTGGATTCGCGAGAGCGAATCGGGTGGCAAGAACTACCAACGCATGCTGAAGGCGGACATGAACCAGCCGATCGAAAAGGTCGGCGCCAAACTTCGTGCACGCATGCCTTGGCTGCAAGCAACCCGATAGAGGCAACGCTTGCAGCTATTACAGGCGACACGCTAGCGAGATCGATTACTGGAGAACGTCATGGCGACCGAAGCAGACCGCGTATTGATTTTCGACACGACGTTGCGCGACGGCGAACAATCGCCCGGATGCAGCATGACGCAGCCGGAAAAGCTGCGCATTGCGCGCGCAC
>JBEPVS010000240.1:0-2777 GCA_041690875.1 Gammaproteobacteria bacterium
CCTTCCAGCCGCATCGCTACACGCGCACGCGCGACCTGCTCGACGACTTCGCTAATGTGCTGGCCGACGCCGATGTGCTGGTGCTGACTGAAGTCTATCCCGCTGGCGAGGCGCCGATCGCTGGCGCCGACGGCCGCGCCCTGGCACGTGCCGTGCGTGCTCGCGGCAAAGTCGATCCGGTGTTGATCGAGCATCCGCGTGAGCTCAAGGAAACCTTGCCCGCGCTGCTGCGCGATGGCGACCTGCTGCTGCTCATGGGCGCGGGCGATATCGGCGCTGCGGCCTCGGAGCTGGCCGCGGCTGGAATGCTGCAAACGATAAAGGTGGAAAAGTGAACACCGTGCGGACCAGCATCAGCGATCCGCGCCAATTCGGCCGCGTCGCCGTCGTAATGGGCGGGGCCTCGGCCGAGCGCGACGTGTCGCTGGATTCCGGTCGCAACGTGCTGGCGGCATTGAAGGCGCGTGGCGTCGACGCGCACGCGGTTGACGGCATTCCGGCGTTGCTGGATGCGTTGCGCGCCGGCCACTTCGCGCGCGTGTTCAATATCCTGCACGGCCAGCATGGCGGCGGCGAAGACGGAGTTCTTCAGGGCGCGTTGGAATCGCTCGGTGTGCCTTACACGGGCTCGCGTGTGCTGGGTTCCGCCTTGAGCATGGACAAGGTGCGCAGCAAATGGGTCTGGAACGCTCTTGGCTTGCCGACACCGCAATTTGCGCCATTGCCCAGGGGTGGCGATGTGCATGCCGCCGCTGCGAAACTTGCGTTTCCGCTGATCGTCAAGCCGGCTTGCGAAGGATCGAGCGTCGGTGTAACCCGGGTGTTCGACGAAGGCGGACTGGCTGCAGCGGTCGAATTGGCGGCGAAATATCCGGGCGATCTGCTGGTCGAACAGATGATTGTCGGCGACGAGTTCACGGTCAGCATCCTCGGCCGCGAAGCATTGCCGAGTATTCACATCGTGCCGAAAGGCGCGTTCTATGACTACAACGCGAAATACGTTGCCGAGGATACGCAATATATTTGTCCCGGACTCGAAGGCGCGGCCGAACAGGAACTGCGCAGCTTGTCGCTGGCCGCGTTTGACGCGCTCGGTTGCACCGGTTGGGGCCGCGTTGACGTGATGCGCGATCGCCAAGGCCGCAACTGGCTGCTCGAAGTGAACACCGCGCCTGGCATGACCAGTCATTCCCTGGTGCCGAAAGCAGCGCGCGCCGTAGGCATCGAGTTCGAGGAATTGTGCTGGCGGATTCTGCAAACCTCACTGCCCGGAGAGGCATCATGAACGGCCGTTTTGTGCTCAAGCTTGCAGCCTGGGTCGTGGCGTTGACTCTTGTCGCACTGCCCGTGGTGGGAGTGCTCAACGGCTGGTTTGCGGTGGATCGCTGGCCGGTGCGCGCGCTGCAGGTCGAGGCGGAATACAACCATGTCAGTGCCGAGCAGATTCGCGCCGCCGCTGCCACGCACCTGGGCACGGGCTTTTTCGCATTCAAGCTTGAGGAAGTGCGCGCGGCGGTCGCGGCATTACCATGGGTCGAGAGCGTGGAAGCGCGCAAGCGCTGGCCCGACACGCTGGAACTGCGCGTGCGCGAACGTCAACCGTTCGCGCGCTGGGGAGACAAGCGCCTCGTCGGCCGCGACGGTGCGTTATTCACTGCTCCCAGTGGCGATGCAATCCAGGGACTGCCGCAACTGGACGGCCCGGACGACGCGCTCGTGCAGGTAGTGGATTTCTACGCGAAGACCGAGCGCGCCCTGACCGGCAGCGGCTTGATCCTGTCGGGCGCCAGCCTGAACGAACGCGGCAGTTGGAAACTCACGCTGACCACGGGCGCGGAAATCATGCTCGGCCACGATCAGGTCGATGCCCGCGTGCAGCGCTTCCTTGCCGTGCTGCCGCGCCTGAGTGCCGAGCATGGCGGCGTCTTTCAGCGCGCGGACCTGCGCTACAGCAATGGTTTTTCAATCCTGTGGGCCAGTGCGCCCGCGACACCGGCAACCATCGGCACACCTATGCCTGACAAACCTATGCCCGATAAAACCCCGAGTACGGCTGCGGCCGTCGAGGCGCATACATGAAAGTCAAAGGTGAAAAATCGCTGATCGTCGGTTTGGACATCGGCACCTCCAAAGTCGTTGCGATCGTCGGCGAATACACGCCCGGCGATCCTGTCGAGGTGATCGGCATCGGCTCGCACGCCTCGCACGGGCTCAAGCGCGGTGTGGTTGTGGATATCGAATCCACGGTGCAGTCGATTCAGCGCGCGATCGAGGAAGCTGAGCTCATGGCCGGCTGCGAGATCCGTTCGGTCTATGCCGGCATTTCTGGAAGCCACATCCTCGGTCGCAACTCGCACGGCACCGCACCGATCCGCGATCGCGAGGTGAGCGCCGCCGATGTCGACCATGTGCTCGATGCGGCGTGTGCGGTCGCGATTCCCGCCGACCAGCGCGTGCTCTATAAGGAGCCCCAGGAATACATCATCGATGGCCAGGAAGACATCCGCCATCCCGTCGGCATGAGCGGCGTGCGACTGGAAGCGAACGTTCACATCGTCAGTGGCGCGGTCAGCTCGGCGCAGAACATCACCAAGTGCGTGCAGCGTTGTGGCCTGCAGGTCGATGATCTGATTCCGGCGGCGATCGCCTCGAGCAAGGCGATCCTGGTGCAGGACGAGCGCGAGCTGGGCGTGTGTCTGGTCGATATCGGCGCCGGTACGACCGACATCTCGATCTTCACCCAGGGTGCGATCCGTCACACCGCATCGCTGCCGATC
>JBEPVS010000241.1:0-2769 GCA_041690875.1 Gammaproteobacteria bacterium
CGGCGTGTAATTTGACCGCAACGCCTGTACTGACGGGGGTTGCGCTCAAAATGCTCTCATACGGCGTTGCTCGACGCTCACGTGGAATGACCACGCATCGCGCCTTGTCTGAGAGCATTTTGAGCAGCAACGCATCGACGTCCCAAGTGTTGGCAGGCCCAAGCCTCCGGTGGTTGGAGAAATTGTAGCGATTTATTATCATGGCCGTAACATTTAAAAGGATCACACATGCGCGAAATCAGGACGCTCGGCCTGCTGGGCACCGGAGTGATTGGCGGTGGTTGGGCCGCCCGTGCGATGCACTTCGGCATTGATGTCATCGCGGCCGACGTGAAGCCGCACATGGAGCAGTGGATCCGCGACGCAGTCGCGAATGCCGAGCCGGCGCTCGCGCGCCTCACGCTCGCGCCACTGCCGCCCAAGGGGAAGCTCAGCTTCACGACCGACCTGCACGAGATGGCGCGAAGGGCTGATTTCATCCAGGAGAATATCCCTGAGCAACTCGAGCTCAAGCAGCGCGTGCTGGCCGATGTCAGCCGCACCGCCGGTGCGGATGTGATCATCGCTTCCAGCACCTCCGGCCTGATGCCGAGCGACCTGCAGGCAACGATGATTGCGCCCGAGCGCTTGCTCGTGGGTCATCCGTTCAATCCGGTCTACCTGTTGCCGTTGGTGGAACTGGTCGGCGGCAAGCAGACCTCAGCGGCCACAATCGAGGCGGCGCGCAAGTTCTATACGTACATCGGCATGCATGCGCTGCACGTGCGGCGCGAGGTGCCCGGGCACCTGACCGACCGGCTACAGGAAGCGATCTGGCGCGAGATCCTGCACATGGTGAACGAGGGCGTCGCCACCACCGGCGAACTCGACGACTCGATCATTTATGGCCCGGGCCTGCGATGGGCGGCGATGGGCACGAACCTGATCTATCACCTTGCCGGCGGCGAGACCGGCATGCGCCACATGCTGCACCAGTTCGGTCCCTGCCTGAAATGGCCGTGGACGAAACTCGAAGCGCCCGAGCTGACCGAGGAACTGATCGACCGCATGGTCAAGGGCACGCAGGAGGAAGCCGCCGGCCGCTCGATTCGTGAACTGGAGCGACTGCGCGATGACTACCTGGTGGCGATACAGCAGGTGCTGCGCCAGTTCAACATCGGTGCCGGCGCCACGCTACGCGCGCTAGAGCAAAGGCTCTACGTCGACCAGGCCCGCGATGCGGCGCCCGCCACAGCCGGCGGGGCGTTGCCGCTGCTGGCCGGCGCCGTGCGTACCGAATGGATCGACTACAACGGCCACATGACCGACTCGCGTTACCAGCAGGCCTTCGGCGATGCGCTCGATGTGCTGTGCCGCCGCGTCGGCATCGATGAGGATTACAGGAAGCGTGTCGGCATGTACTTCACGGTGGAAAGCCACACGACGCACCGCGCCGAGCTCAAGGCCGGCGAGTCGTACACCGTCGAGACGCGAGTGCTCGCCGTGGACGACAAACGGCTGCGCCTGTTTCACAACCTGCGGCGCGCGCGCGACAATGCCGTCGCAGCGACCGGCGAACACATGCACCTGCACGTCGCTGTCGACAGCGGCCGCACGAGCGCCGTTCCGCAACACGTGCGCGTGCAGCTCGAACGCTTGCGTGACGCGCAGGCCGCCGAACCGCTGCCGGCGCAGGCGGGCCGTGCCATCGGCCAACCACGCGTGCCGAACTAGTACGCGGAACCAGGCGCGAGGAGCGAATGCTTGCCCAAGCGCGTTGATCACGCCCGGCGGCGCGACGAGATCGCGCTGGTGGCCTGCCGCGCGATTGCACGCCACGGCTTCGCGCGCGCGACGGTGGCGCAGATCGCGCGCGCTGCCGGCTACACGACCGGCATGGTCGCGTACTATTTTGAATCCAAGCAGCAGATCATCCTGGCGGCCCTGCGGCTGATATTGAAGCGCATGGATCAACGGCTGTTGCGCGCGCCCGTGCGCGCCCGCACCGGGCTCCTGGAGGTGCTGAGCGAAGCGCTGCCGCTTGACGCGCAGCGCCGAACCGAGTGCGCGTTCTGGACCGCGTTCTGGGGGCAACTCGCGGCCGACCCGCACCTGAAGCGCCTCAACGCCTGGGTACATCGCGAATACCGTAAACTGTTCGAGCGCTGCCTCGCGGAGCAGTGGCCGGAATCGAAAGGCTGGCGTCCTGCGGTGCGGCAACAGGTGCTGCGCTCATTGATCACGTTTCTCAACGGCGTGACGACCAGCGCCGTGTCGAGTCCACGCGACTGGCCAGCGCGCACGCAGTTGCGCCAGCTTGAACTGCACCTCGCGTTACTGCGCGTCTGGGCGCGCAACGCAACCTAGCCCAGGCCTCATGGAGCAAGCGATATGGATTTCTCGCTGACCGAAGAGCAGGAACTGATCATCAAGACGACGCGCAGCTTCGTCGAGCAGGAACTGTATCCACACGAAAAGGAAGTCGAGGAAACCGGCGTGCTGCGGCCCGAGCTGCTCAAGGAGCTCAAGCAGAAAGCCATCGACGCCGGCCTGTACGCGGCCAACATGCCAACGGAAGTCGGCGGCGGCGGGCTCGATACCGTCAGCTGGGTGTTGTACGAAAAGGAACTCAGCCGCGCGAACTACGCGCTGCATTACTGCTGCGTCGGGCGCCCGTCGAATATCCTGCTCGCCTGCCAGGGTGCGCAGCGCGAACGCTACCTGCTGCCGGCCGTACGCGTCGAGCGCACCGATTGCCTGGCGATGACCGAGCCGGGCGCGGGCTCCGAC
>JBEPVS010000242.1:0-2692 GCA_041690875.1 Gammaproteobacteria bacterium
GCGTAGCGCGCTTAGCGCAACGGCATCGCGCGCGGCGTGCGTGACAGCCGCTCGATCAGCAATGCGGTGCGCTTGATCTGGCGATCGAAGCTGTCCAGGTCCACTGTTTCGCCCGGCGCGTGGCTGCCCTGGCCGACAGCGCCGAAACCCACCAGGCAATCGACCTTGTCGGCGACGAATGAAATATCGCCGG
The DNA here is from genome assembly GCA_041690875.1 of Gammaproteobacteria bacterium. Lineage (GTDB taxonomy): Bacteria > Pseudomonadota > Gammaproteobacteria > Steroidobacterales > Steroidobacteraceae > FEN-1191. The sequence goes on from JBEPVS010000242.1 coordinate 194, forward strand.
CGCCTCGCTGCAGCGGGTCGAGCTCGGCCATCGTCGGCAATCCCAGCGCGGCGTTGATCTCGTTGAGCCGCCTGAGCAAGCCGCGGTTGCCGTCGGTCGGCGCCATCGCCGGATATCCGTCGCCGAATTCGATCGTCGCGCCCGTACCGGGCAGATGATCGGCGACGACAGCGCGCATGCGGGATTCGATGCGTTCGGTCTGCGCATTGCTGAGCGTACGCAGGTCACCTTTCGCGATCGCCTGCGCAGCGATGACATTGGTCTTGCCGCTCGCCTCGCCCCGCACTCCCTCGACGTTGATCGCCGCACTCGCGCCGCCGAGCACGAGGCCGACGTTGTACGTGGCATTCGGTTCGCGCAGCTCGCGCCGGAAAGCATCAAGGATACGTGTCAATTCGTAGTTCGCGCCGAAGCCCGCTTCGGCGGAGAAGACACCGGAGGAATGTCCCGATGCCGCGGTCGTGTGCAATGTCCAGTCGATGGCGCTGCGCCGCGCGGGCGTGCCCATGTCGTGGCCGTTTTCGGTGGCCAGCGCCTCGAACTCCAGCGCCACGTCGGATCGCGCGCCCGCTGCAATGAGGTCTGCGCGCGCCTGCGCCAAAGGATGGCCCGCGTCTTCCTCGTCGCCGCCGAGCACAATCGTGATGTCGGCTGGCGCAAGCGCCCCCGCCGCCTGCAATGCGCGCAGCGCGCCGACCATGATCGCCAGGCCGTCCTTCATGTCGTTGGTGCCAGGGCCTTCGGCGATATGACCGCGGCGTTCGTATCGCTGGAACGGACTGTCGAGTTCGAACACGGTATCCATATGACCGGTCAGCAGGATGCGCTTGCCCGGGCTCGCGCCGTTGCGCGCATTGGCCGGGTGATGCGTGGCGATGACGTGACCCGCACGGCCGACCGCGGACATGGATTTCCATTCGACGTTGAAGCCCAGCGGTTGCAGCTCCGCCATCATGATGCGCCCGATGCGTTCGACGCCGGCAAAATTCATAGTACCGCTGTTGATGTCGACCATCTTTTCGAGCAGGGCGATCGAACGATCTTTCTCCGCCGCAGACGCCGTGACGATGCGCTGCTCATCGCGCGACAGTGTCGCGTTTGCGGGCGTCGCAAGGGTCGCCGATGGTGCGATGAACGGCATCAGCGCGAGAAGCACGCCACGCATCGTTCTATATTTCACTGTAGATATCTTCCTTATATTATTGATATAAAACATCTTTGCTAGACCCATCACATCGCTCAGTAGATGCCCTGCTCGTGTACGGGCCGGCCCGCGGCGATGCGTTCGAAGCCCAACTCCGTCAGGTCGAGCGTGCGATATCCACCATAGGCCACGAGCTCTGCGACCGCACGGCCGACCGCAGGCGATTGTTGCAGGCCGTGGCCGCTGAAGCCATTGGCGAATACGAAATTACGCAGCTCCGGATGGAGACCGACGATGCCGTTTTGATCGAAGGTGTTGTACTCGTAGTGCCCTGCCCATGCGCCGACCACACGGAGCGCCGCGAACGCCGGCACGCGCGCCGCGAGCGCGGGCCAGACGGAGTCCTCGAAGAAATCGTGGTCCGCCTCCAGCGAGAAATCTTCGTGATCGAGAGCGGGATCCGGCGCGCGACCGCAGATGTAGTGCGCACCTTCCGGGCGAAACCATGCCCCCGAGCCGTCGCACACCAGCGGACAGCCGATCAAATGCTCGGGACATGACACGACGAACACATTGCGCTTGCGCGCTTCGACGGGAAGCGCTACCCCTGCCATCGCCGCGATTGCTCGTGCATGCGGGCCGGCCGCATTGATGACAAGGCCCGCGCCGATGCGCTCGCCACAGCGAAGCTGCACCGCGTCGATGCGGTCATCCGTGCGCGTCAGGCCCACGACTTCATCGGATAGCAGCTCCGCACCGTTCGAGCGTGCCTTGCTGCGAAAGGCCTGCAGCAGCAGGTAGCCGTCCAGCCAACCCTCCCCTTCCAACCCGAGGCAACCGCCGCCGAGATCGTCGATCGTCAGCCAGGCAAACCGCTGTTGAAGTTCCTGAGGCGAGAGTATTGCGATACGGGCGCCGAGTCCGGTCTGCAGCGCGTGGTTTCGGCGCAGCACATCCATGCCGTCGGGCGGCGCGAGTACCAGATAGCCCGATTCGTTGACCGTGATCGCGGGACGCTCATCGCCGCAGGCCAGCAACTCGCCGGCGCGACGCAGGAACTCGATTCCGTATTGGGACAGATGGATGTTGACCGCCGCCGAGAACTGCTGGCGAACGCCGCCGGCCGACAGCGCGGACGAGGCCCGCTTGTAGCTCGGGTCGCGCTCGATCACGAGCACGGTGCCGTGAAAACCCGGCTCCGTCGTCAGCGCGTAGGCGATCGAACTGCCGATCGCACCGCCGCCCACGACCACGACGTCGTACTGCTTGTGCATGTTAGGGCCTGTTCACTCCCAGGACATCGATGCGGCCGTGCTCGAGATTGCGCAGGGCAAGGCGCGACGACCGAAGTGTGC
>JBEPVS010000243.1:0-2570 GCA_041690875.1 Gammaproteobacteria bacterium
CGGCGAGGCCGCGCGCGTGCATTTCGTCGGCATCGGCGGCGCCGGCATGAGCGGGATCGCGGAAGTGCTATGCACGCTGGGTTATCGGGTTTCCGGTTCCGACCTGGCCGACAACGCGACGACGCGACGACTGGTGTCGCTCGGCGCCAACGTTCGCCTCGGTCACGCTGCCGCAAACGTGCACGGTGCCGATTGCGTGGTTGTCTCCAGTGCGATCGCTACCGATAACCCGGAGCTGCTTGAAGCCCGCACCCAGCGCATCCCGGTGGTGCCACGCGCGGAAATGCTGGCGGAATTGATGCGCTTCCGGCGCGGCATCGCGGTCGCAGGCACTCACGGCAAGACTACGACGACCTCGCTGCTGGCGAGCGTGCTGGCCGAGGGCGGCCTGGATCCGACCTTCGTCATCGGCGGCCAGCTGCTCGCCGCCGGTGCCAATGCGCGTCTGGGCGACAGCGACTGGCTGGTGGCCGAGGCCGACGAAAGCGACGGCAGTTTCCTGCGCCTGCATCCGCTGGTCGCGATCGTCACCAACATCGACGCCGACCATCTCGAAAACTACGGCGGTGACTTCGCGCGGATGCAAGCTGCGTTCGCCGAATTCCTGCACCGTCTCCCGTTTTACGGACTGGCGGTGCTGTGCATCGACGACCCGCAAGTCGCTGCGCTCGCCGCGGAGACCTCGCGCCACGTTATGACTTATGGCCTGAGCGAGGATGCCGATGTGCGCGCCGCGCAGGTGTCGCAGGACGGGCCGTGCATGCGCTTCACCCTATGCCTGCCGGATGCGACGCACACGCCGGTCGAGCTGGCCTTGCCTGGTCACCACAATGTGCTCAATGCATTGGCGGCAGCCACCGTAGCCTGGCAGCTGGGCATCGACGCCGCGACCATCGCCCGCGCACTGCAGAAGTTCGCAGGCATCGCCCGCCGCTTCAATCTGCTTGGCGAACTGACCACTGCCAACGGCGCACGCGTGCAGCTGGTGGACGACTACGGCCACCATCCGCGCGAGCTTGCGGCGGTCTTTGCCGCGGCACGTGGTGGCTGGCCGGACCGGCGCCTGGTGGTCGCGTTCCAGCCGCACCGTTACAGCCGCACGCACGATCTGTTCGACGACTTCGTCGAGGTGCTGTCCGAGGTCGATGTGCTGGTCCTGACAGAGGTCTATCCGGCCGGCGAGCAACCGATCGCGGGCGCCGATGCCAAGGCACTGGCGCGCGGAATCCGTGCGCGCGGGCGCACCGAGCCGGTGGTCGTTGGCGGTGCCGCGGAGCTGCTGGCGGTACTGCCGGACGTGCTCGACGACGGCGATCTGCTGCTGATGCTGGGCGCCGGCGACATCGGCCACATCGCGCAGCATCTTGCAACGCATGGCTTCACGGAAGTTGCGGCATGAGCGCGCGCCTGCCACCGCCGCGCATCACCGACCCGGCTGTATTCGGTCGTGTCGCGGTGCTGATGGGCGGCAGTTCCAGCGAGCGCGAAGTGTCGCTGGATTCCGGACTCAACGTGCTCGCCGCATTGCGAGCGAGCAGTGTCGACGCTCAGCCGGTCGACGGCATCCCCGCATTGAGCGTGGCCTTGGTGCAGCGGCAGTTCGATCGAGTCTTCAACATCTTGCACGGCAATCTCGGCGGCGGCGAGGACGGCGTCCTGCAGGGACTGCTGGAGGCGTTAGGGGTGCCGTATACCGGTTCAGGCGTCCTGGGTTCGGCGCTGAGCATGGACAAGGTCCGCAGCAAACAGGTGTGGCAGGCGCTGGGACTGCCGACGCCGACCTATCTGCCGTTGGCGCGCGGCGACGATGTGCACGCAGCCGCGCGCGAGATCGGGCTGCCGGTGATCGTCAAGCCGGCATGCGAGGGCTCCAGCGTCGGGGTCAGCCGCGTTTACGACGACGCCGGTCTCGACGCCGCAGTCGAACTGGCGGCGCGCTATCCGGGCGCAATGCTGGTCGAGCAACTCGTGGACGGCGACGAATACACCATCGGCGTACTCGATGGGCGCGCGCTGGCGAGCATCCGCATCGTGCCGGCGGGCGAGTACTACGACTACCACGCTAAATATCTCGCGTCCGACACCCAGTACATCTGCCCGGGCCTGGACGAAGCCGGCGAGGCGCAGGCGCGCGAACAGGCGCAGCGCGCGTTCGTGGCGTTGGACCTGCGCGGCTGGGCGCGCATCGATTTCATGCGCGACCGCGCAGGCAACAACTGGCTGCTGGAAGCCAACACCGCACCCGGGATGACCAGTCACTCGCTGATGCCCAAGTCGGCGGCGGCGTTTGGGGTCTCATTCGAGGAGTTGTGTTGGCGAATCCTGGAGTTGTCGCTATGAACGCGCTCGTGCGCATCCTCACCTGGACGCTGGCGATCGCGTTGGTGGCGCTGCCGTTAATCGCGATCGTCAATGGCTGGATCGGCGCCGAACGCTGGCCGCTGCGCACGCTACGCGTGCAGGGCGCGCTCAAGCGCGTGGACGACACCAGCCTACAGAAAACCCTGATGCCATATGCGCGACGCGGTTTCTTTGCGGTGCGTCTGGCCGATGCGCAGACAGCGGTGGCG
>JBEPVS010000244.1:0-2510 GCA_041690875.1 Gammaproteobacteria bacterium
AAGAGACAGGGCAGTGGTGGCGGTGGTGCCGGCGGCGGCGGCGCCAGCGGCGCGTGATTCGCAAGAGGCCGCCGTGCATGCGTATCCCGCCTATGTGGGGCTTGGAAGCAACCTGCACGACCCTGCCGCGCAGGTGCGCGCGGCCTTCGACGCGCTCGGCGCGCTTGGGCAAACGCTGCTCGTGTGCCGCTCTTCCCTGTACGGTTCGAAACCGATGGGCGATATCGCGCAACCTGATTTTTGCAACGCGGTCGCGGGACTCCTCACGAGGCTTAGTGCCGGTGAACTGCTCGCAGCGATGCGCGGCATAGAGAAACGATTCGGCCGCGAACCCAGCCGCACGCGTTGGGGTCCGCGCGTGCTCGACCTCGACCTGCTGAGCTACGGCGAACAACTCAGCGCTGATCCCGCGATGCTGTTGCCACATCCGGGCATTGCCGAGCGCGCCTTCGTGCTGCACCCGTGGCGCGAGTTCGGGCCCGATGTTCTGGTGCCGGGCTTGGGCCATGTCGCGTCACTCGCCGAGCGGGTCAGCGCTGAAGGTTTGTGGAAAATCGCATGAAGCGGCCGACTGGTTCGACGCCTGAATCCGGGGCGCCGGTAAAGCAGCGAGCCGCGAAGCCCGCAGCAAACGCCGTGACGAAGCCGGCGGGCGCGTCGGCAGCGTCGGCGCATCGCTTCATCGTGCTCGAAGGGCCGATCGGCGTCGGCAAGACGAGCCTCGCAATCAAGCTGGCCGCGAGCCTCGGCGCAGAGCAGGTGCTCGAGCAGGCGGACCAGAATCCATTCCTCGAGCGCTTCTACCGTAACCCCCGCGCGGGTGCACTGCCGGCGCAGTTGTATTTCCTGTTCCAGCGCGCGCAGCAACTCTCGGCGCTCAAGCAGCACGACCTGTTCGCGCCGGTGCGCGTCGCCGATTACCTGCTCGACAAAGATCGCTTGTTCGCACGCGTAACGCTGGAAGACGAGGAGTTCCGCCTGTACGAACAGGTCCACGATCGGCTGGCCATCGACGCGCCGGTGCCGGATCTCGTCGTGTACCTGCAGGCGCCCGTCGACGTGCTGCAAGAGCGCATCAACCGTCGCGGCATCCGCTACGAGCATTACATCGAACGCAGCTACCTGGAAAAACTCAACGCCGCGTACGCGCGTTTCTTCCACGAATACTCAGTCGCGCCCTTGCTGATCGTCAACGCGGCGGCGATCGATCCCTTGCATAATGAGTCGGATTACGAGGAGTTGCTGACGGCAATCAAGCGCATGCAGCGCGGTCGTCTCTACTACAACCCGTTGCGGCATCGCGCGATGTGATGTAGCGGCCCAAGAGCCGTAAAGTTGCTTGTAGCACGCCACTCCGTCATTCTCCGCACCCTATGTATACGCAGCTGGAACTGCGCGGTTCGCACCATCCGCCGGTCACGATCAACACGCTGGGCGAGATGCGCTCGCACGGTGAAAAGATCGCCTGCATCACCGCGTATGACGCGAGCTTCGGTGCGCTCGTCGACGCGGCGGGCGTCGACGTGGTGCTGGTCGGCGATTCGCTCGGCATGGTGATCCAGGGACATGACACGACCGTGCCGGTGACGATGGACCAGATGGTCTATCACTGTGCGGCTGTCGCGCGCGGCGTGCACCATGCATTCCTGATGGCGGATCTTCCTTTCGCGAGCTACACCTCGCGCGAGCTCGCACTGGCGAACAGCGTGCGATTGATGCAAGAGGGCGGCGCACGCATGGTCAAGCTCGAGAGCGGCGCCTCGCAGCTCGAGATCGTCGAATACCTGACGAGCCACGACATCGCCGTGTGCGCGCATCTCGGATTGAAGCCGCAGTCAGTGCACAAGACCGGCGGTTTTCGCGTGCAGGGCCGCGAGCAACAGGCCGCGGAGCGCATGCTTGCCGACGCGCGTTCGCTCGAGGCCGCGGGCGCCGACCTGTTGTTGCTCGAGTGCATTCCAGCCTCGCTAGGGGCTGAAATCACACTCGGCGTAAATGTACCCGTCATCGGAATTGGCGCGGGGCCCGAAACCGATGGGCAGATCCTCGTGCTCTACGACGTGCTCGACATCACGGCCGGACGCAAGCCCCGCTTCGTGCGCAACTTCATGACGGATGCCGGCAATAGTGCCGCGGCCGTTGCCGCGTACGTGGCGGCCGTGCGCAGCCGCGCCTATCCTGCGCCTGAACACTGTTTCTGACGCAACCGCTCGGTATGGAAGTTGCTACTACAGTCGCCGCGGTGCGCGCACGCGTGCGGGATTGGCGCAACGCCGGCCAGCGCATCGCGCTGGTGCCGACGATGGGCAACCTGCATGCGGGACACCTGAGCCTGCTCGCGGCGGCTCGTCATCGGGCGGATCGCGTCATCGCCAGCGTGTTCGTCAATCCCTTGCAGTTCGGTCCCGCCGAGGATTTTGCCGCGTATCCGCGCACGATCGCCGACGACACCGGGCTGCTGGCCGAGGCGCATTGCGACCTGTTGTTCGCGCCTTCGGTCGAGCAGGTAT